>JAJDEJ010000050.1 GCA_029259815.1 Planctomycetaceae bacterium | reverse complement strand
CTCAAGGGGCGCAAAATCCGTGATGCCGAAATGAACGCCATCAAACTGAAACGCAATGCGTTCCACGGTGATTGGAACTATCAAATCGCCCCACGTAAGAACTAGAACTTCGATAGTTTATTTACGAACGCACCCTTAGCCACAGGATGGCAAGACCACTGCCGTACGGTGATACGGCGATTCGTTCTGCAACTCAGTCAAGGAACCATCAATGCACCAAACGACTTTTGGGGTTCTGGCAATCCTCGCTTGTTTGACGAGCCCCTTTGTCTGTCATGCCGCTGCTCCCAATGTGCTGCTGATCATTTCTGACGATCAGGCGTGGAGCGATTACGGCTTCATGGGGCATCCATACATACAGACACCTCACATTGATCGCCTCGCGGAACAATCGCTGACGTTCACACGAGGGTACGTCCCGGACAGTCTGTGCCGTCCGTCACTGGCGACGATCGTAACAGGTCTGTATCCACACCAGCATGGCATCGTGGGGAATGACCCGCCTCCTCCGGAAGAGTTGGCCACACAACCCAAAGGCAAGCAACGACAGAGTCCGCTCTACCTTCAACGAAGGCTGGAGTACATGCATCACCTCGATCGCGTTCCCACAATTGCGGGCATCCTCTGTAACGAGTTGGGATATCTCTCTCATCAATCGGGCAAATGGTGGGAAGGCCACTACCGACGCGGCGGATTCACGCATGGCATGACGCATGGTGATCGTACACGAGGCGGTCGTCATGGTGACGAGGGACTGACCATCGGTCGTGATGGACTGCAACCGGTCTTCGACTTCATTGACTTGGCGCAGAGAGAGGAGCGACCCTTCTTCGCGTACTACGCACCCTTTCTGCCTCATACGCCGCACAACCCGCCCGAGCGACTGCTCGACAAGTATCGGGACAAGACGCCCTATCTTCCGATCGCCAAGTATTGGGCGATGTGCGACTGGTTCGATGAGACAGTCGGCGAACTCCTCGGGCATCTCGATGAACAGGGACTCGCGGACGACACGCTCGTGCTGTACGTCACCGACAACGGCTGGATCAATGACACGGAACAAAGTCGATTCGCCCCGAGATCCAAAAAATCTCAATACGATGGCGGAGTGCGGACACCCATCATGGTTCGCTGGCCGGGTCAAGTCGAACCAAAGCTGGACCGACGGCACCTCGCGAGTTCAATCGACCTCGTCCCCACGATTCTCGCAGCGACAGGACTCGAACCAACGGACGAGATGGAGGGGATCGACCTGCTGGACGCGGAGGCCGTTGCGAAACGGCAAGCCATCTATGGGGAGATCTTCGAGCATGACATCGTCGATATGACCGACCCGGTCGCGAGCCTGCGATTTCGGTGGATCATCGATGGACAATGGAAGTTGATCGTGCCTCATCCCGGTCGAGAGCCGAACGCGAAGACGGAGTTGTTCCGCATCACACAGGATTACGACGAGGAGCGAGACGCTGCGGGGGACTACCCTGAGGTCGTTGAAGAACTGACGGCCAAGTTGGATGCGTGGTGGAACCCGGATGCGAAACCGCAAGCGGCGGTCGAATCCCGGACGACACCCGAGACCCGCCCTCCCAACATCATCTTTTTTTTGTCCGACGATCAACGGGCCGACTTCCTGAGTTGTGCGGGGCACCCGATCGTACAGACTCCCTTCCTTGACGATCTTGCGCAGCGCGGCGTCCGGTTCGAGAACGCGTTTGTCACGACGGCCATCTGTGCCGCCAGTCGGGCGACGTTGTTGACCGGACTGTGGGAGAGATCGCACAAGTTCACTTTCGGCACGCCTCCCATTGCAGAAGAGATCGTCAAGAACAGTTACCCGGTCGTGCTGCGAAAGGCGGGCTACCGCACGGGCTTTGTCGGCAAGTTCGGAGTGAATGTGGCCAATGATGGTCAGAAACAGATGTTCGACGTATTTGACCCACTCAATCGCAACCCCTACTTCAAGCTGCAAGCCGACGGTTCAAAACGCCATCTGACCGACATTACGGGTGACCGAGCGATCGACTTCGTGCGAGGATGTGAGGGTGACCAACCGTTCTGCCTCTCGGTCAGTTTCAATGCATCGCACGCAGAGGACAGTGACAAGGTCGATCACTTCCCATGGCCGCCCAGTGAAGCGGGCTACTACGCTGACTCCACGATTCCACCACCGCTCGTCGATACCGAGCACTGGCGAACGCTGCCGTCGTTTCTGCAGAACAGCATGCACCGCGATCGCTGGTTCTGGCGGTGGGACACGCCGGAGAAGTATCAGCACAACTCGAAGGCCTACTTCCGCATGATCACCGGTCTCGACCGCAACATCGGTCGCGTCCTCAACGAGGTCACGCGCCAGGGGCTCGATGACAACACGGTCGTCATCTTCATGGGCGACAACGGCTACTATCAGGGCTCGCGCGGCTTCGCCGGCAAGTGGAGTCACTTCGATGAGGCCCTGCGTGTGCCGCTGATCATCTTCGACCCACGTCTGCCGCGCGCCCAGCGCGGACAAGTCGACTCGCACATGGTGCTCAACGTTGACGTCCCAGCAACGATCGTCTCACTCGCAACCGGCGAGGTACCATCGTCGTATCAGGGGAGAGACCTCACACCATTGGTCGAAGGAACCGAACTGGAGAGCGAGTGGCGAACCGACTTCTTCTGCGAGCATCTGTTCGATCGACATGACATCCCCAAGTGGGAGGGTGTTCGAGACGAGAGATACGTGTACGCCCGCTACTTCGAGAACTTGCCCGAAGGCGAATTCCTTCACGATCTGGAGTCTGATCCGTTGGAACTCACGAACCTCGCGACCGATACTTCATATGCAGAGACACTCGCGCAAATGCGACAGCGATGTGACACTCAGCGAGACGAACTCGGCGGCGAATACTCGAAGGAGCGCTTCCCGAGTCGTGAGCGGAAACGGTGAGGCGCTGAAGGGGTCAGGCACCATTTCACCGCAGCGTCAGTCGACACTTTTCAGAGAGTGTTCGCCTTAGCTCAATGGGAAATGGTGCCTGACCCCTTCGAGGTGCGCCCTCCTTCTTCCCAATCACCGGAAGTCGTTTGCCAATCATGGGAATCACGTTTTCGGTCGCTTGAAACGACATCAGGCTTCTGCCATAGTTCATGCCTTCGTGGCGGAACTTCACTCGATGTCCGCCCCATTCACAGGTTGCTGTAACGCTTTTCCACGACGGACCCGTTGGTATGATGCCCCTATTGGCTACCGAAACGATTTCGGAATTGCTGAGAGAGGGGATTGACCTCCCGGTCTTCGACTTCTGGGACATCCCGCCGATTGGTGAGACGGGTGCTCTCATTCTCGCGGCCATTGTGCATGTCGCGTTACTGGCTGGGTTCTTCGGACTCCCCGCCTTTGCCGGCATCTGGGCCGAACGCAAGGTGTCGGCGCGAATTCAGGATCGTCTCGGTCCCACGCGAACGGGCGGTCGCTTCGGTTGGCTGCAATCCCTCGCAGACGGCATCAAGCTTCTCCAGAAGGAAGACCTCTGGCCCAACGCGGCCGACTCGATGCTGTTTCGCGTCGCACCCTATGTTGTTGTGGTCTCGTCTTTCGCGGCTTTTCTATTTCTGCCTTTCAGCGATGGCTGGGTGGCTCTCTCACTCGATGTGGGACTGTTCCTGGCACTCGCCATTCTCTCTCTCGAAGTGCTGGGCATCATTCTCGCCGGCTACTCCAGCGGCTCGAAGTGGTCGCTGTTCGGCGGCATGCGTGAAGCGGCCCAGATGGTGAGCTACGAAGTCCCGCTCGGCATTACAGCCGTCATTCCGGTGCTGATTGCCGGATCGATGAACCTCAACGAGATCGGTCGCATGCAGTCGGGCTGGTTCTGGAACTGGTTTATCTTCCATGATCCGTTCACGTTTCTCGCATTTTTTGTGTTCTTCACAGTCACACTCGCCAGCAACAAGCGAGCACCGTTCGATCTCGCCGAAGCGGAGAGTGAACTGGTCGGCGGCTTTCACACTGAATACAGCGGCTTCCGCTGGTCCGTCTTCTTTCTGGCCGAGTATGCCAGCATGTACTTCGTCAGCGCCTTGGGGGTCATCCTGTTCCTCGGCGGCTGGTGGACGGGCATCGCTCCGATCGACAACTTCTTCCGCGCCTCAGGCGATTGGCGAGTAAACTATTTGGGCAACGTCCTCGGGTTCGCCGTCCTGTTGATCAAATCATCGAAACTGGTGTTCCTGCAGATCTGGATTCGCTGGACCCTCCCGCGACTGCGAATTGACCAAGTGATGGTCACCTGTCTGAAGTATCTGGTGCCGATCAGCTGCTTCCTGTTTCTGGGGGCGACGACCTGGTCATTACTGGCCCCTGGTCGCGTGGCAATGGGCATGAAGCCCGGCTTGGGAGCACGAGCGATCGAAGCAGCCGTAGAAACACCAGCGACTGAATCCGAGGCGGCGATTGTTCGACCTGTTGATGATGCCCACGTCGCAATGTCGGACGACTCCTCGATGATTGGAGGGGCCAAGTAATGGAACTGCTCCTGTTCACCGTGTTTGCAGCGGCTGCCTGTGGTGGAGCGATCGCGGTCGTGCTGAGTCAGAACGTCGTCCGGATGGCGTTCTATCTCGTGATCTCGCTAGGCTCAACGGCTGGCCTGTTCTTCATGCTGAATGCAGACTTTGTCGGCGCGACCCAACTTCTGATTTATGTCGGCGGCACGGTCGTACTGTTGATCTTTGGTGTGATGCTCACCGCGAGTGGGCCGTTCCTGACAATCAAGAGCAGTCCGGGCGATATGGTGCAAGCCATTCTCGTCGGCGCACTGTTTCTCGGCATGGTGGTCGTCACTGTGTTGCAGGTCGACTGGGACGGCAACGCAGCCAAGCTTGAGAGTCGATACGGCGTCTCCTCCTTGGAGCGGCCCGGCTACAACCAACGAGGCGAAGGTCACACGACCCGCAGCATCGGCGCGGCCCTGTTGGGGGCCCGGTTCGACAAAGACTTGGGAAAGAACCGGGAGCAGCCAAGCACGGGCTATCTGCTTCCTTTTGAAATCGTTTCTGTGCATCTGCTGGTCGTGTTGATCGGAGCCGCCTATCTGGCTCGGGCCAAGCGACGAGTCAATGTGCCCAGTGAGTTTTGAGCGAGTGAGATGGAAGGCGTAGGAATCAACGGGTATCTGGCTGTCGGAGCCGTGCTGTTTGTGTGTGGCGTCATTTGCATGGCGACCAAACGCAATGGCATCGGCGTGCTGATGGGCGTGGAACTCGTGCTCAACGGGGCGAACGTGAACTTCGTCGCCTTCTCTAAGTTTGGCCCACTCGGCCTTGACGGGCAGATCGCTTCGCTGTTTGTGATCGTCCTCGCTGCCGCAGAAGCCGCTGTGGCACTCGCAATTGTTTTGAACTTCTACAACAACCATCTGACGATCGACGTCGACCGGGCCAACGAGCTGCAGGGTTAACCGAGACACACCGACATGACGCCGGAAGCATACATCCAGACGGGAACCACGCTGAAGTGGCTGCTGGGCATCGCCTGGTTGCTGCCGCTCGTCGGCTTCGCGGTCGAGATATTCGGCGGCTACTGGGGCAAACGATTTGATCCCGCCTCGAATGGCAAGAAGACCAAGCTCGCCGCCTATATGGCCGTGTTCTGCATCGGCACAGGCTTCCTGTTGAGTCTGTCCGCCTTCTTCATCTGGAAGGGAGCGACCGACGTCCAACTCGTCACGGCGGCCCATGCCGCTGAGCATGGCGAGTCGCACGATGGTGATCATGGCGACGGTCACGATCATCATGATGGTCATGATCATGACGAGGGTCATGGCCACGATGCCGAGTCGGGTCACGATCAAGACGAATCCCACGAGCATCCGCACAGCAACGAAACTTTGCCGCCCGCTGACGATGTGCGTGGTCAATCGCCCGAAGAGGCTGAGGATCACGAGGGACATGGCAACGATCCGTATGCCGCTGCGTTCTCTGGGACGTTCTACGAACTGGCCCATTTTGGCGATCTCCGGATCTCCATCGACTATTACATCGACGGCCTCACGCTGCTGATGTTCTGTATGGTCACGCTGATCGCGACCTGTATTCACATCTTCGCCATCGGCTACATGAGCGATGAATTGACCGAGGATTACGAAGATCACTTCGTGCATCTTCCGGGTGGCAAACACTTCCATCGCCCCGGTCGCTTCTATCGGTTCTTCGCCTTTCTGTCACTGTTCAGCTTCTCGATGCTGGGCCTCGTACTCGCGGGCAACATCTTCCAGGTGTTTGTCTTCTGGGAGCTGGTCGGCGTGTGCAGTTATCTGCTGATCGGCTTCTACGTCGAACGTCACTCCGCCAGCACGGCTGCCAACAAGGCGTTCATCATGAACCGAGTCGGCGACTTCGGTTTCCTCATCGGTCTCATGATCCTCTGGACGTACTTCGGCACATTCCAGTTTGCGAACACGGACCCGCAGGCGGCAGGCGATCTCGGACTGTTCCAGATGGCTCGCGACTCGCATGGTCAATTGGACGTCGTCGATACCGAAGAGGGAAAGATCGTTCATCTGCGCGGCTCACCCGAAGACAGTGAACGGTCAATCCCCTACTGGCTCCTCATTGCGGCAGGCATTGGCATCTTCGGCGGCTGCATCGGTAAGAGTGCTCAGTTCCCGCTGCAACCGTGGTTGCCTGACGCGATGGAAGGGCCGACTCCGGTCTCTGCGCTCGTGCACTCCGCGACAATGGTCGCAGCGGGTGTGTATCTGACGGGCCGGTTCTATCCGATGTTTACGCCCGAAGTCCTGCTCACGATTGCCTACATCGGCTGCATCACATTGTTCATTGGCGCCACAATTGCCGTTGTGGCGACGGACATCAAACGTGTCCTTGCCTACTCGACAATCAGTCAGTTGGGTTACATGATGCTGGCCCTCGGCGTCGGCGGTTGGGGTGCCGGGCTGTATCACTTGATCACCCACGCATTCTTCAAGTCACTGATGTTCCTCTGCTCGGGCAGCGTGATCCACGGCTGTCACCATGAACAGGAGATGACCAAGATGGGCGGCCTCTATAAGAAGATGCCCATCACGTGTTGGACCATGTTTATCGGCGTCGTGGCGATCAGCGGACTGGCGATTCCCGTGCTGAACGTGGGCTTGGCCGGCTTTTACTCAAAGGATGCGATTGTGGCCTCCGGTCTCGCATTCATGTCGGGGAACGCAACTCACTTCCTGCTGTTTTTTGTACCGCTGGTGACAGCCGGCATCACAGCTTTCTACATGTTCCGTCTGTGGTTCATGACGTTCGCTGGCCCGCCGAAAGATCAGCACGTTTACGATCACGCTCATGAGTCGCCGTCGGTCATGACCGTGCCGTTGATCATTCTCTCAATCTTCGCCATCGGCTGTGCCTGGTTCGGCGTGCTGGAGGGCTGGATTCTCACGTCCGAGCCGACCCACGTCGCGGCGGGCGGCACGTCAGCCCATCATGTGGCCCTGACGCTGCCCAGCCATGACGCCATTCACGGAGTCCACCACACAGCAGGCACCGCTGCGTTGTTTGCGGCGGTCGTTGGAGCAGCCCTCAGTGCAGTGTTCTACTGGAAGGGACTCGTCGATCCGGCTGTGATCAAACGATCGTTCTCGGGCGTGCATCACTTCCTCGTCGAGAAGTGGCAGTTCGACAACCTGTACGACGTCATGTTCGTGCGTCCGGTCCATGTCGTCGCCCGTTGGTGTACCAGCTTCGACAAGAATGTCCTCGACGCATTCCTGCACTCACTCAGCCGCATGACGGTGGTGGCGTCCAGTTGGGACCGCAAGTTTGATGAAACCTTTGTCGATGGTCTGGTGAACATCGTCGGCACTTCGACCTACCGAGTCGGTCGCAGCCTGCAAGTCGTGCAGACCGGCAAGCTCCGCCAATACATAATGTTTATCGCCCTGGGCGTGCTGGGGTTGTTTGTGCTTTTGTTCATGTTTTTCCCAAGGACATGATGGTGACTATCCATGTAGCTGGATTCGCAAGAATTCAGCCGCCTCCAACCAGAATCGAATTCTGAACTCTTGCGAGTTCAGCTACGACAGAATCGGCTGAAAAGCTGTAGCGACGGACAACCGATGGAACATATCAGCATCAACGAGACAGCACTGCTTTCAATCGCAATATTTCTCCCCACTGTGGGAGCATTGGCGCTGATGTTCTTCGATAAGGCTGCCATCGAGGGAATGCGTGTGACAGCACTGGTGTTCACCGGGCTAACCTTCCTGGCGACGCTGGCGATCTGGTATCAGTTTGACACGTCCGTCGCTGAGATGCAGATGCAGACGTCGTACGCCTGGATCCCCGGCTGGAACATCAATTACCAACTCGGTGTCGACGGGATCAGTCTGCCGCTGGTGATCCTGACCGGGTTGATCAGCATGTTGGCCATGATGGCTTCCTGGAGCATCACCAAGTATGTGCGCGGATACCTCATGCTGTTTCTCATTCTCGAAACAGGCATGATGGGCGTCTTTCTCGCCCTCGACTTTTTCCTGTTCTATGTGTTCTGGGAAGTCATGCTGCTGCCGATGTACTTTCTCATCGGCGTCTGGGGCGGTCCGCGTCGTGAGTATGCGGCGATCAAGTTCTTCCTGTACACACTGGTCGGTGGCGTGCTGATGCTGATCGCCATGTTGATGTTCTACTTCGGCAGTGCAGAGGCGACCGGCGGTGAAAGCGTCTTCAACCTGCTCACTCTGATGGAGATCGCCAAAGAGGGTGGTTTCTCCACAACGATGCAGACCACTGCCTTCATCATGCTGTTCATCGGTTTTGCCATCAAACTGCCGGCCTTCCCGTTCCACACATGGTTGCCGGACGCTCACGTCGAAGCTCCCACACCGATCTCGATGATCCTGGCCGGCGTGCTATTGAAGATGGGTGGCTACGGCATCATTCGCATTGCCATGCCGCTCTGCCCGTACGGAACGCAGTACGCCGCGTACGCACTCGTGGCCCTCGGCGTCTTCAGCATCATCTATGGAGCCTTCGCCGCGATGGCTCAGACGGACTTCAAACGTCTGGTGGCCTATAGCTCAGTCAGTCACATGGGCTACGTGCTCATCGGCCTTGCCGTGTGGAAAATCAATGAATCGACCGGTGCCACAATGGGCAACGACTACTGGGCGATGGGTGTCAACGGTGCCATGTTCCAAATGTTGGCCCACGGCATCTCTTCGGCAGGCATGTTCTTCATGGTGGGTGTGATCTACGACCGCGTCCATCATCGCGACCTCAACAAGTTCGGCGGACTGATGCAGATCATGCCGCACTACAGTGCGCTCGCCGTGGTGATCTTCTTCGCCGGTCTGGGTCTGCCCGGGCTGTGCGGGTTCATCGGCGAAGTCATGACAGTACTGGCCACCTGGAATTACAGCCCACTGCTCGCGATCATCGCCGCAGCGGGTGTCATTCTCACAGCCGGCTACATCCTCTGGACCATTCAACGCGTGTACCTTGGCCCTGAGTACAAAGGCCCTCACCCCGAGGCGTTGCTCCCGATCAACGGGAGGGAAGCGACCGTCGCATACGTACTCGCCATCCTGGCGATCGTCCTCGGCGTCTATCCGGAAATCATGTTCGGCCTGATGCGGGAGTCAATCGCAAATCTGACTGTCAATCTGGCCGAAGGCTACGAAGCGGCTCGCGGACTGGGCGAACAAGTCGGTGTCCTCATCAACCGTTAAAGACATCCATCACCGCTTGCGGATTCGCACAACTGAAAACTGATCACTGACAACTGCCGACGACGACTGACAACACTTCATGTCCGTTTCTGAAATTCTCAACGGTTTGATCTACGGCGACCTCACTCGTTCGATTGAGGTGTTCTGCCCGGAGGTGCTGCTGTGCGTCACGGTGATCGTGCTGTTACTGCTCAGATTGTTCAGTCTCGATCACAAGATTCCTCCGTACGTTATCGCACTGGGTGGATCGGTGGTGGCATTCGTCGCCGTGTTGCTGCAGTTCGTGTTCTTCACGACGGGCGGAGCGGAGACCAATTTGGGAGCAGGCGAGACTCTGTTCAGCCTCTTCCAATTGACTGAAGCGGGTGTCGGCTCGCCAGGTGAGTTGTTCACGGGCCTGTTGATGCACGATGCATTCACCCTGTTCTTCCGCTTGGGGCTGACATTTTTTCTGGTGCTGGTCGTGGCATTGACCGTGCTCACCGGCATTCCGGACAACGAGGATGGCCCCGATTTCTACACACTCCTCATCGGTTCCACGATCGGCATGATGGTCGCCACGAGCGCAAATCACCTGCTGATGTTGTTCCTCGGTGTGGAGATGATGAGTGTCCCGAGTTACGTCATGGTCGGCTTCCTCAAAGGACGCCGTTCCAGCAGTGAGGCAGCACTCAAGTACGTTGTGTACGGAGCTGGCACCGCAGGCATCATGCTGTACGGTCTGAGTCTCATCGCCGGTCTGCTCGGCACCGCGGAGTTCGCCGAGTTGGGACCGAGACTTGCCTACTTGATCGACGGTGACGGCGTCACACTTTCAAATCCCAACATCGTGGTCACTCTTTTGGGGGTGATGATGGTGCTGGTCGGCTTGGCCTTCAAGTTGTCACTCGTGCCCTTCCACTTCTGGTGTCCAGATGCATTCGAAGGAGCACCTGCGGAGATTGGTGGGTTCCTGTCGGTCGCCTCGAAGGCTGCGGCGTTCGCACTATTGGTCAGGTTCCTGCTGGCGATGACGGCTTCCGGCGGAGGCGAACTTGAGTCGTTGAATCTATATCTTGGCCTCGCGTTGGGAGTGATGGCGGCAGTGACGATGACGTTTGGCAACCTCGCTGCCTACGGCCAGACAAACGTCAAACGCCTCCTCGCATACTCAACGATCGCTCACGCCGGCTACATGCTGATGGCGGTCTCCGCGATGCTGGTGATCACCAATGCCGCCGAGTCATCTGGATGGTCGGCAGCACAAGTGCAGGATGGGGCAGCTCGATGTGTCGAAGGTTTGATGTATTACCTTGCAGTCTACCTGTTCATGAATCTCGCGGCCTTCGCGATCGTGGCACTGATCCGGAATGAAACATTCAGTGAAGAAATCGAAGACTACAACGGCTTGGCGCATCACAGCGGGACGATGACGGTGCTTTGCGTATGCATGGGAGTCGCCATGTTCAGTCTGCTCGGAATGCCGCCGTTCGGTGGATTCTTCGCCAAGTTGCTGATCTTCGCCTCAGTTTGGAACGCCGGCTCGATCCACTGGCTGATGTGGGCCCTGGTTGTGATCGCGGGTTTGAACACGATCTTCAGCCTGTTCTACTATCTTCGCGTGTTGAAGGCGATGTTCATCGCACCACGTCCTGAGGGTGTTCGGTCAATCAATATGTCCGGCCTCGTGGGAGCCTACGTCGTAGTGATTACGCTTCCGATCTTGCTGATGGGGGCATCCCCATTGCAGAATAACCTCTCTGCGACTGCCCGGTATGTTGCTTCGGTGCTGTTCCCTTAACCTGTTCTGTTCTGCATTGATCGAGTGCCCCACGGATGCTCATGGTTGAAGGTATCATTACTTCTCAATTAAACGACCTGCTGATCCAGATCGGCCGGAGCTTTCTGCAATACGTCGGCGAGAGCTGGCCCTGGGCTTCGACCTCTGCCGATGAGACACGTCGAACGCTTGAACGTCTCGCGACTGAGCAACAGCAGTCAGTCGGAGCCCTCGCTCGTCTGCTGAACGAGTCGGGAGAGTACATCGACTTTGGAACCTATCCGACGTCGTACACCAGCTTGCACTACGTCGATGTCGACTTTCTCCTCGATCAACTGGTGCAAAACCAGGAGACGATTGTGCGAGCTTGTGAGTCGGCCTCGGGTGGCCTGAATTCTGATCCCATGGCGTCGAGTCTCGTGAGAGACATTGTGGTTGCAGAGCAGCGGCACCTCGACGAACTTCGCAAGTTGGCCGCGTCGTAGGACGGATTTCCAAGTCCGTCTGCTCGCGTCTCGCATTTCATCGATTGTCAAAAAGAAGATGGTCTCGTGGACGGACTTGGAAGTCCGTCCTACGAAGTCAGCGGGTGTTCCATGCTGATCGACACACATGCGCATCTCGACGAGCAAGCCTTTGACGTCGACCGCGACGAGGTTCTCCAGCGGGCTCGCGATGCGGGCGTCGAGCGGATCCTGACGATCGGCATCAATGTCGCCACGAGCCGGGCGGCTGTTGCACTGGCTGAGCAGCATGAGATGGTCTCGGCTGTGATCGGCATTCAACCGAATTATGTCGCTGAGGTCCAACCACACGATTGGGACACAATCGAGCAACTCGCCACACATCCGCAGGTCGTGGGCATTGGCGAGACGGGACTGGATCGCTATTGGGACTATGCTCCGATCGAGCAGCAGCAGGACTACTTTGATCGGCACATCGATCTCTCACGACGGGTCAACAAGCCCTTCGTGGTCCACTGCCGCGAGGCTGAGGCAGACGTTGTCGAACAACTCAGGCGGGCTGCGAATGACGGACCGCTCAACGGAGTGATGCATTCCTTCTGTGGAGATGCTGAGGTAGCAGCGGTGTGCATCGAAATAGGGATGCATATGTCGTTTGCGGGGATGCTCACCTTCAAAAAAAACGAAGCTCTGCGTACAGTGGCGTCGCGGGTGCCTCACGACCGGCTGTTGATCGAGACTGACGCACCCTATCTCTCTCCGGTCCCCTTGCGAGGCAAACGAAACGAACCGGCCAATGTGGTGCATACCGCGAAGTGCGTCGCTGAAGCGGCGGGGATGTCGCTGGAGGAATTGGCTCAGTTGACGACGGCAAATGCGAAGCGGTTGTTCGCGCTGAGCTGACACGACATCTTGTTGTCGCAGGCGGAGCGCTCCCAGATGGGTCGCGGCTAAACGGACATGGTTCGTTTCAACGACACGCCTGTTCGGCTACACTTCCTGCACACAGGAAGGAGTCGAACTCTTTGATGGCGTTTCTGGACGAACTACGGCATGCCTTTGCGGTTGAGCCCGCCGGGGTTGTGGAGCCGAGCGAATCGCAGCGGGTTCTCATCGACCGACTGTGCCGTGAGATCTCTCGCCGTCGTCTGACGACTCCGGCAATTCTCTATCTGGAGATGTCGCGTCCACTCGGCTTTTTGGCTGCACAGGCGATTCACTTCTTCACACCGTTGATCAGTGTGCTCACTGACCGGCAGGGGCTTCGGGAGTTTGCGGAGTTTTTGGAGCACCGGGGGGCGATTGACTACTTGCTGGAGCGGTTGGAGGAGATCGGGCGGGATGATTCACTGCGGAGACGCGGAGTCGCGGAGGACGCACGGAGGGACGATGGATAGCGGCTATTCGAGTGTCGCCCAACTGCGTAGGACGGATTTCCTAATCCGTCACTCTTGCACGTGTGATTATGCACCACATCGGCTGTCCCGTCGAAGTGGACGGACTTGGAAGTCCGTTCTACGGAGTGATACTCCTCCGCGCGTCCTCCGCGCCTCTGCGGTGAAAGAAACGATGACTCACCTCAACCCCGATCAGATCAACGTCATTCTCGCCACGGACTGTGGGAGCACGACGACGAAGGCCATTTTGATCGAGAAGATCGACGGGCAGTATCGACAGACGCATCGCGGGGAGGCACCCACGACGGTTGAGCAGCCGGTCGCGGATGTGACGGTCGGCGTCGTCAACGCGGCGACCGAGGTTGGTGAATTGGCGGGGCGGCGACTGGTCGATGAACACGGGCAGATCATTCGTCCTGCGAAACCGGCAAGCGAAGGACAGATGCCGGAGGGGTGCGATATTTACATCTCGACGTCGTCAGCGGGCGGTGGTCTGCAGATGCTGGTGACGGGTGTGGTGCGTGAGATGACGGCGGCGTCGGCGAAACGAGCTGCACTCGGGGCCGGAGCGATTGTGATGGACACGATCGCGTCGAACGATCGCCGAAAGCCTCATGAGCAAATTCAGCGCATTCGCGAGTTAAGGCCAGACATGATCCTGATGTCGGGCGGCACCGATGGCGGGACAGTCGAGCATGTCGTGCAGATCGCTGAGCTGATCGCTCCGGCAAAGCCACAGCCGCGGTTTGGATCGGGATACCGCATGCCCGTGATCTACGCGGGCAACAGGGAGGCGGCGAAGTTTGTCGAGGAGACATTTGACGAGTCAGTCGAGTTGACGGTCGTCGATAACATTCGGCCCGTGCTGGAGCGAGAGAACCTTGGGCCTGCGCGGGACCAGATTCACGATGTGTTCCTCGAGCACGTGATGGCCCATGCACCGGGGTATGACAAGCTGATCAGTTGGACCGATGCGCCAATCATGCCCACACCGGGGGCAGTGGGCGACATTCTCCAGCAGATCGCGAAGGTGCGGGGCCTCAATGTTGTGGGAGTCGACATTGGCGGGGCGACGACGGACATGTTTAGCGTGTTCGATGGACCGGATGGCGAACCGGTGTTCAATCGAACGGTGAGCGCGAATCTGGGAATGAGCTACTCGATCTCCAACGTGTGTGCGGAGGCAGGGATGCCGAGCGTGCTGCGGTGGGTCCACTTCGACATGGATGAACGGGAACTGCGGAACCGGGTCAAAAACAAAATGATCCGGCCAACAACGATCCCGCAGACGCTGGAGGCATTGGTCTTCGAGCAGGCGGTGTCGAGAGAGGCGCTGCGGTTGGCCTATATTCAACATCGTGAGTTCGCGACGACGCTCAAGGGAGTACAGCAACAGCGGACTGTCGGCGACACGTTCGCTCAGCAGAAGAGTGGTCAGAGTATCGTCGACAACATGAAGCTGGACCTCATGGTTGCGTCGGGAGGCGTGCTCTCACATGCTCCGAGGATGGAGCAGACGGCGGCCATGCTGATCGATGCGTTTGAGCCGGAGGGCATCACGGAGTTGGCGAAAGACAGCATCTTTATGATGCCCCATTTGGGAGTCCTCGCGTCCGTCCATCCGCAGGCGGCGCTGGAGGTGTTTGAGAAAGACTGTCTGATCTATCTCGGCACGTGCGTCGCTGCAAAGGGGCAAGGCAAGCCGGGCAAATGTTGCTTCACCTATGAGATCAATGGAGCGTCACTGAAAGAGAAGGGCGAGTTGTCATTTGGCGACATCAGGTTGTTCCCGCTCGGACTCGGTGAGAAGGCGAAGATCGTCGTGGAACCGTCGCGGGGATTCGATGTCGGCAGCGGTCCGGGTAAGCGGGTTGAGCGAGAGGTGCGCGGCGGAACGGTCGGGCTGATCCTCGACGCGCGCGGTCGACCCCTGGAGTTACCTGCGGATCGGGCCGAGTGTCAGCGGGTCGTGCAGGCGTGGTCGGAGCACTTGAATCTGTATGAGGGATGAAGTTCACCGCTGAGACGCGGAGGACGCGCGGAGATGGACAAGTGGATGCAACAACATGAGGTCAGGATGTTAGACCCAATCAAGAGGCACTTCATTGTTCGGAGTCAGCACCGAATTCTGATAGGAATCTCCGCGTCCCCTCCGCGTCTCAGCGCCTCCGCGGTGAAATAACATGGCAACAGCATACACTCCCGGATTACAGGTCACTCAGCGGATGAGATACCGTGCGCGGCGGGTATTGCCGATCGCCGGGGACGTGCTGGTGTCAGTCGGCGATTGGGTCGGATCACAGGATGTGGTTGCACGCACCGAGTTGCCTGGAGATGCAACGCCGGTCAATCTGGCGAATCAGCTGTCGCTCACGCCCGCAGACGTGCCCGAGTGTTTGCTCAAGAAGGAGGGGCAGCGAGTTGAAGTGGGGGATGTGCTGGCACGCACTAAAGGCATCTTTGGGATGTTCAAGGGTGAGTATGTCTCGAAGGTGGCGGGAGTGATTGAGTCGGTTTCGCATGTCACGGGGCAATTGATCATTCGCGGGGCGTCGATTCCGGTGGAGGTGCGAGCGTTTGCGGCGGGTGAGGTCGTGGAGATCATGGCTGGCGAAGGGGTAATCATTGAGGCGGAAGTGTCTTTCGTACAGGGGATCTTTGGGATCGGGGGCGAAGCGTTCGGACCGATCGTGATGGCGTGTCAGGATCACACGCAGGAGTTCTCGCCGGATCTGATTCGTGAAGAGATGCGTGGCGCAGTCGTGATTGGCGGAGCACGGATGCCGGGTGAGACAATTCGCCGTGCGATTGATGTCGGGGTTGCTGCGATCGTGTCCGGCGGCATGGATGATGCAGATCTCAAGGATGTGCTGGGGTACGATCTGGGCGTGGCGATTACTGGGACCGAGCGGATCGGTGTGACGGTCATCATTACGGAAGGGTTCGGCGAGATTGCGATGGCACAGCAGACGTTTGAGTTGCTTGCTTCACGAGCAGGGTCGGAAGCCGCCGTGAATGGAGCGACGCAAATTCGTGCGGGGGTGCTGCGACCGGAAATCGTGATTCCGGTTCTTGCCGACGACGGAGAATCGCCCGAGGGTTCAGTGACTGCGACTCACGTGGCGGGCGTGCTGGAACCGGGGACGTCTGTGCGGATCATTCGCGATCCGTACTTCGGTGTGATCGGCACGGTTGCGGGGTTGCCCTCAGAGCCGACGGTCTTGGGAAGTGGCTCAAAGGCGCGTGTCCTCGAGGTCGCTTGCGAATCGGGGGAGACACTGACAGTTCCTCGCGCAAATGTGGAGATCATTGGAGGATGAACATGCAGTCGTTGATCGTCGCACATGGGGTGGCAGATTTCAGATCTGAGATTTCAGATCTGAGATTACTGATTTCAGATTTGAGATCTCAGATTTCGGCGTTGTGGCTCGGACTCGTTGTGGGTCTTGTCTTGTGCGGAAGTGATCATCTGGCTGTGGCACAGGAGCCGCCTCGGTCGGTCGTTGACGTGACTGCTACAGACCATCCGAATGATGTCGGCACGACGATCGATGTTTCGTGGACTCTATCGCCTGATGATGATCTCAATATCGAATCTCCTGTCGTGTCCGCCTATCACGTGCTTCGCAAGCAAGACGGCGACGTGGACTTCGTCAAAATCGGCGAAGTCCCTTCACAGACGGAGACATTTACCGATCAGGGAGTTCAGCGAAAGCGAGCGTATCGGTATCAGGTGGTCACGGTCGGCCCGGGAGGTGAGTCAACGCCGGTGGAGACGAACGAGACAGTGACGCCCATCATGGAATGGTTTCGGACGGATCGTGGTTGGCTGGCCGTGATTGTGCTTGTGATTTGTGGTGCTGTCGTCGCCTTCATCGCGATTGCAAAGTCCGGACGCGAGTTGTACATCCGCAAAATCCCCGGACTGGAGGCGGTCGATGAGGCGGTCGGACGGGCGACCGAGATGGGGCGGGCGTGTCTGTTTGTGCCGGGGATTCAGGATATCAATGACATTCAGACAGTCGCGGGCATTACGGTGCTGAGTCGGGTCGCATCGCTCACGGCTGAGTACGGGGCGAGACTGGAGGTGCCGACAGCGCGATCTCTGGTGATGACGACGGCTCGTGAGACGGTTGAGGCATCGTATCTCGCGGAGGGACGGCCGGACGCCTATCGCGAGGACGACATTTATTATCTGACCGATGAGCAGTTCGGGTATGTCGCAGCGGTGACAGGCACGATGACGAGGGAGAAACCTGCGGCGTGCTTCTACATGGGAGCGTTTTTTGCGGAGTCGCTGATCCTGGCGGAGACGGGGAACGCGGTCGGAGCGATTCAAGTTGCGGGCACGGCTCAACCTTCGCAACTGCCGTTCTTTGTGGCGGCGTGTGACTACACGTTGATCGGTGAAGAGTTCTTCGCGGCCTCTGCGTATCTTTCGGGTGAGCCGGTCCAACTCGGAAGCTTGCGGGGGCAGGACGTCGGCAAGCTTTTGGTGGCCGCACTCCTTCTGATTGGTTGTGGGGCCGCGACGTGGGTCGAAGTCAACAGCAGTCCGACAGCCGTCTCCGTGATGACGTATCTGCAAAATAATGTGCTCGGCAGCGGAGGGTTTCTGCCATGAAGCGAACGGTCCCGATGGTCATCGCTGCGGTGACCGGCTTCGTGCTGATTGTGTCGTACTTCATCCCGTTGACGGAGGAGTGGGGCAGCATCGCGATGCAGTGGTTCAACGTACTGGCGGCGATCGCCTTCGTGCTGGGCGGCAGCAACCTGATGCGGATGAATCTGCAGAAGATCTCCGATCGCAGGCCGGGCTGGGGGTACGCAGCGGTGACGCTGATCGCTTTTCTGGTGACGCTGTGTGTTGGACTTCTCAAAGTCGGTGTGCAGCCGACGGAGAGCTTCCCGACGAACGCATGGGCAGCTCCGTATAACCAGGAAGGATCGTTCCTGTGGTGGCTGTACGAATACATGTACAAGCCGTTGCAGGCGACGATGTTTGCATTGCTGGCGTTCTTCATTGCCTCGGCTGCCTTCCGTGCGTTCCGGGCGAAGAACCCGGAGTCGATCGCCTTGCTGGCGACGGCGTTCATCGTGCTGATGGGGCGAACCTACGTCGGCGGACTCATGCGAGACGTTCTCCCAGCAAGTCTGGAATGGCTCAGCTTCGACAGCATGACAAACTACATCATGAGCGTCTTCAACCTCGCAGGCATGCGGGCCATCACGATTGGCATTGCGTTGGGAGTTGCATCCACGTCGCTGAAGGTGCTGCTGGGCGTCGACCGTTCGTATCTCGGGGCGGGGGACGAGTGACGCATGTATGAGTTCCTCAAAAACCTGGACCGTCGCTGGATCTTCCTGCTGATCCTGCTCGCAGTCGCGATCCCGATTCTCGGTGAGTGGCAGTTCCCCGAGAAGCCCTCGCCGATGGTGCAGTCGGTGTTCGATGCGATCGAGAATCTGCCGGCAGGTTCGGACATCTGGATGGCATACGACTACGACCCCGGCAGTCAAGGCGAACTGCACCCGATGGCGTTGGCGTTCACACGACAATGCGCCTTCAAACGGCACAAAATGTACTTCATGACATTGTGGCCTCAGGGACCACCGATGATCCAGAAAAACATTGAACTCCTGATCAAAGAGTTCCCCGACCTGGAATACGGAGTGGACTATGTCAACCTCGGCTATCGACCGGGCTATGAGGGGCCGATCAAACTCGCGGTCATTGATCTCCGCAAGACGATCGCAGCGGACGTCGATGGGAAGAGCCTGGACGATCTGCCGATGACTCGTGACTTCAAGAACATTCAGGAGGTCGATCTGATCGTTAACGTCAGTGCAGGCTATCCCGGGACGAAGGAGTGGGTGTTGTACGCGTCAACGTCGTACAACATTCCGACGGTTGCCGGCTGCACGGGGGTGCAGGCTCCGTATCTTTACCCGTATGTGCCACAGCAGTTGGACGGTCTGTTGGGGGCGATCAAAGGGGCGGCCGAGTATGAGTTTCTGCTGCTCGAAGCGTATCCGAGCCTGCGGGAAAATCCGAAGGCACAAGAGGCGCTGCGAAGGATGGGGCCGCAGTTGCTTGCCCATCTCGTGCTGATCGGGCTGATCGTGGCAGGGAACGTGATCTACTTTGTGGGCCGCAGTCGAGGAGACGTCTGATGCAGCGGGAAACACTGATCTGGACTGCAGTCATGGTGCTGGGTGGACTGGTTCTGCTCGTTCATGCGGTGAGAGTTGGTAATGGTCGGGTGTATGTCCGAGAAGTGACGGTTGCTGATGTCAAGAGCGGACCGGTTGTGCATTACAAAGGTGTGCCACCGTCGCTGCACAATGAGGCGGACGTGTCGTTGAGCGTCCCGCGCACGATCGGCATGTGGATCGCTGCGTTGTGTACGCTGGGGATCATGTCGTTCGTTTTGGGTGACAATCCGCTGTACAAGCTGATGGAGTCGATCTTCGTCGGAGTGTCGGCGGGCTATTTAATGGTCGCCGCGTTCTGGGATGAGATCGTGCAGAACCTGCTCAAAGGTCTTGTCCCAGGACCCATGCGAGACTCGTTCTTGCCCGGCCTGGAAGAAGGGCTAAACCCTGATCTCACCTATCTGGCTCCGCTCGCGATGAGCGTGATGATGCTGTGGCGACTCTCGCCGAAGGGAGCATGGATCGCGCGATGGCCTTTGGCATTCTTCATCGGAGCGACGGCGGGCTTTCGATTGGTGAGTTACCTCGAGGCGGACTTCACACAACAGATCAACAACACGATTTTGCCATTGATTGTGTACACCGCCGATAAGAGCTTCGATGTGTGGGGCACGATCCGCAACGTGTTGATCGTTGGCGGTGTGCTCCTGGGGCTCGTGTACTTTTTCTTCTCGGTACCACACCGGGGAGTTGTCGGCGGACTGGCTCGCGGGGGCGTGTGGCTGTTGATGATCACATTCGGTGCGAGCTTCGGATACACAGTCATGGGGAGAATCGCGCTTCTTGCGGACCGATTGCAGTTCCTGTTCGATGACTGGTTATGGCTGATCGACCCGACGATGCAGCGGGTTGGGATGTAGTTGTGATCGGGCGTTGCGACGATCTGGCACGACCCTCTCCCCTTGAGGGAGAGGGACAGATTCTGAAGCGTCAGCAAAGAATCAGGGTGAGGGGTCGGCGCAGGCGACGTATTGACGACCAACTCCAGCGTCGCCCCCTCACCCTGCCTTCGACGCTCCGCTTGAAGGCTGTCCCTCTCCCCCAAGGGGAGAGGGTGCAGATTAACTGATCGACCGCGATGACGCCTCGTCGCCTGTGTTCATGGTATACTGGAAGACTAGGCACCTCAAAACGACTTTCACTCTGTCTTTATGTCCTCGCCGCTGACTGACCTTGCTCAACCGATTCATGAGTTGCACGCTGCTGTGCATGCTCTTGCGAAGGTGGCGTTGCCGTTGGAAGTGCCTGGACTGCAGGGACGGGAGTGGTTCGAGCTGTTGACCAATAAGCTGGTCCCTCAGCTGAGTGAGGAGGCGTTTCTGATTGTTGCGGTCGTCGGCGGGACGAACATTGGTAAGACGGTCGTGTTTAATCACATCGTCGGCAGTCGGGCGAGTTCGACGAGTCCGCTGGCGTCCGGGACGAAGCATCCGACATGTTTGGTGCCGGAGGGATTCGAAGCGACACATGACCTGACGGCACTCTTTCCTGACTTCACTCTCAAGCCCGCCGAGCAACCCGAGGACGCGCTCCAAGAGAGCGACACGCATTGGTTATTCTGGCGGACGGAAGAGTCGCTGCCAGAGAATCTTGTGGTGCTTGATACGCCGGACATCGACAGTGAGGCTCGCATCAACTGGGAGCGGGCTGATCAGATTCGGCGCAGTGCGGATGTGCTCGTGGCGATCCTGACACAGCAAAAGTACAACGATGCAGCGGTGAAGGAATTCTTCCGTCGCGCGGCTGACGAAGACAAGGCCGTACTGATCGTCTTCAACCAAACGCAACTGCCGGAGGATGAGGAGTATTGGCCCTTATGGGTGGGAACATTCTGCGATGAGACGGGGCTGCGTCCCGAGCATGTCTACCTCGCCCCCTATGATCGGCGTGCGGCTGAGGAAAATCGGCTGGAGTTCTACGAACGTACGTGGCCTCCGTCGACGGAGGCCGAGCATGTGGGGAATGGGAGCAGGCGTGCTGTCGATGCCAACGAAGGTCGTGACTTGCTTGCGGATCTCTCGCAGTTGCGGTTTGCTGAGATCAAGCTGAGGACACTCGAAGGGTCATTGCATCAGTTGCTGGACCGACGCGCGGGGCTGCCGTCGTATCTGCGGGAGATCGAACTGCGGAGCGGTGAGTTTGAGCAAGCGACCGAGTTGTTGTCGGCTCATGAGTTGGCGGAGATCGACAGTTGGCCGGAGATACCGAGCCGGTTGTTGGTGACAGAGGTGCGGAACTGGTGGGCCGATCAGAGGGAAGGTTGGACGGCGACCGTTCACGGCGTCTACAACACCATCGGTCGGGGGCTTGTCTGGCCGTTCAAGGCAGTTCGCGAGCAGATTCAGGGTGAAGGGACGCCGCCGATAGAGGAGTATCGCAAGCAGGAGTGGTCGGCGATCCTCGATGCAGTCGAGAAAGTCTACTCGAAGCTGACTTGGATGAGTGAGTTGGGGAACCCTCTGCTGCGTCCGCGTTTGGAGTCGCTGTTGGGTGGGACCTCGCGTGCTGAGTTGTTGCAGACATTGGAAAAGGCTCACGCGGAAGTCGATCTGGAGCAGGAACTGGAGAAGCTGGTTTCCGATCAATTAGAGACGTTCCGCGTCGACAGCCCGCAGACGTATGAGTTTGTACGTCGCATTGACGGGTTGGCAGCAGCGGCTCGGCCAGCGACGAGCGTCGTGTTGTTTGTGACCGGCTTCGGTCCAGTTGGCGAAGCAATGGCGCCCGTGCTGGCAGAGACAGCGGTGCAGTCGCTGGTGCATGTGGCGGGCGACGTCGCAGGCGGGACAGTGGCAGCGGCCGCGGGCGAAACTGCGATCAGCGGGACAGCGGCGACCGGGGCGGGGTATCTGGAGGCGAAGTTCCGCAAGCTGCACGTCTCCTTTACAGCCCAGCGGGCGGCTTGGTTGGCCGGCCTGTTAAAAGAATACCTCTTGGGAGATCTCCCGGAAGAGATGCAACATGCTGCTGGCATCGCTCATGGCGCAGAAGCTCAACGCGTGCGGGAATTGATGGAACAGGTGGATGGCAAACTCAAACAGTCGCATGATGCCCTACCGATGGCGACACAAGTCGGGAGCAGTGAAGCAACATGAGACAAGTGCGATCCCTGGTTGGCATCGGTGTACTCTCGTCCCTCTCCCCTCGGGGGAG
>JAJDEJ010000049.1 GCA_029259815.1 Planctomycetaceae bacterium | reverse complement strand
CGCAGCGCCACGGTCGCTCGCTGTTGCAGTTTGACCACGACGTGACGACGTGTCGCATGCAGCAACACAGGCCCGCACTCACCGGGATGTTCAGCACCGACTCGCAGAACAAGCCGACGCGGCGTTTGCTCTGTCGAAAGTGAGCCATCAGCAGTGCGACGAACCCCGTCAGTCGTGGCCCACTCTGATGCGATGGCACGCCGGGTGGCAGCGCGGCACACGTCGATGTGCCACAGCACTCGCACGTCAGTCGCTGTTGTTGGTACTCGGTGATGATCGGTTGGATCTCGGGCAACTCCCACACCTGGTGACGCAGCGGGTCGGTGTCCTCGCCCACGAGCCGCTCGCCGCAGCGTCGACACGACGACGGCTGGAGCACCATGATTTCGTCCACCTCGTCGAGCGGCAGCAACGCCCGCTCGTGCTTCTTGTGTCCCGGCTGCCCGCCCCGCTGACGTTTGGCTTTGCCCTGCGGCTGGGCCCCCTTCGCTTCCTTGGCATGCGGATGCCGACTCGACGGCGGCAGCGACGAATTGTCCGGCGTCATGCCGAGCCGCGCTTCCAATTCAGCGATGCGGCGGTCCTGCTGGGCCACCCGCTGCTCCAACCGCTTGATCGTCTGGGCCATCTCGATGAAGATGACCTGCGCCTCAGGCGGCACCTGCTCCCACAACTCGGGCGACATCCGTGTCATGCCCACGGTGTCCCAAATTCCTCACCTCACCACAAGACCAATCCCAGCCCGTGAACTGTTACCCTCTTACTTCCGTGACAAGACCTTGTTTCAGCCGAGAAATGGTTGGGAGCCTCTAGAGAAATTCAGACAGCGTGCCACTCGACTGCTCAAGCAACATCCATTCAGAAGCGATGTCGAACGTCTACTGATGCGATACGCAGAAGCACTTGATCAACCGAACTTCGATGTGGCTCTACTACAGATGTGGAGCATTCTTGAGAAAGTGACAGACACGATCGGAGCAAACTACGACGAAACCATTCGACGCGCGATTTGGTTGGCTAGAGAGCGAAAGTTGGCTAAGGAAAAGCTTGAATTCATTCGTATGCGGCGGAATTTGTATGTTCACTCCGCGCGTAGTAGCGGGGAAGGTGAGCAGGCAGCATATTTGATCAAGTCAATCGTTGATCAACATCTTGCTGGACTGATTTTCAATAGGGTTGGTGTAAAATCATTGTCAGAGTACGGCAAGTTTCTCACGCTTCCAACGAATTTGGATGTACTCAAAGTGCGGCGTGACGAGATTGAGCGAGCGATTCGAATTCGCACGTGACCGGGTACCACGACGGGTGGCAGGGTCAGTAGCGAAGCGAATGGCCCTGCGAGCGCGGAGAGTTCGGGGGATGCAGAAGCGTCACCGGCAGAATGACAACATCCCCGGACATGCTCACGAACTGACCCGGTCGTGCAATCACCGCTACCATTTCTTTCCAAGGCACGAATGCGCTAGTGGCTGGCAGAGAGTATCAACGCGGCATGAGTCGAGTTCGGCGTCGATCTGTGTGTTGAGGAATCCCGGACATTGCTGAGCATGATCGATGACATTCGCATGCACCCAGTCCGACGAGGGTTCCTGGAGTCTCCGCTCGATTGGCGGTGGTCGAGTGCGCAATGGGACGCGACAGGCGCAGTGGGACCGCTGCGACTCGATTCGGTCAGAGTGGCTTTGTGAGTTGGGAGCGGTCTGCGTGTTTGCAGGGCCATTCGCTTCGCTGCTGACCCTGCCACCCGTTTTTTTTCTTCGTTTGAAAGAAATGGACCGGCCGGTCCGACAATGACAGGACGACTTCCAGTGATCAGGCGGCGCGGCCAGGGCCGGGGACTTGTCGGTGATTGCAATCGTGACTCTGCCTGTCGCCGTGTCGGCAGGCGGAGCAGCCACAAGTCCTCGGGGTGAGACGTGCGAGCATGCTCGCTTGCCTCTAACCACCAGGGGTGGTCGTTCTGTCACATCCAATACGCGCAGCAAGCGTGGAACCTTACAGTCAATTTTGCGTGGATCTTCAATTTGTGGCGATCTTTGACGAGAGTGTCGTCTGCACTTGATCCTGTCATCACGGCGGAGCGTGATGACCACTTTTGCCGTCGTCCGGTCTGACGTTTCGCCCGTTCTCCGTGTACGATGTGGGCGATCTTGTGGTGACAACGGAAGGCTGTGAGTTGCCATGAGGATTGCTGAAGACCCGATCGATTCGACTGACAATCCCGACTTCCTTGAGGTTCATTGTGAATTCATTGACGCGACATCGCCTTCGTTCAGTCATACTTCTCTGCCTGCTTGTCTCATCCTCCGCTACGGCAGCTGAGCGGAATGTGATCTTCTTCATCACCGACGACGAGAGCCCGACGCTCGGTTGTTACGGCGATGCAGCGGCTGCAAGCCCGGCGATTGACGCGATCGCGAAGGACGGGACGTTGTTCACACGGGCCTTTGCGACGACGGCGAGTTGCAGTGCGTCGCGATCGGTGGTGATGTCGGGGCTACACAATCATGCCAACGGTCAGTATGGGCATCAGCACGCGTATCACAAGTTCGCATCGTGGCACAATGTTGTCAGTTTGGCCCTGCCGCGCGTGATGGAGCGGGCTGGATATCGGACGGGGCAGATCGGCAAGTATCACGTCGCCCCTGAGGAGGTGTACCGCTTTGAGGCATATCTCAAGGGCAACTCTCGTAATGCGGTGCAGATGGCCGAGCAGTGCCGTGCATTCATCAACAACACCGACGATGAGCGACCGTTCTTTCTGTACTTCGCCACCAGCGACCCACATCGAGGCGGCGGGAAGGATAAGACGTCCAAGCGTGAACTCAAACCGGACCTGTTTGGCAACAAGCCGAACGACAGATCGCACGAGGGGGTTGAGGAAGTGATCTTCGACCCGGTCGATGTGACGGTGCCATCCTTCCTGCCTGACACGCCGGAGACACGGGAGGAGTTGGCTCAGTATTACCAGTCGTGTGCCCGCATCGACCAGGGAGTCGCGCGACTGGTCGAGATTCTCAAGGAGGCCGATCTGTACGATCAGACGCTGATCGTGTTCACCTCCGATCACGGCATGGCCTTCGCCGGTGGTAAGACGACGGTTTATGAGGGCGGTCTGCGGGTCCCGTTCGTTGTTCGTAATCCTTATGAGGAGAGTCGGGGCATTGTCTGTAACGCCATGATCTCACACATCGACATCACGCCGTCGCTATTGGACTTTGCCGGCGGGCTTGACCACGAGAGCAATGCCCCCAAGGACATGCTCAATGCGGACGACTATTGGCAGCCAACGCCGGTCAATCGGGAGAACCGTGGGCCTCGGAACGGTCTCAGCGCATATCACGGTCGCAGTTGGATTTCGATCTTGGGCGACCCGAAGGCGACGCATCACCGGGAGATATTCGCGTCACATACGTTCCATGAGATTCAGATGTACTACCCGATGCGGGTCGTGCGTGACGACAAGTACAAGCTCATCTGGAACATCGCTCACGGCCTGCCTTACCCGTTTGCAAGCGACCTGTGGGCCGCGTCCAGTTGGCAGGCCCAGTTCATCAAGGGAGAAGATGCTCCCTATGGTCAGAAAACGGTCGGCGAATACATCCATCGACCTGCGTTTGAACTCTACGACATGCAGACCGATCCGCACGAACGCACGAATCTTGTCGAGGATAGTCAACACGCCGAGGTCTTGAAGGCCTACAAGGCGAAACTCAAGGAGTACCAGACCCGCTACAACGACCCGTGGGTCATGAAGTGGCAGTACGAGTGAGTGCGGCGACTCGTTTTGTCGCTACAAAGTCGGGAATCGAGCAGGTTAGGAGTGGGGCATTGCTCACCACCCGTTACGCCTTTGTGAGCTGGCAGTCATCTCATACGATGAAAGAGTGACTCCGCTTACTCGATCGGTGCAGTCGCTCGTCGCCTGCGGCGTCGGCCAACAACAACGATCGAACCGAGAAACGTGGACACCAGCAGCATCGAGGCTGGTTCAGGCACGGCTGCTGCGGCAACTACCGTGACAGAGTCAGAGGAGCCAACAACCACGCTGTCAAATGCGGCGAATGAACCGTTCGCAGGCCCATTGAAGTAGAAGTTGGTGTTTGCAGACAACGCTGTGGTCAGCGTATGCACGCCGAGTGTATTCACTGTGTAAGATCCGGTCGCGAGCACGTGTGGTCCCAAATCCCCGTCAGCCCCCTCAAGAGTGGGTGCGACATACGTGATCATGCCGGCACCGAGGTTTGTGAGGGTGCCTGCTCCCCCTGTGCCACCATTCGGAAGTTGGTAGTCGGCAAACGGAGCCGCAATCGTTCCGGCCGACATCACATCGGCCTGGTTATTCATCAGATCGACAGCCGCTGTGCGGATGCCGAAGTTACCAGCGTCAGAATCACTGACGGTCGCGGTCACTGTCCAATCGACCGTCGATCCCAAGGCGACGTTCCCCGACTGTGCAAACTCGACCAGGTAGGTCACGATTTCCGCGTTCGCTGAGGAACTCCCCACAAAGACGGTCAACGCAACAATCGTACAACGGCTGATATTCCGAATCATGGTCTCAAATTCCAGTCGAGTTGAATCTGGGCGAGTTGATCGCCATCTATGATGGCGGTTGAATGGCCCAACATGAGAAAAAGCGAGAGAGGGATATTACTCACCCCACCCTCTCCTTCTTCTCAGATCAACGCAGTGTCCATCGTTTGCAAAACGATTGACATACTCCAAAGAGAGAGAATAACCATCACAACTAGCAGTTGCAATCAACCTCATGTGAATTTTCAAAGTTTGGGGGGATTGGCTGATTCGCGTTGTGGGGCTACCAGGCGGTGACCCGAGTCTCCCTGTCCAAGCGTTCGTGCCCCGTGACCGTCGTCTGGGGTGAGGAAAAAGACGGTCCAATCACGATCGAGTGCAACACCTGACAGCATTCCCTGGTCGCACTTCGAGAAACAAGAAGGACAGACCGTTCAGTGGCCAGTTTCGTACTCCTTGATTTTTCCAAGAACTGCCGCCTCAATGATAATGCGAGGTCCTGAGATTCCCTGGACAGTTCGTCAATTCTGTCACAGTCGATTTGCGCGTCTGGGAGCCCCCTATGAAGAACCGCCGTGGACACATCAGTGCCGGCAGAAACATTGAAAAAGGGCGTGGACCAGCCTGAGGGGCCGTTAAAGTCGGTCATCCAAGGACCGATCGCAGAAATGAGCCTGCTGCGAAAGTCACTGTTGTTCCCTGTGCTGGCGGACACAGCGTACTACGATGAGGACGTTGTTGCCAAACAAGTCGAGCCGCTGGGCCTGCATCTCACGATGGAGTTCTTCGATCGTGACGGGGCTCAGGCCTATCGGTTAGAGAACGACCACGACTCGGTCATCGTCTGCCGCGGGACTGAGCCTGACGAGACGAACGACCGCAAGGCCGACATCAATGCCGCGCACTCGCAGACCTGTTGTGACGGCCACGGGAATATGGACATCTCTGTCGAGTCCCAAGGCCATGATCAACTTCCGGTGGATGTCTTGCGATTCAGCAACTCAGATCGTGAGAGACTTTGAGATTGTCGTTGCTTCTCGGTGACCGCAGCTGAGTCGACCATCTCGGCGATGATTTGGCCTGCGTGATCGTAAAAGTAGGTCAAAGCCGCGTAGTTTTCTTCCGGTCAGAGGTCCAGATGTTGTCGCAACAACTCCTCGGCTGACCAACCGTAATGGGAGTGCTCAGCAGCCAGCCCTTGCACCTTGTACCTCGTCCGCCCTCCTCTGACGGTGCCGTCATCAGTGATGGTCAGATGCGGGTCGTCAGTGAAAGTACTCATGTGACAAATCATCCTCAAACATTCTGTTCCTCAGTCAGAATATCGCAGAGACCAGACAGAGTCATTTATCGCCTCCAAGTTCGACTACCCCATGCTCTGCATCAGATTCATGCGCACCATTTCGGTCGTGGGGACACCGGCGATGCCGCCCCAGCTGGCGGGGGCGAATTCGTCAGTCCGTCGACTCAATTGGCGGACATAGGCTTGCCACATGAAGGGCCAGCGGCGGTTGTTGGCATAGATGGACTTCACCTGACGGGCCGCTTCGGGCGGAACCTCGATCAAGGGTTGGCCGGTTGACATGGCCCTGAGGTTGAGTTCGCAGCTGCGTTCGAGGTCGATGAAGTCCGTCATCGCCTGCTCGATCGTCGAAGCACACGTGATGAGACCGTGGTTCACGAGGATGCAGGCACGGTTGTTGCCGACCGCTTTGACGATGCCACCCGCCATCTGCTCGGTCACGACAACCCCTTCGTACTCGTTGTAGACCGAGTGGTCCTCGAAGAATGAACAGGCAACCTGGTCGAGCATCTTGAGTTCGATGCCGAGAGCGGAGAACGTCGAACCGGCGGGCGAGTGTGAGTGGACCGCACAGTTAACGTCCTCGCGGGCCTGATGAATGGCCGAGTGGATCATGAAGCCGGCGAGGTTGATCAACGGCCAGCCGTCGACGATTTGCCCCTTCTCGTTAACGATCACGAGTTGATCAGCGGTGATCTCCTCAAACAGCACGCCAAATGGGTTGACCCAGAAGTGGTCCGGAGCACCGGGCACCCGCAAGCTGATATGACCGGCGACACCTTCATCAAGCCCCCGGTCTGCCAGCATGCGGTAGGCGGCGGCCAGTTTGAACTTCAGTTCGCGAGCTGTGGGCGTGTCGGCCAGCTCGAGGACGCGACGTTTAACGTCGTCGTCAGGAGCTTTCGTGGAGACGGCAACAGTGGCAGATTCGGACATGGTGAGCCTCGCGTTTCGTAGAGCAGACGAGATGTGTGCCGGTCAGGAGACCGTGCCATACCTTGCGCTCGTGTTTGCTTTGGAACACTAATCGGCACTAATTTTCACTAATTGCGATTAGTGTAGATGAGTGGAAATTAGTGTTCCAGAATTTCCCTCAACACAGAGAAAGGTGGTCTTCCAGGAGACGTTGTGTCACGCCTGTTTAGCTTGCTGGTAGTCGTATTGAGTGAACGTGGCGTCGCTCTCGGCGAGTTGTTTGAGCAACGGTGCCGGTTTCCACCATTGGCCGTATTGGTCGTTGTAGTGACAAATGCGGTCGTACACTTCCTTGAGACCGACGAGGTCCGCTGCTTTCATCGGGCCGCCACGGAAAGCGGGGAAGCCGTAGCCCATGATGTAAATGATGTCGATGTCGACCGACCGCAGGGCGATGCCTTCGGCGAGGAGTTTGGCTCCCTCGTTGACCATCGAATACAGGCAGCGTTCGAGAATCTCCTGATTGCTGATCTCTCTCTGTTCGATCCCAGCTTCCGTTGCCATCTTGACGATGAGGGCGTTGATTTCTGGATCAGGGATCGCTTTGCGGCCTTCGTATTGATACCAGCCGGCTCCCGTCTTCTGGCCGTAGCGACCCATGTCGAACAGCTTCTGCCCCACGAGAGCCGTGCGGTAGCCTTCGGGGATATGATCAAGGTTCTCCTGATGCACGCGAATGCCGACGTCGATGCCGGCGAGGTCGCACACAGCGAGTGGCCCCATCGCCATGCCCCAGTCGTACAGGACCTTGTCGACCTGTTCGATGGTCGCTCCCTCTTCGAGGAGGAACTGAGCCTGCCGCTGGTATTGCTCGAACATGCGATTGCCGACAAAGCCGAAGCCGTTGCCGACCAGCACGCCCGTCTTCCGCAGCCCCTTGGCGAGGTCCATCGACGTGGCGATGACTGTGTCGCTGGTCGCCTTGCCACGCACGATCTCGATCAACGGCATGATGTTCGCCGGGCTGAAGAAGTGATGCCCGATGACACTCTCTGGACGTTTCGTTGCCCCAGCGATCTCATCGATGTCGAGCGTCGAGGTATTGGACGCCAGAATCGCTTGTGGTTTCGCAATGGCATCAATCTCTCCAAAGACCTCTTTCTTAAGAGCCATGTTCTCAAACACAGCCTCCACGATGATGTCGGCATTCTCGAAGCCGTCGTACGTGGTCGTGGGGGTGATGAGAGCCATCCGCTTCTCGAGTTTCTCCTCGGTGAGCTTGCCCTTCTTGACCGAGGACTCATAGTTCTTTCGGATGACGGCAACGCCCTTGTCGAGCCGTTCCTGATCGGTCTCCTTGAGCATCACGGGGATGCCGGCGTTGGCATAATTCATGGCGATGCCCCCGCCCATGGTGCCCGCTCCGATGATAGCGGCTTGTTTGATGTCGAGCCGAGGTGTCTCCTTCCCGATGCCCGGCACTTTCGACACGGCTCGCTGACCAAAGAACACGTGGATCATGGCCTTCGACTCATCCGAGAAGAGGCACTCCTGGAAGATTTTTGCCTCCGCTTCGAGTCCTTCCATGAAAGGCAGCTGGGGGGCAAGTTCGACGGCGTCGACATTTCGGAGTGGAGCCTGCATGCCGCGTACGCGCTTCGCGCACTCCTGTCTCACGCCTTGCAGGAACATTTTGTACTCCGCCTCGTTGCCGAAGCGGTCGGCGATGTCTCTCGTGCGACGCGGCGGCTCGCCAGTGGCCGCTTGTTCGCGGGCAAAGGCGATGGCTCCTTCGAGCAGATCGCCTTCGATGAGCTTGTCGACAATGCCGGAATCGAGGGCCTCCTTGGCAGAGACCATGCGGCCGGAGGCACAGATCTCAGCGGCCTTGGCGACGCCGCACAGTCGTGGCAGACGCTGTGTCCCGCCCGCTCCGGGGATGATGCCGAGCTTGACCTCAGGCTGTCCGACCATCGCATCGGGAACCGCAACCCGATAATGGCAGGCCATCGCCGTTTCCAGCCCGCCGCCGAGAGCTGTGCCGTGAATGGCACACACAACCGGCTTCGCACAGCATTCCACTTCGTTGAGGATCTCATTGAAACCGATGTCAGGTTTCTTCTGGCCAGAGGTGATCTTGCCGAACTCCTTGATGTCAGCCCCGGCGATGAACGTGCGACCGCCACCGATCAACACGACGGCCCTGATCGCATCATCGGCTGCTGCCTTGCTAACACCGTCTCGAATGCCCTCGGGAACGCCGGGTGAGAGGGCGTTGACGGGCGGGTTATTGACAGTCAAGACGGCGATGTCGTCGTGAGTGCTGTATGCGACGAGTTCCTGGTCACTCATGGTCCTGCTTCCTTGTTGTCGTTTCCGAGTCTTTGATTGCATTCCAACTTGACGGTCGGTAACTATACCAGTCGCTATTCGCGTGAGCAATTTGCCCGACTCTCGGGAAACGAACCGGGGTGAGGCACCCATTAGTGCCAGTTAGTGAGAAGGGAATAGGGAGCGTTAAGGACGAAATGGTGCCTGACCCCTTCCCCCGCCCCTTGAAGGACATTCCATGAGCGACCGTTTCAGCCTTGCTGGCAAGACTGCCATCATCACGGGAGGAACGCGAGGGATCGGTCTGGCGATCGCTCAGGGATATCTGGACGCGGGGGCGAACGTCGTGATCTGCAGCCGCAAGCAGGAGAATGTCGATGAGGGGTTGAGTCAGTTGACCGGTGATGAGTCGAAGATGCTCGGCGTCGCGGCCCATGTCGGACAGCCGGAGGACGTCGCACTGCTCGTCAACACAACGGAAGAGAAATTCGGCGGCGTGGACGTGCTCGTCAACAATGCCGGGACCAACCCGTACTATGGGCCGATCATCGAATCGGAGGATTGGGCGTGGGACAAGACAATGGACGTCAATCTCAAGGGACCGTACATGCTTTCGAGGTTGGTCGCTCAGCGGATGATCGCTGCGGGCAAGGGCGGGTCGATTCTCAACATCGCCTCCGTTGCCGGGCTGACCGCATCCCCGATGCAGGGCATTTATTCTGTCTCGAAGGCGGCGATCATCATGCTGACGAAGGTGATGGCCCGCGAGTTGGGTCGTGAGAAAATCCGTGTCAATTGCATCTGTCCCGGCGTCATCAAGACCAAGCTCAGCGAAGCTCTGTGGGCAGATCCGCAGGCCGAGAAGATGTCCACCAGTATGAAGGCCTTGGGGCGCGTTGGTGAGACGGAAGAACTCATTGGAGCCGCACTCTACTTCGCCTCCGATGCCAGTAGCTTCACGACCGGGGCCTCACTGCAAGTGGACGGCGGCATGGTGATCTGAATTTGGCCCTCTGCACTTGGCAAGCGGGACCATAATTCGATAGACTCTCCGGCTCGACAGAATCTCAACATCACCAGCGACTTACGTGTCGCCCAGATTGATCTTTGAAGTCACATGAGCACTCTCAAAAAGAACAAACGCATCAAGCGCGCCAAGCAAATTGAGAAGTACGGCGAGAACAAGCCGACGTTTGGCAACAGCATCGAGTATCGCGGTAAGGCGAAATACCTCGGTGGTAACGGTCGCAAGCCGACCGGGATCTCACGGCGGTTGTTCAAAAAGAATCTCCAGAAGATTCGCGTGGTCGAGGACGGGAAGGTCGTGCGTCGTCGTGTGCCGGTGAGCTTGATCCGGTCCGGAGTCGTACAGAAGCCGGTGGTCCGTCAGCCTTTCACGATCGATGAAGCACAAAGTTGATCAGGCAGTCTTTGCCAATCGGCATATGACCTGAATCCAAAACAACGAGCCCGATCCCTCAGCAGGGATCGGGCTCGTTGTCATTTTCGTAGACATCACAATCGACCGAAATTGTCCGGTTCGACGGACAAAGATTAGGGACGGTTGCATCCTTTGGAGTGCTGATGTCTCCAGATGCAGTTGCAGGAGAGCAGATGCACGACCGTGTTTTGTACGCGAGCACTGTCTGCCATTGTGAAGTGGTTGAAGTCACGCTGCTCTCGCCAGCGAGGATGCGTTGCGACGTTCAGATTGACCAGATGCGTGCGGCATGACTCCCGCATCACTGGGGCGCCGCGGAAGATCAGCCAATTGTCGGTCGAGCGTGTCTCGTAAAGGTTGAGGCAACAGCGCACGTTGGAGGTGATCGTGGGATTCGAGAAACACTCGATGAGCAACAGGCGGTCGACACAGATGCCGTGGGGTTTGAGCTGCATGGCCATGTTGTAAGCGCCGTGTGCGCCCAAACTGTAGCCAATAATGCGGACCGGTCCAGCCTCTTCGCCACACCGTCTGCGTTCGATCAGCTTGTCGACCGCGCGGTTGGTCTGTGCGAAGAAGTAGACTTCGGGTTCGTAACCGGCGCGCTTGAGCCGATCGACCATGGTATGGAGTTTCGGCCACCATCCCGCAGCGCCTCGGATGACGTACACCCGGTTACAGACGGGCCGTTGGCAAGACGATGTGTTTGCTGATCCTGCCTGAGCAGTGGAAGTGGAAACGGCGAATCCGATGGCAGCGATGGCCAGCAGTGTTCGTACTGATGTGGAGATCATCATTGTTCAGCCTCCCTGCTGAACGGAGCCGGATAAAACAGAGGTGTATCACCGGAAGTCGCCTTGAGCGAGTCGCTGCCCCGTTTGAGTGAGTGGTGGGCATGTCAACTTCCAGATATCTCCTTGTGTATCGACTCATCAGGGCGAAATATCCGTCTCTGATCAAAGTTCTGTTGCGAATCGCTGCGGCGTGCGTGTCACAACCCGCAGGACTGAACTGAACTGAATTCGGTTGCGTTGGGAAGCAGGGGAATCGGTGGAGTGCATCCCTGCTGAGAGTCGAAGTTCCTCTCGGAGCGACCCGCACAGGTCGACCAGCCCGAATAGTCCGCATATCCGGATTAAGGGTTTCGAAACAATTGCAATGGTTAGGAAATGTGATTGCTCCTGACCGACCAGTTATGCAACTGTTGAGAGCATTCCGTTGGATGGATCTGACGGGATTCGACGTGAGACGAACGAAATGAACGACGCGGGCCTGAGTGGGAGAAAATCGCATGCTGGATGCATGGATGATGGACTGGATGAGCCGGACGATCGAACGTGCTCATTTGGGGGGACTCAACGAAAACCGGGAGGAACATCAGCCCGGCGAGAAGTTGAAGCTGCTGTTTGCCGGTTACAACGGTGCCTACAACATGGGGGCCGATGTCCGCGTGGAGGAGATGCTTCGCCAGGTCAATCACCTGGTTGGCCCACATCGGCTGGAGGCGAGCGTCTTTCGCTATGAAGATCCCCGAGCCGAGTGCTACTTCGGCGATACGCGCAAGCTGCAACCGCAGGTTCTGTTTCCCCGTTACCTCAACCGCATCGTTCCCGAGTATGACGGCGTGATCGCTTGCGAGGGATCGACCTTCAAGAGCAAGTTCACCGATCTGCTGTCGGCGTTGATGGTCGGCTCGCTCGGGCTCGCATCGGCGAACGATCGGTTGTCCGTCGCCTATGGGGCCGAAGCGGGCGACATGACACCCGAACTGACTGAGATGGTCATCAAGCATTGCCGCGATTCCTATATCGTCACCCGGAATCAGGAGTCGACCGACCGCTTGAAGATGCTCGGTTTGAAATCCGACACGGGAACTGACACCGCGTGGACCTTTGAGCCGCTTCCACGCGAGTACGGCGAATGGGAACTCCGCAAACAAGGCTGGCGTGGGGAGCCCTTGCTCGTGGTCTGCCCGATCAATCCCTTCTGGTGGCCCGTGCAGATTCATCTGAGGAAGAGCATGGCGCGGTTGCTCGGGATGTACCGCGACAGTCATTACGCACGGGTCTTCTTCTTTCAGAACAATCGTGAAATTGAGAAGAAGTTCGATCGCTATCTCCGCGCATTCGCTGGATCGGTCAAGGCTTTCTGCAAGAAGCGGGGGTACTTCCCAGTCGTCGCTGCGAGTGAGCGTTTGGATCAATTCGCGATGCGGCGTTTGTCTTCCATGCTGGGAGGGACGCCGACGTTTCTGTCCAGCGAGTACGACGTCTGTCAGTTTGTGAGCATTCTTCGCTGTGCAGACTTGATGGTCTCATCGCGGTATCATGCCGTGGTCACATCAATGCCGGGTGGAGTCGCATCTGCCGGGGTCTCGATGGACGAGCGACTCAACAACCTCATGCACGATCGTGGACATCAGCATCTGCTGATGAACGTGGCTCAACCCGATCTCGAAGACCGTATGTTGACCGTATTGGAGACGCTGCGCCGGGATCGTGAGCAGATCCAGGATGAAATCTCAGCCACTGTCGTAAGGCATCTCGGGTCAATGTCTGAAATGGGGAGTCGTCTGCTCAGTCACATTGGCGAGCGGTATCCGGACTTCGGGGATCAGAAGCCCAACCGCTCCTGGGAAGGTTACTTGCCCGCCATGAGCGAAAACCTGCATCGGCAAATTGAAGTCCACGAAGATGTCGTCGCACCGGCTGCGGCATAACGTGCAGGTCATCTCTCCTATGGATTGGGAACCCAGCGAACCGCGTCGCAACATCATCAAGAGCCATCACCAAAGAACCCTCACCACGTTCCCAGCATCAAGTCCCTCGCTGGGGAGACATGGCCAAAGCATCGGATTCACAAACATGGCGGAACGGGCCCATCTGTCTACGGATCGTCTGAACGGGGTCTGCGAAACCCTGTTGATCCCTCTTGCTGCTCGTGTCGTCGAGTCCGAGAGTGTCGCGCCGGCGTTCTATGATGAACGTGGCGTTGCCCTCGCAGACCTGTTGGATTTCGATCCCCACGTCGTCGCTCGGGATCGCTGGAACAAGGTGGGCTGTCAGGCCAGAACCCTCATTCTCGATGCCGCCGTGAATGACTTCCTCCAACGTCATCCACGAGCCCTCGTCATCAACCTGGGAGCAGGATTGTGTACGCGGTTCTGGCGTGTCCATGCTCGAGAGTCGCTGCGCTGGTTCGATATCGACTTGCCCTCTGTGATCGAACTCAAACGGGAACTCTTGTCACAATTCGACAAAGAACCCGAAGGATCGCGGCGGCAATACACAACCCTCGACGCCGACGTCACCGACCCGTCCTGGTTGGAGCAAATCCCTCGGACAAATGACGAACAGGTCCTCGTGATTGCAGAGGGATTGCTCATGTATCTGGAACAAGACTCCGTCCAGCAATTGCTGAAGACCCTTGTCGATGAGTTCACCGGCGGCGAGCTGTTGCTGGAAGCATGGTCCAAGTTCGTTCGTCGTGTTTGGGGGAGGCTGTCACCCGCTCTCCGACGGACCGGAGCCTCACTCCACTGGGGGCTGGACAATCCCCGGACGATCGAAGCTTGGGACTCGCGCATCCGTGTGAAGAACGAATGGCGACCCGGAGACTGGGAACCTCATCGCTGGGGGCTCCTCCGCTATGCCCCCGCCCTCCGCCGCAGCCTCACCAAGGTCCTCCACTTCCAACTCGGCGAAGCGGTTGATGCTGTGGACGCTCAACACTCCGCCGCTTAAGCGAGCGTAAAGTCTGGCAGTCGGACGAGTTCGCCTCCCTGCTTCGCTGACTCGTGAGCGCAAATGCCCACACAGGTCCAGTTGGCGGACTGCGTCGCATTGGGCCAAGGGTCCCGGTCCTCACGCAGAGCAGACACGAATTCGTTCACGAGATGCGGATGCGAACCGCCGTGTCCGCCTCCCTGTAAGAACGACAGGTGCTCGGCGTCATGGATCTCTTGTGGGAGCGTGAACCGCTGAATCGGCTCCGGCAGCAGGTGAGCGTAGTCCGGCACCTCAACTTTCTCCGGGATCTCCGGCTCAGGCTTCTTTGCCGTATGGATGACGTGAGGTTCGTGCTCGATCAACGTCCACTCGAATGACTTCTTTGTCCCATAGACATCAAAACTCTCACGGTACTGGCGAGCTGTGTCGTACAGGAACCGCCAGATCTGGGCAGCGATGTCACTCTCAGCAATCTTGATGTGACACGTCTCGACCGCAAACGTGTTCCCGGACTTCTCTGCAATGTCGTCACGGACCGTTCCGCTGCCGAAGCAACTGACATACTCGGCGCGTCCATCAACCAGTCCCAACACGGGGCTGACGACGTGTGTTGCATAGTGCATGGGGATCATCTCTTCCCAGTAGGACGGCCAACCGTCCATGTCTTGCGGGTGCGACGCCTTCATGAACTGAATCTTGCCGAGATCACCCCGCTCGTAGAGTTCCTTGATAAACAGAAACTCGCGGCTGTAGACCACCGTCTCTGCCATCATGTACTTCAGACCCGTATCAGCGACCGCCTGACAGATCTTGTCGCAGTCCTCGATGGTCGTCGCCATCGGGACCGTGCACATCACATGCTTGCCCGCCTTGAGCGCCTCCAGACTCATCCACGCATGGTCGGGGATCGGACTGTTGATATGCACAAAGTCGATCTCTGGATCTGCGAGCACGTCCTCGTAACGGGTGAATCGCTTGGCGATGCCAAACTGGTCGCCCACCTTGTTCATCTCGGCTTCATTCCGACGACAAATGGCCGCGACCTCCGCCGCCGGATGGGCCTGATAGATCGGAATGAACTCCGCCCCAAACCCCAGTCCAATCATCGCCGCTCGTACAGGTTGGTCGCTCATCGGATTCTTTCGCATCAGAATCAGTCAAAGAGTGTGAGAAGCCCGCAGTCTACCGCGTCAGCATTTTGGTTTCGACTGTGCATCCGCTCAAAGGTGTTTGCTCAGCGGCTCAGTGATGATACATCGCTAATCCCTCTCCTCTTGAGCAGGGCAAAATGTTGTTTCACAGTGGGAAGACTTTGCGGCTCACCGTTTCACGTCAGTTTCATTGATTGCCAACGACTTGCGTCGATTTAGCGTGCCGTCAAACTCTGCCCATCTTGAAAAACCATTTGGCCCTGTCCTCTTGAGGGCAACGTATTGCATCTGTCCCATGGGTTTGAATCCAAGACATTGATGTGCCACTGCTTGCGGCGCGAGTAGACGTTCAATGGTTGTCAGGCACTGCTTGCCGCAAGCAGTGCTTCAAAGACCGTGCGAAACCGTGTGAGAGTTGCGGCAAACAGTGGCACGATTTACGACAGATGCAATACGTTACCTTGAGGGAGAGGGTCGCATGCGGAGCCTCACGATCAACAGGTGCACCTCGTTGCTTGTTGAGAATTCCATTCACTAGTGCGGCGCCTTCTTAAGTGTAGCGGTAGCCGCAGTGGCTGAGGTAGTTCTGGCACTCGGTTGGTGTGAAGAGATCGAGGACCCGGCCGTACAGGCTCCAGAGTTTGTCTGTCGTTCGTTCGGCACCATCGCGGAGCAGCTTTTTGAACTTGCTGAACGCCAGTTCGATTGGGTTCAGGTCGGGCGAGTACGGCGACAGATCGCGGACGCATGCGCCGACGGATTCGACTGCCTCGACGACGCCGGCCACCTTATGGCTCGACAGGTTGTCCATCACCACGATGTCGCCTTCGTGTCATTCACGAACCAGATGCTGCTCGACCCACGCCTTGAAAAC
>JAJDEJ010000048.1 GCA_029259815.1 Planctomycetaceae bacterium | reverse complement strand
GTGAGCCGTCCGTCCCTCTCCCCTCGAGGGAGAGGGACAGCCTTCGAGCGGAGCGATGAAGGCAGGGTGAGGGGGCGCCGCTGGAAAAAACGTGCAACTCAATGTCTGCACCGTCCCCTCACCCTGATTCTTCGCTGGCGCTTCAGAATCTGTCCCTCTCCCCCAAAAGGGGAGAGGGAGTGAAATGAATGTCCACCTTCTGACACAACGATCACCTGATCCATGCCCACTCTCAATGCCGACCAACTCACGACCCTCGCCTCACGAGTCCTTGCCGGGGCGAAGGTGCCGCCGGAAGAAGCCGAGGTCATTGCTCGGGAACTCGCAGGGGCCAATTTGGTCGGTCACGACAGTCATGGCGTGATGCGATTGATGCAGTACGTGCAGATGATTGATGACGGGTTCGTGAACGTCGGGGGCGAGTTCGAGGTCGTCGTGGATGAACCTGCATTCTCACTCATCGACGGACACCTGAACTATGGTCAGGTGATCGCGACAAAGGCGCTCGAACTCACAATGGAAAAGGCTCGCACCGCAGGGACAGCGACAGCCATGATTCGAGACTGCAATCATGTTGGTCGCTTGGGCTCATACACCGACCGGGCCGCTGATGAGGGCTTCGCAGCCGTGATGGCGGTCAACGGGCCGGGCATCGGCGGCGTGACTCCCTTTGGCGGAATGGAACGCAAGATGGGTACCAACCCCATCTGCATGGCGGCCCCCCGCAAAGGGGGGAACTTCGTTCTCGACATGACAACCAGTGCAACTGCAGAGGGCAAACTGCGTGTTGCCCATCAGAAGGGTGAGCAGGTGCCGCCAGGGATGATGATCGACGGGCACGGCAACCCATCGACCGATCCCGCTGACTACTACACCGAACCATTTGGCTCGATTCTCCCGCTTGGTGGACCGCTGCTCGGTCACAAGGGATATGGGCTGAGCGTATTGATCGACGTGTTTTGCGGCATGATCACCGGCAGCGGCATCTGTCGGACCGATCGCTCTCCCGGCGCAAACGGCGTCTGGCTGTACCTCATGGACATCGAACGCTTCACCTCACGAGCCGAGTACGATGCTCTCACTGAAAAGTACACAGAGCACATGAAGAGCACTCGTCGCATGCCGGGTGTCGACGAGATTCTGCTTCCCGGTGAAATCGAACAACGCCGCAAACAGCAACGCGAAGTCGAGGGTGTCGACATCCCCGATGAGACTTGGCGGCAGATCAACGAACTGGCCGACAGGCTCGGCGTGACGGTGTCGGACATCGGATGAGCGAGACGTCTCTCCCGCGACGCTTCGGCTTTTGGACAGCGACGCTCGTCACGATTGCCAGTATGGTCGGGGTCGGTATTCTCACGACGTCGGGATACATCATTCGGTCGACGGAGAGTCCGCAAACACTGTTGCTGCTGTGGGTCATTGGTGGCGTGGTCAGCCTTGCTGGAGCTTTGACGTTTGCCGAGTTGGCGACGCTCCTGCCGCATGCGGGCGGCGACTACGTCTTCGTGCGCCGGGCGTATGGCGACGGCGTGGGGTTCATGTACGGCTGGGCGACGCTGTTGCTCGGCTTCGCGGGGCCGACGGCTGTCATCGCACATGCGATGGTTGTGTATACGCTGTTACCCTGGCGCGGACGTTGGATCGACGCAGGAGGCACGTGGGCGGACTGGATGACGCCGACGGTCGCTTCGATGGTCATCCTCGTGCTGACTCTCTTGCACTGTCGAGGACAGCGATCGAGTTCGTGGCTGCAAAACGCGACAACTGCATTGAAGCTCACACTGCTGCTGACGTTTGTGCTTGCCGGTGTGATGTTTGGCAGTGGCGACTGGCAGCATTTCACACAGGGTCGCTCCCTGGCGGAGCAGAGCGTGCCGGTTGCCGTTTCATCGCTGGTGTACGTGTTCTACGGGTACTCAGGCTGGAACGCGAGTGCGTACATCGCCGGGGAAGTTAAAGAGACCGCGAAGACGTTGCCGCGGGCGATTTTGGCCGGCTGTGGACTGGTGACTCTGCTGTATCTGGTGATCAACGTGGTCTATGTCTACGCCATCGGACCGGATGGGCTGCGAGTTGCTGACATGCAACAGGTGGAGGCGATCGCGGAGACGGCATCGCGCGCCTTGTTCGGTTCGACGATCTCTGAACCACTGTCGGTGTTCATCGGCTTGACGATTCTTGCGTCGGTGAGTGCGTACTTGCTGACCGGGTCACGCATTTGCTATGCGATGGCGTGCGACAATCTCTTCCCATCTTATGCACGACGAGTGTCCGCGGCTCACGAGACCCCTGTTGCTGCTGTCCTCACGATGGGCGTGAGTTCGTTCCTGCTGTTGTGGGGTTCACACATCATCGCGGGAGCTGCCGATGCGTTCGCCAGTTTGCTGAACTTCACCACAGTCGGACTGGTCCTGCTGACGAGTCTCGCCGTGTCGAGTGTGTTCGTGCTCCGACGTCGTGGATCGCGGTCCGAGAGTTACTCGATGCCGTGGTATCCGCTGCCGCCGGTCTTCTTCCTGCTCGCGACGAGCGTGCTCATGGCCTTCACTGTGTGGCAGAGTCCGGGCCCCACATTATGGGGAACTGCTGCTGTGCTCAGTGGCGGACCGGTGTATTGGTTGATGCGTCGGAAGCGGTAGTGTCATTCTGGCTTGCCTGTTACACTCCCGCGCATGGACCAGCGAGATCAGATCGATGAGTTTGCGTCGATGTTCCGCAAAGCGGAGCGGGAGGCGTTCACGTTCTCTGACGTGCCGCTCAAGACGGTGGTGATCGTGACAGACCAGCCTGGCGACCAAACTCAAACTGTCCGTGAACAGCTGACTGCCTTTCTGCCCCGCCTGCGATCGGTGGCAACGTGGCACGTCAACGGGAAAGGTGATTTCGAAAATGTGCAGGAACTGATCGAGCGATTTGAGCAACAACAGCCGGATCTCGTTGTCACGTATCGGCATCTGTTTGAGGAATCGCATATCCCACAGCACAGTCTGGGGGTGTACCTCGACGTGCTCACACAAGTGCTGCACCCACCGGTGCTTGTCCTACCGGGCACGGCGATTGACCCGCATTCCCTTGATACGACGCCTGGCCGCTGCGTGATGGTCGTGACCGATCGCATCTCGGGAGACGACCGACTGATCAACTTCGGAGCCGCCATGACACCTGACGGTGGCGAGATGTGGCTATGCCATGTCGAGGATGACGCTGTCTTCGACCGATACATGTCTGCAATCGAGCGCATTCCGGAAATTGACACAGATGTGGCTCGCAAACTCATCGATCAGCAGTTGCTCAAGGACGCGGGCGACTATATCGAGACCTGTCTGACCGAACTCCGTGAGAAACGAACTTCGGTCACGTTCCATTCCAGCATCGCCCGTGGTCATCACCTCAAACAATACCAGCAACTTGTCGAGAGTCACAACGTTGACCTGTTGTTGATCAACACGAACGATGAGCATCAACTGGCGATGCACGGCATGGCGTATGCATTGAGTGTCGAGTTAATTGATCGCATGTTGCTGCTCTTGTGACGTTTGATGTGTATCGCCCCAAGCCCACGGGCTACGCCCCGTGGGTCACGCCGATGAAGAACAGGATCAGTCCCACGGGGCGTAGCCCGTGGGCGTTGGAAGAACGAAACGGATGTCCTCCATACTTCTCCTTGCTGCCGAAACTCCTCACGTGGCCGGGTGGATCACCGGTTTGTTCGCCTTTCTGCTGGCGGCGATGATCGCTGCACTCGCTTTCGAGGAAAAGCTGCACGCGCGGAAGTCGATCATCGTGGGAACATTTGCCGGCGTCTGCCTGTTGCTGGAGACAATGGTTGGACACTTCACAGGACAACGGCTACTACCGTTCGGGGCGATCACACTACCGAACGGACATGAGATCAATATTCCGGTCTACATCCCGGCCATCGACTGGGGCGTGATCACGATCATCCTTGGGGCAAGTCTGTTTGTCGAAGTCACGAGCCGGTCGGGCGTGTTCACCTGGATGGCCATCAAAGTCACCAAGCTGACGGGAGGCGACCCGTGGCGACTGCTGATTGCCTACGGATCGCTGACCGTCTTGTTCTCCGCCGTGCTCAACAACGTCACGGCCATGATCATCATTGGCTCACTGACGACCGTTTCGCTCCGAAAGTTGGAACGCAATGATCTGCTGCTCGGGTTTCTACTCATTGAGGGACTGCTCACAAACGTGGGGGGACTGCTGACGCTCATCTCCAGCGTGCCGAACATCATCGTTGGCAACACGGCGGGCATCAGCTTTGTGAAGTTTTTTCTGGTTGCCTCTCCCTACGTGGTCATCGCAACGGCAGTGACTCTGCTGATGGGCAAGTGGCGATTTGGCGTAAAGGGGCTTCACAGCGAGTCTGAGCGATCCGAAGCACGGGCGATGGTCGCCGGGTTTGATGAGAACGAAAGTGTGCCCTCGAACCGTTTCTTCTGGTTTGCCGTGAGCATTCTCTGTGCGTTCATCCTCTCGCTGTCGTTTCAGTCGGCCTTGCCGTGGAATATCGACAAACTGGGAATGGGCTTTGTTGCCCTGTTCTTCGCCGGAGTGATGCTGTGGGCTTATCGACATGACGTCGACAAGTTCTACGCGGCGGTCGACTGGGACCTGCTGGCGTTCTTCGCCGGGCTGTTTGTGGTGATCAACGTGATGGAGCACGCGGCGGTCTTGGACATGATCGGGCAGGGGATCAAAGCGGTCCTCGCCCTGCCGGGCATGGCCGCCTCCGCCGTGTTGCTGACGTCATCCGCCGTTGCCAGTTCGGTCACCGACAACATCCCGCTCGCCGCGATGCTGGCGAAGATTCTCGCCGGCCTCGACACACCGAGTGACTCTCCGTTCTGGTGGTGCGTGATCTTCGGCTCGAACCTGGGTGGAAACATCACCCCGATCGGGTCGGCCTCGACGGTCGTGGCGATGACGATCATCAACCGCGAGAAGCTGCCGCTCTCATTCACCGGATTCGTCAAGACTGCGGTGCCGTTTGCCGCCGTACAGATCGCGATCGCGATTGTGTACGTGTTGGTCGCGTTGTGATTACTGGTCGATCTCCCCCTCCCCCGACACTGTGTAATGCATGATTGGTTCGCCCGTGTCAGAGGCCCACCTCCCTGAGGGAGTGAACTCTCCGCTGGCTTCGAGCGACATGGAGATGTTAAGCACGCTGCCGAGCCCGATGAGCGACCGGCTATCGGAGTCTTTGAGAAACCCCTTGTGCGGGAAACGCATCTCGATCTGGTGAGCATCCTCAGAGAGGGCATAGGTGACGATGCCGAGCCCGAGTTTGCGGCCTCGATCCCGGACGAATTGAATCGTGTCATCGGGGTGGTAGACCCATTCGGTGTAGTACTTGTAAAAGCCGGGACCGAGGCGGACATGTCCTGGTGCGTGGGGTCCCCTGTTCCGCCGACTGTGTTGACCGTTCGACTGGTCATAATAGGCGTCCCAGACGTCCCTGCGATTGGCAGCACCGTGATTCAAGTATTTGGCCACATGGAGAGTGCCGTTGTAGAACTCCAGCTCTGCGTTGACGTCGTAGCCCCGACTGGTCGGATAGTAGCCTCCCTCGTGTAGCCAGTAACCAGTCTCGTCGTCCTGATCGACGTCAATGGTCACAATGACGTAGTACCGGCCCGGACTTTTCTTTGACGGCTCGTCTCCCACTTGCGTGCGACCGATCTGTCCGCGAGACCGTATGGAGAAGTAGAGCGCCTCTGCGTCATGGGCGACCCCGTATTCCAGCAGGTCAACGTCCGAATGCTCGCACATCTTCGGCTCATCGTCGAATCGCCGCGGCTCAGTCTCGTGGGTGTCCTCAGGAGGATCGGTGTAAACAGGAATGTCTTTCCAGTCGTCGAACTGGCC
>JAJDEJ010000047.1 GCA_029259815.1 Planctomycetaceae bacterium | reverse complement strand
CCAGCGACACGCTCAGTGCCGCGATCACGACGATCGGCAATTGACGTGTGAAGTCGCCGATCTGTCCGGCGATAAACAACAACGGGCTGAAGGCCGCAATCGTCGTTGTGACGGCAATCGTCACCGGCCAGAAGACTTCCTCCGCTCCTTTGATCGCCGCCTCGCGCGCGGGCATACCCTCCTCGACGTGGCGGTAGATGTTTTCCCCGATGACAATGGCATCATCGACAATAATCCCCAGCACAATAATCAGCCCGAACATCGACAGCAGGTTGATCGACGCCCCCAGTCCCCACATCACGATGAATGTGCCAAGGAATGACACGGGCAGACCGATCGCTGTCCAGAAGGCGACTCGCCAGTTGAGGAACAGGTTGAGAGAGATCAGTACAAGCAGCAGCCCCATGCGTCCATTGCGGAGCATCAGGTCGAGCCGACCCTCGACGAAGCGTGCAAGGTCCGTGTGCAGGGCCACCTCGAACGTGTGGTCGAACGGGTTTTGGCGGCTCTGTTCGTAGATCTCCCAAGGATCAGGCCGACCGGAGATTTGGTTGACTGTCTGAGCCGTGTAAGCTGCCGCCAGCGAGAAGGGCATGATGTACCACTCCTTCTGCTTGGCTGCGTCGATGCCGAATGGATCGAATGGCACCTGCCGCTTGCCGGCGACGAAGGCCTTGATCAGTGTCGAGATTTCGATTGCGTCCTGCGTGGGCGTCTTCTGCACCAACAGGTTGGCCGAGCGTTTGCCATTGAAGTAACTCTCGATGTCGAAGTCGACAAAGTCGTCCTTCACCACAGCGACGTCCGCCAGCCGAATGGTCGTGCCGTCGCCCAGACTACGGACTTCGATGTCTTCCAAATCGATCGCCCGTTGCTCTTCGCCCAGCGTACGCACGGCGATGCTGCCGCGCTCACCTTTAAGGTTGCCTCCGGAGATATCGATGTTCGTGGCACGAATGGCCGCCGCGATCTCCTCGAACGTGATGTCGTATTCCAGCAGCTTCTCCGGCCGAATTTCGACGGAGATCTCGTCGTCGCGGATGCCGATTTCCTGAATGTCCGAGATGCCGGGCAGTTCGAGCAGATCGTCCTTGAGGTCCCGCGCAGCACGCTTGATCTCCGCCTCGCTGCCGTCGCCGAAGATGGCGACCATAATCACCGGCAGCGTCGGCTCCAACTTTTTGACCGTGATCTTCTCCATGTCGTCCGGCAAGTCTTCGAGAGCATCGACCTCGTTCTTGACCTCCTGCATGACCACGTCGACGTCGTCCACGTTGTTGTACAGCTTGAGGATCGTCGTGCAGAAGCCCTCGTTGATCGTCGACTCGACCTTTTCGACCCCATCGATCTCGCGGACCGCCTCCTCGACCTTGATGGTGATCGCCTTCTCCAACTCCTCCGGCTGCACCGCCGGGTAGACAGCCGTGATTGCGATCGCACTGGCCCGACTCTCGGGAAACATCTCCCGAATCAACGTGCAATACAACGCCGCCCCCGCCACCAGCGTGACGAGCATCATCATGTTCACAAGGACCGGATTCTCAACACTGAAACGGGGGAGAGACATGAGTGTTCAGGAGTCAGGAACCAGGGTCAGGATTCAGAAAACGTCGCGTCCATCGCTTGCGGTAGCTGAACTCGCCAGAGTTCAGAACTGTGTTGCGATCTCACATGGCTGAATTCTGGCGAATCCAGCTACGACGATTGCCAACCGCATCCAACACCGCACACAATGAACCTCAGATTGTAGTCAACCCACCGGGAACAACCCACATGGCGAAGTGCGACGAAGGCTACCTCTGCGAAATCTGTGGCGAGGAGGTGCCGAATATCACGGTCAGTGATCTGTATTTGCGGTACATCATCGGTGAGATCGGCTCCCGCCAGCTCATGTCCTCCCCCGAACGCCACCTCCACTGCAACCCCACCCTCGCCCAGTTCATCGTCGACGAAGCCTTCACCCCGGTCACCGTCGACGGCCCCTTCGCCAAGGAGCACCTCGACCCCGCAGAGGTTCGCGTCCGAGAGACCCGAGTCACCCGCGGCTGGCAACGCCTGCAAGAGGTGCGAGGGTTGGGGATTCCGATCAGTGAGTATCCGCTTGGTGAGGATTGAGGATGTTGGTGTAATGCGAGATACTGCGACCTGAGGGAGACGCGAGTATCTTTCATCCCCGCGTCACATCGCAAATCTGAAATCTGAGATCTCAGATCTCAAATCATGAATCTGAAATCTCAGATTTCAAATTGGACATCATCCCATGTGGCCCGATCACGATACCACGCAACGGTTGCTCGTCGACGTCGGGGACGGCAAGGATGCGGCGGTCAATGAGTTGATCGAACGGCATCGGGGGGCCATCCGGCGGATGGTCGCGGCTCGCATGGATCGGGGGATGGCCGGGCGGGTGGATGCGAGTGACATTGTGCAGGAGGCACTCATCGAGGCACACCGGCGGCTGGCCGACTACCTCAGCGACGGCACGATGCCCTTCCACCTGTGGCTGCGGCAGATCGCGAAGGACCGGTTGATTGACGCACATCGCCGGCATCGGGCGCAACGGCGGGACGTCGGTCGCGAACAGAGGATGACAGCACGAGCCGATCAGTCGTCACTCGATCTGGCGGCCCAATTGTGTGACATGGAACTGACTCCCGCTGCGGCCACGCTGCGGAAGGAACTGGAAGGCCGCTTCTGGGCCGCGATCGACGAGCTGGATGACGCCGACCGCGAAATTGTCCTGATGCGGCATCAGGAGCAGTTCGGCAACGGAGAGGTTGCTGAGCTGTTGGGCCTCAGTCCGGCGGCTGCCGGCATGCGGTATCTGCGAGCCATTCGGCGGCTAAGAAGCATCCTCGGTGAGTCGCCGTCACAGAGCGAGTGACTTGTAGCTGGATTCGCTAGAATTCAGACACATCGAAGCTCGGCAGAAATCTGAACTCTTGCGAGTTCAGCTACTCAGCGGCGGGTGGCAGGGTCAGACCAACGGGATGGCCCTGTGGGGGTGCGTGTCGATTCTCGGCAGGACGACGTTGCCACCGCGCTCGCAGGGCCATTCGCTGCGCTACTGACCCTGCCACCCTGGCGGATTTCCAACACCAGTTACCCAGCACGGCGTTCTTCGAGGGCGGCGGCGTTGACGGGGAGCCAGACGGGTTCGACGCCCTTCGCTTCGAACATGTGGGCGAGGTGCAGGTGGCAGGTGAAGAGCATGATTTGGTGTCCCTGGTCGGCGAAGTCGAGGATCGTGTCGACGGCCGCTTCCGTGCGGATCTGGTCGAAGTTGACGAACACGTCGTCGAGGACCATCGGCAGTTCGATGCCTTCTTGAGCGAAGCGGCGGACCATGGCGAGGCGGATCGCGAGGAACAGTTGCTCGCGGGTGCCCGTGCTGAGTTGTTCGACGCGGAGGGTCTGGTCGCCGTCGTCGTCGATGCAGAGGTGTCGCTCGCCGAGCGGGGACCAGACGTTGTGGTACTTGCCGACGGTCAGGCGGTCGAGGTATTGCGAGGCGAGTTGCAGCGTGTCGGATTGAGCGTGCCGTTCGAGGCGGTTGCGAATCTGGTCGACCGCGTCGATCGACAGGTCGAGCGAGCACCACGCTTCCATTTCGCGATTGAGGTCGGCTGCGATTTGCTCACGCTCGAACCGCAGACTGACGGCACGGCGGTCGTTGGCCAGTTCGTGCAGGGCACTCTTAACTCGGCCAATCTCCTCGTGGGCGGCTTGCAGGTCGTGGTCGATCTGTTTGAGTTCGCCCTCGATTTTGGTGACGGACTGCTTGTTGCGGCCCGAGTCGAAGGAGAGCAGGTCTTCCTCGACGATGGCGAGTTCTGTCTCGGTGTCGGTGACGGAGCGGAGTTCGGACTGGGCGTCGTCGATGAGGCGGGCCAGTTCGCGGTGCCGCGTCATCGAGTGCATGCGTTGCTCCATCTCGTCGCGGGAGGAGACGCCCGCCTGGATGAGGAGCGTGCTGCGACGTGTCGAGAGATCCTGGAGGGACGAGTCGAGCAGGTCGGCTTCGCGGCGTTTGTCGCGTGCTTGGCGACGGAGCTTGGCGCGTTCGCCCTGCGTGCTGTCGAGTTGTTTGACCTGACTCCGCCAGCGGGTGATGACGACATCGGGGTCGGACTTGCTGCCGGCGAGGACGTCGGAGGGGAGTTCGCCCATGAGGCGATCGATTTGACGTTTGAGTTCGTCGACCGCGCGGCGTTCGGAGTCGACGTCGTCTTTGGTGAGGGCGACCGCTTTGCGGAGGTGATGGGCGTCGGTGATGGACTGCCACATCTTCATGGCCGCGTCGACCTTGAGCGTCTCGTCGATGCCCATGTCGCGGAGGACGTCGCACCACTCGCGGCGGCGTTGAGTGACGTTCCGCTGTCGGTCACGCATGATCTCGCGGTAGCGGCTGAGGCGGTTGCGGCGACTCTGGATCTGTTGCTCGTCCTTTTTGAGAGTCTTGAGATCGGCGAGACGTTGAGCCGTGCGGATGAGGAGGTCTGACTCATCAATGTCAACCGGTTGCACGTCACCCGCAATGCCGATCGCTTGCGATGTGGGGGCGAGGTTGTGCTTGCCGACGATGTCGCCGATCGCCTGACGGACGCGGGTGAGGTCATGCTCGGCGTGGGGGTTGTATGGTTCGGGTTCACGGGAGCCGAAGGCGGTCTGGGTCTCGGAGAAGGTCGGGTCGCCGTAGAACTGTTCGAGGTGTTGACGGACCGTCCAGCAGGCACCGGCCATCATCAGGCCGAAGCAGGCGTAGATGGCACCAACGATCCAAGCCGTGTTGCCTCCAGCGAGACTGTTCGCGGGCCACAGCAGTCCGGAGAAGAACAGCACGATGCCGGCCAGTGTGAAGAACCACATCAACACGTAGAACAGGGGCGGCAGATCGCGAAACTCGGAGTTCATGCTCAGCCGACGGGTCGTTGTGGGCATCGACGCGGCGGAGAGGCGGGCCTCTTCGATCCGCAGCCGGTTCAGTTCGCGGATGTCGTCGAAGCGGTTTTGAGTCGCGTGGATGGCGTTCGAGAGTGACTTGCCGCCGAGGGGTTTAATGCGTTCGTTGAAGGCGTTTTGACGCTTCTGAGCGGCGGAGACGACCTTCTTGTAGCGTTTGACGGTCCGTTTGCGTTTGGAGCCGGCGAGTTGGTAGCGACGGGCCGCGTCCCACAGACGGCTGGTGCCGGTCGACGGCAGAGGCGCGTTCGAGATGCGGTCGAGAGTCCAGTGGCTGCCGAGTTCGGTCAGTCGTGCGTCGAGTTTCTCCTGCAGAGCGTCGTGTCGGGCTTGCTTGTCCTTGAGGCGTCGTTCGCGTTGACGCAGCTCTTCGCGGTGATCGCCCAAGCGGCGGACCGTGCATTCGTGTTGGAAGATCTCCGTGTCGCCCGTTGACTCGTCGGCTTCGCGTTCGAGCTTGTCCAACTCGGCGACAAGGGCGTCGCGTTTGCGGCGGTGATCGGTGAGTTCGTGTTCGATCTGGTCGAAGCGGGTGAGGCCGTCTTCGGGGAAGCTGCTCAGTAGCGACATGCTTTCGCGTTCGCTGCGGAGTTGGCGTTCGCGTTTCCACGGACCGTAGGCACGGTCCATGAAGCGGTGACCTCGCAGTTGTCGTTCGAGGTCTGAGCGGCGGAGTTGGGCGTCGGCGATCTCGGCGGTCAGACGCTCCTTCTCCATGCGAAGTTGCTGGTGCTTGTCGGTGACGTCGCCCAACTCGGCCATTTCGCGGTCGAGTTCGTCGAGACGACTGGCGAGTCGGACGATCTCGCCTGCTTTGCGGTCGTCAGAGAGGAGTCGTTGGCGTTCCTTCTCGAAAGTGCTGCGGGCGCGGAGGACGCGTTCGCCGTCGGGACCGAGGGACATGCCGTAGATGTGTTCGGCGACTTCGTCCGCGTCGAGGGTCGCGAGTTCCTGTAGCTCGGCGAGGCCGATGGCGAAGATGTTTTCGTACATCGACTCGCTGGTGTCGCTGACGACCTGTTTGATGCGGGCGTCGCTGGACTTGCCCCAGTCGAGTTCGTCGAAGCGGGCGCGACCACGTTCGCCCGGCTCGGCTTCGCGGCGGATGACGTGCTCGCGTCCATCCTGAATGATCCGCAGTCCGCCCTGGGCATCGCCGCGGGTGGTGTTGGAGTAGCCAGAGCCGTCGACCTGGGGGCGGAAGCCGTAGAGGACGCCTCGCACGAAGCGCATGAGGGTCGACTTGCCCGCCTCGTTGGGGCCGTAGAAGACATTGACGCCGTGGTCGTTGAGTGGCACGTCGAGCTCGCGCCAGACGCCGAAGTGGTCAATGTTGACATCCGTGATTCTCATCGGGAAATCCTCGTCCGTGATGAGGGCGACCTGGGGTCGCGGTGAGTCGTTGGGAAGTTTTTGGTGGTGCTAATCCGCAAGCGATGGTTGATTGCGGATTGGTGGTTTGTCAGTCGTCACGTGATCCCATTGGGAGGAGCCATTGGCGGGCGAGGTCGTGGGCGTGGGCGGCGATGTCGCGGGAGCTCATGCGTTCGCCCGTGTCGATGACGTGCCGCACCCAACCGGCTTCGGGCCAGTCGATGGCGGGGAGTCGCTTGCGGAACTGGTCGATGTGCGTGGGCAGTCGCTGATCGATGACGTTCGTGAACTCCTCGAAGACGGTGCCTGTGATTTCGAGATTGGACAGGTACGACCAGTTGGCCCGCAGGTCCACTTCGTGAATCCGGATCACGCCCCGGTCGTCGGCCAGTTCCTGTTCGACGAGTTCGGTCAACTCGCGTTGAGCTGTGCTTTCGCGGAGTGAGTCGGCGAGCGAGCCTTCGCCTTCGATGACCCAGCGGACAAGCCAGAGTTTTTCGGTGTGGAGGGGGTCACGGTCGAGCAGGGCGGATTGCATGTCCTGCACGAGGCTGTCCCAGGAGGTGTCGTCCTTCAGTTTGAGTTCGATCTCCTCGCGACGCACGACGGCGGTCGGCAGCATCTTGACGATGAGTTGTCCGGCTCGGTCGACGTCGATGAGCGAACAACCCATGTCGGTGGTGTGACGTCCGTCGAGTGGTTGCGGACAACCGGGGTCGTGGGCGATGCCGCGCGGGAGGTCGACCGTCATGTGCTCGCTGCCGTTGCCCAGAGCGAGGTAGCCGAAGGTGCCCGCGATGGGGAAGTCTTCGAGCAATTGTTTGTCGTCGTTTGACGCGGCGACCGCGGCGAGTTTCTCTTGCAGTGTTTCGTGCTGACCGGCTCCGATCAGACCGATGCGGAGGGCGGAGGAGTGTGAGCTGCGTTGAGCACTGGAGTGGCGATCCTCGAACGGTTCGACGGTGGCGAGCACTTCGCCGTCACGGACGACTGCGACTGGTTCGGAGTGGCGACTGACGAATGTGGTGACGTTAGGCGGCAGATGCAGGCCTTTGATCCAGGAGTGCGACGGGTCGGTCTCACCGGGGACGATGAAGATTTCGACGTCATGTTCAGCAAGCCTTTCGCAGGCATCTTCGAGCGTCATGCGGGCGCGGTAGGCATGAGCCGCGTCGAAGCTGTTGCCGGTCAAAAGCAGGCAAGCGACTTTGTGATCGATGCACGCGTCCACGATGTGGTGGAACGCGGTGAGCGTGGCGTCTTCGGCGATGCGGCGGGCGTCGCTGTTAACGGAACCGATGCCCCACAGCGGCTGATCGAGCCGCAGATTGGTGGCGTGAATGAAGCGAAACGGCCTCAGCGACATTGGAATCCCTTCCTTTCCGGGGCCTCCCTGGGTAGCACGAGAGAGGGGTGTCAGCAAATTCTTGACATCCATCGCCCCCGTTATCGTCCGCTTGCCCCGTGGACGTGACCGGCAAGTTTAGCCGGAGGATGGGTTTGCGCAAAGCCCGGATTGGGCAAAGGGTGCGGGTGTTCAGTTGGGAATATCGAATTACGACGAGGTCAGGCACCATTTCGCTCTTGGGTGCGAAGGAGTGAGGGGAGTTCTCCCTGGCGAAATGGTGCCTGACCCCGTCCCCTTACCGGCGAAACCGCAAGCGAGCGACGGCAACGCTATACTGATTTCAAATGTCGAGATCTGGAGATCATTGATGAACATCGAGGGACGACGTTACGACACGGGTGAGCCGGTGCGGGTCACGATTGCGGATGGTCGGATCGCGAGTGTGGAGCCGGTTTGGCCGGAGGGGGCGGTGGAGGAGTGGCCGTTTGTTGCGCCGGGGCTGTTTGACTTGCAGATCAATGGGTACGGCGGGCAGTGGTTCAGTGATGAAGGGCTGACAGCGGAGCAGGTGCTGGAGACGCTGGAGCCGCACTTTGCGTATGGCATCACGCGGATGTGTCCGACGTTAATCACGAGTGCGTTTGAGCCGTTGCGGGATGGGTTCACGGCGATTCGTGAGGCGTGCGAACAGGAGCCGTGGGCCGATCGGATGGTGGCGGGATGTCATCTGGAAGGACCTTATATCTCGGGTGAAGATGGTCCGCGGGGGGCTCATCCGTTGGCTGATGTGCGACCGGCGGACTGGGACGAGTTTACGCAGTTGCAGGAGGCGTCGGGCGGGCGGATTCGTTTGGTGACATTGGCTCCGGAAGTGGAGGGTGCGGTGGAGTTCATCCGACGGGCGGTGGCGGAGGGTGTGACAATCGCCATCGGGCATACAGCGGCGACGGGCGAGCAGATTGCAGCAGCGGTTGACGCGGGTGCCCGGCTGAGTACCCATCTGGGGAACGGGGCACATGGCACGATCCGGCGGCATCCGAACTATATCTGGGAACAACTAGGCGATCCCCGGCTGAAAACGAGCATCATCAATGACGGGTTCCACCTGCCGCCGAGCGTGGTACGGTCGATCATCCGCACGAAGGGGCCTCGCAATGTGATCCTGACATGTGATGCATCCGGGCTGGCCGGATGTCCACCGGGAGAATACGAGTATCACGGGGGGCGCTTTGAGATTTTGGAGGACGGGCCGATTGTGATTGCTGGTCAACGCCAGATGTTGGCCGGATCGGGGGTGCAGACCGATGTGTGTGTCGCCGCGACGGTGAACGTGGCGGGGGTCACATTGGCGGAGGCGTGCGAGATGGCGGGTCGTCAGCCAGCCATGCTTTTGGGCTGCGAGAGTGTGATATTGCAGCGAGGGTGCCGGGCCGATTTGATGCTGTTCCACTGGACCCCCGGTGATGACAGACTCCGAATCACTGCGACCGTAGCGGACGGGCGTGTGCGATTCGGTCAGATTGAAGAGCGGTGATTGGTTTTGTGAGCCGAATTGACTCGCACTCAAGTCGTGATAGGATAGACGAATCGGTCGTTTTTCGCGGGATGATTGAGATTTGAACTGCTGTCGTCCATGAGGGGTCTCCTCACCGTCTGCATGACGTGGCCTCAGCACTGGTGAGGGCTGCGCCGAGAGGCGATGCTCACAATTTCCATGTCAGAAACGAGTTTGGACGATCTGGGGTCCCAGCTTTTGGGGCTGCAGTTGATCGATCTGCCACAGCTGCAGGAGTGTCGGGATGGACTGCCGGTCAACGCCAGTGGTTCAGACTTGCTTCGGCAGTTGGAGCAGAAGCACGCCTTGACCAGGTTTCAGGTGGAGCGGATCAGGAAGGGCGATGCCGACGGTCTGGTGCTCGGCGGTGTCAAGCTGATGTACCGCAACGCATCCGGCAGCTTTGCCCGAGTCTATCGAGGGTGTGCAGTTGATGATGGACGGATGATCGGTGTCAAGGTTCTCCGAGAGCGTTGGTCGAACGACCGCGACACGATCGAACTGTTCCAACGAGAGGGCCAAGTCGGAAAGCGATTGAAGCATCCGAACATCGTGCCGGTCTACGGGTACGATCGCCATCGCGACATTCACTTCATTACGATGGAGTTTGTCGAAGGGGGCAATCTCCGGGAATTCCTCAAGACTCGAGGCAAGCTCGAGCCAATGGAGGCCTGCCGATATGCCATGCACGTTTGTGAGGCTTTGGCGTATGCCTTTGGATTGGGAATTACTCACCGCGACATGAAAATGACCAACGTGCTCATGAGCAGTCAGGGCAAGGCCAAGTTGATCGACTTTGGTTTGGCTGCAGATGAGCGGTTGCTTCAAAAGGTGGGACATGCGGCGTTTGCTCAGGCGCTTGAGTACTCCACTCTGGAGAAGCACACTGCTGCGCCCATGAATGACCCTCGCAGTGATCTGTTTTTTCTGGGGGGGATTCTTTACGAATTGGTGACCGGGCAACCTCCTTACCCGCGGACGCGGAGTCGCGACGAACGCCGTGACATTACTCGGTATCGCCAAGTGCAACCCGTTGCAGAGATTGAGCCGACACTTCCGCCTGGCGTCATTGGCGTTATCAACCGGCTGATGGACATTGATCCAGACCGGCGGTATCAGACGGCCATGCAGGTCATCGGCGATCTGCGGCCAATGCTGGGACGCCGCGAGACGGATTCGGGTACGATCCCCGCCTTCACTCAGGACAGTGGCACGGAGTTGACCGTGTTGTGTGTCGAAGGACGGCGGCAACAGCAGGACTGGCTGCGTGACTATCTCTCACGCCATGGGTTTCGTGTGTTGCTGCTGAGCGATGTCGAAAGAGCACTGATCCGGATGAAGACGAATCCGCCGAACTGCGTCATTTTCATGGGAGGGTCGATTGGCAACCGGATTATCGACGACTTTGAACGAGTCGTACCCTTGGCAGAGACTGCTGCCATCGCGACACTCTTCGTGTTGTCAGAGCGCCAGGCGGAGTTCGTCAATGAATTTGAGCCGACGAGTGAACGGGTTCAAGTCCTCACGCAGCCGATTCGACTTCGAGACCTGCGAGAGGCGATCACCAGCGCACTTGATGGTCGCGGTCATCTCCAAGAGTAGGTCCACAACGACTTGAGAGTCCCTGACCCGACTGATCCCCGAGATTCGAGACTCTCCCGCGCATGAGCCCACCGTCCAGCGAGTCTGACTTTCGCCCGACGGCATCATTGCCCATTCTGCGTCTACGAGCGGAGATGTTGGACTGGGTGAGGCAGTTTTTTTGCAGGCTGGGCTATTGGGAAGTCGAGACTCCCATCCTCTCCCACGACGTCTGTGTGGATGCCTGGTTGGAGCCCTTTTGCCTGGAGGTTTGCGCTGAGGGCGGTGTCGCACCTCTGTATCTGCAGACGTCTCCGGAGTTCGGGATGAAGCGACTGTTGGCAGCGGGCGCAGAGTCCATCTTTCAGATCACCCGTGCCTTCAGGCAGGAGGAGTCCGGACGACTGCACAACCCGGAATTCACTATCGTGGAGTGGTATCAGGTGGGCGAGACCTATCATCAGCAGATGGATCTGGTTGAGCAGTTGACCGATGAATTTCACAATCAAGTTTCGATCGTCGCTCGCAGTATCGAAGGGGTGGAGGTCACGGATCATGGCCGCGCAAGCCTCTCTGGCCGACAGTTGGCACGTCCCTTTTGCCGGTTGACATACGAAGACGCCTTTCAACAGGCGCTCGGTGGAGGTGTCTTGTCAAAGTCGGTGGGAGACTTGAGAAGCATGGCCGAGACGCGAGGCATCAAGGGGCCATCTTCGCTTCACGACGATGATCGGGACGGTTGGCTGAACCTGTTGCTCAGCGAAGCGGTTGAGCCAATGCTCGCTGAGCAAGGAGCCGTCTTTCTGTTTGACTATCCCGCTTCACAAGCGGCACTCGCCCGGATCCGCAACATGGTCATTCCTGTCGCAGAGCGGTTTGAACTGTACGTCGATGGGATCGAGATCTGTAACGGGTACCAGGAACTGACAGACCCAGAGGAACTACGGCGACGTCAGTCAGAACAGTCCCGCAAGCGTCAACAACAAGGATTGCCGCCACTGCCTGAACAGAGCCGGTTGCTGGAGGCGATGGATGTCGGGCTTCCCGAGTGCTCAGGCGTTGCCCTGGGCTTTGATCGCCTGCTGCTGACCGCTCTCGGATTGTCCTCACTCTGTGAGGTCACAGCGTTTCCCTTCGATCGGGCTTGATCGACGGGATTGTCAATTGCCTATTCAATGAAGAAGAACGTTACCGTATCAGAAGGCGTCGGTCACTCGATCTTGTCCATTCCTGGTGAACAGGGCACGCAGCAAGTCCGTGTCGATCGACTTAGCGATGGACTTTGTTGAGCCGTCGACGAGTGCAAAATTGCAGATCTCGCCGTGCGAACTGCCGAAGCCGAAAAATTGTGGCCCGACTAACGGTTCGTTGAGTTCGTTTCCATTGGGACACGACGCCATGTCGGCGGGGGGATCCTGCCAGTAGTCATCGAAATTCTCACGATCTTCGCGGAGGCGAGCACAGCAGGAATAGTTGTCGCCCCAGAAACCGCCGAACGGGGTATCGCCGAACATCAGTGTGTTTGATTCCCCATCAGTGACATCCCGAAACGACAGCGAACTGTTTTCGTAGAACATGCCGTTGTTCAGCGGAGCGTACGGGTCCGCATTCGGATCAACATAGAAAGGTTCATTGGGATCTGTGGTCTGCCAGTAACCCATCACACCGCGGTAGTTCGTGTACCCCAAATTGTGCCAACGACCGGAAGGCAGACCTGCACTCGGACAGACGTAGGAGTCGATGGGGATTTGGATGCCTGCCCAGTTGCTCGGATCGTACTTGGTGAAGTCGAAGTTCAAATTCACGGTTGTCTGACCGATCTCGGGCAGCAACATTGCGTGCCAACTCCAATACGATCCCAGGTCCCACTCGGTCAGCGTGACGATCCTCTGCGGCTGATTGTTAGGCTGTGGCGGATTGTTAGGCTGCTGTGGATTGTTCAGTCGATTGACAATGGGAATGGGGACCGGTTTCCCAGCGGTTTCCGAGTTGTGCAGGCGGTAGTCACATTCAAACTGATCCTGCGCCCAGCCTGGCGGGAAGAATCGGTGAGAACTTTGATAATTGTGCGCCGCGAGTACGATCTGGTGCAGATTGTTGATGCACTGTGTGCGCCGGGCCGATTCGCGTGCCCGTTGGACCGCAGGCATCAGCAGGGCAATTAAGATGCCGATGATGGCAATGACCACCAAGAGTTCGATCAGCGTAAAGCCCGATCGATTGATGAAGAGACGAGGCCAGGACCGTGCAACGTTGTGTTGGGCCGCTTTCATTGCAAAGTGGACCTTTGTATTCGAGAGAAGGCTTGATCGTGTCAGTTTCAGGCTACTCGCTCAGGTGCAGAGATGCAATTGTGATACGATCGGTAGCCCATGATCGCAGACCATTCCCAGATAACCGTTGATCGCGTTGGGATTGGTCTCAGTACCAGACACGCCAAGGTGAGCCGACTTTCAACAGGAAAAGTGAATCAGTCGGAAGAACACACGAAATTTCTCCAGGACTCGTATTTCTGCAGGGTGATCTGTCGTGTGAGGAGCGGGTTCCGCTTTGGCTTCACGGGCGTACACTTGAGGGTTATCCCTGCTTCTTGTGGAGTGCGACCTCCCTTACTCACGTTGCAATTGAGACACGCGCAGACAATGTTCTCCCACGAGTCTTCGCCCCCCCGACTGCGGGGCATCACATGGTCCAGACTCAACTCTTGCCGTGGGAATCGCTTTTCGCAGTATTGGCAGCAGTGACCGTCCCGGAGGAAGATGTTGCGACGGTTAAACTTGATCGTGTTTCGTGGGATGCGGTCATACCTCAAGAGCCGAATGATGCGCGGCACCTGGATCTCGAAGTTGACCGAGCGTATCCAATCGTCCGAGTCGTCACGTTCGTCCAACTCGGCTTTGAGTTCGCTGATCTCACGCCAACCGTCGAAGTCGTACGACAGGTATTGGTCGTTCTCAACACTGACGACCTCAGCAGACCCTTTCCACAACAGACAAAAGGCCCGTTGGACAGAGAGCACATGGACGGCCATGTAGTTGCGGTTCAGCACCAGCACGCTGACCTGCATCCCCTGAGAGCGTGTCGGTTGATGCGCTCCGTCCCCATTCCGCCCGTTCACCGGTTTTGGTGAAGAACTCTTCTTGCGGACCCGATGACGCCGGACGCTCGTGACCATGAGCCATCCTTTGTGAGGGGGAAGGATAAGCCGCACCCACACCCGACGAAAGTCCAGACGAGGGTCGATGCATTCTAGTCTCGCCCCAGACCGTCGACAACGGCGAGAGAGCTGTTCACGCCAGTCATCATCAGGACTTAACATAAAAGGACTTGCCTCAGAGTCCCAGCCACGGCAATGGGGCACCTGCTGCCGGGAGTCGCACGAGTTTGATACCCGTGACATCGGGATGCGAAGACACCTCGTCTAACGCCTCGATCGACGGCTCGTTGTCGAGATTGAGCACGGCGACCGCATCGCCCCCCGGCTCGTTCTTCTCTCGCCCCAGCGCCATGTGTGCGATGTTGACCTGATGCTGGCCAAATGTCGTGCCGATTGCGCCAATGAGGCCCGGCACGTCACGGTGTTTGTAAAGCAGCATCAGCCCGTCGAGATAAGCATCCAGTTGATATCCATCGAGTCTGACGAGTCGCAGGAACTCGTTGCCAAACATCGTGCCGGCCGCTTCAAGCTTGCCGCTCTCGTTCTCGACTGTCGCTACGACCACCGTTGAAAAGGCGCCCACTTCCGATGTGCCCGCTTCTGTAATCTCGATGCCCCGTTCACGGGCCATCATCTCAGCGTTGATGATGTTGACATTGTCTTCGAGCACTTGAGAAAGCAGACCTGAAGTAAACGCAGCAGCGATCAACTTCATGGGCTTGGCTGCGGCTTCTCCACGCAGAGTCAAGTGGGCCGCCTTGATCGCCTTCGCCCCATTGATTTGTGAGAGCAGCAGTCCCAGTCGATAGGACAAGTCGAGATACGGCTTGAGGCCTGGCACCTCTTGAGCCGCGATGGGGGCCATGTTGACAGCGTATCGCACTTCGTTCCGCACGAGGAAAGCCGTGATGATGTCCGCCGCCTCGACCGCAACCTGTTCCTGGGCTTCGTCCGTGGACGCACCCAAGTGAGGCGTGCATAACACCTGCGGCAGCGACCGCAGTCGACTGTCCTCACTTGGTGGCTCAGAGACATAAACGTCCAAAGCCGCACCCGCCACGTGTCCCGCCTCGATCGCATCCGCCAGATCATCTTCGTCGACGATCCCGCCGCGAGCACAATTCACGATCCTCACCCCCGCCTTGGCGTTTCGCAATCGTTCCGCATTGATGAGCCCCCGCGTCTCATCGGTCAGTGGTGTATGCACCGACAGATAGTCACACCGCGGAATGAGTTCATCGACATCGCGGAACAACTCGATGCCATGTTCGGCAGCCTTTTCCTCGGACAGAAACGGATCGAATCCCACAACCTTCATCTCCAACCCGCAGCACCGTTTGGCGACCGACAGACCGATGCGGCCCAAGCCGACGATGCCGATCGTCTTGCCCGACAGCTGCGTGCCCGTGTACAGCTTGCGATCCCACTTGCCCTCGCGCATGCTCTGCGAAGCCGGTCCGATGTTGCGGGACAGGGCCATCAGCATGGCGATCGTGTGCTCAGCCGTGCTGGTCGTGTTGCCCGCAGGTGTGTTCATCACCACGATGCCCGCCCGTGTCGCCGCCGGCAGGTCGATGTTGTCGACCCCGACGCCCGCTCGCACGATGACCTTCAGCCGCTCCTGGCCTTCCAGCAACTCGGGTGTGAGCTTCGTCCCACTACGAATGATGATGCCATCCGCCTCCTTGAGTGCCTCCCGCACTTCTTTCGGCGACAACCCCGACCGCACGTCGACCTCGATCTCAGGATTCGCTTCCAGCAGTTGGAGGCCGGCGGGAGAGAGGTTGTCAGTAATCAGCACGCGGTACATCAGAGAACTCGGTTCGGCAAACGGACATGAGAATGATCACAGCCCGTAGCATAGATCACCACCAAACCCCCGCAAGCCCACGGGCGACGCCCCGTGGGAACTGTTTCACGAACCGATCGCCGCGAATTGCTCCAGCGCAAACTCCAAATCCTCACGAGTGTGAGCCGCAGACATCTGACACCGAATCCGTGCCTGCCCCTGCGGCACGACCGGATAGGAGAATCCGATGACGTACACGCCACGATCAAGCAGGGCGTCCGCTATCGCCGTCGCTCGGGCCGCATCGCCAATCATCACTGGGACGATCGGATGCTCACCCGGCAGGATGTCGAACCCCAGCCGTGTCATCTCACTGCGGAAGAAGGCCGTGTTCTCACGCAGGTGATCGCGGAGTTCGGACGTCTTGCCAATCAACTCCAATGCCTTGAGCGACGCTGCCACGATCGGAGGGGCGACCGAGTTGGAGAACAGATAAGGCCGTGACCGCTGACGTAGCAGGTCGATGATCTGCTGCCGACCGCTCGTGTATCCGCCGCTCGCTCCTCCGAGTGCTTTGCCCAGCGTGCCGGTCAGGATGTCCACACGGTCCATCACCCCGAAGTGCTCAGGCGTCCCACGCCCATGCTCGCCGGTGAACCCGACTGCGTGCGAATCGTCGACCATCACGAGAGCATCGTACTTGTCTGCGAGTTCACAAATACCCGGCAGGTTGGCGAGATACCCGTCCATCGAGAACACGCCATCAGTGGCGATCAAACGAAACCGCGCCGACTGGGCTGCTTGCAGTTTCGCAGCAAGATCAGCCATGTCGTTATTCTTGTACCGATAACGCTGGGCCTTACACAGCCGCACGCCGTCGATGATGCTCGCATGGTTCAACTCATCCGAGATGATCGCGTCTTCATCCGTCAGCAACGTTTCGAACAGTCCGCCATTGGCATCAAAGCACGATGTGTAGAGGATCGTGTCTTCCGTCCCGAGAAACTCACTCAGCTTCGTCTCCAACTCCTTATGCACTTCTTGAGTCCCACAGATGAACCGCACCGACGAGAGGCCGTACCCCCAACGATCCAGTCCCTCATGTGCCGCCCGCACAATCTCCGGATGATCAGACAGCCCGAGATAGTTGTTGGCACACAGGTTCAACACCTCGTCCTGCGGTCGCTCAGCAACACCAATTCTCGCTTCCTGCGGAGTCGTAATCACCCGCTCCGCCTTGAACGTGCCGGCGTCACGGATGTCATCAAGTTGCGAACGCAAATGTTCAAGAAAGGGGTCTGACATAGCAACTCTCTTTCGTGACTCGCATCGCCGCTGAAGGTGTGTGGACCGGCCACTTGGTGGGATCGCGGAGCGACAAGATGACTGACACTCAGCATCTAAACAACCGTGATACATCGCAAGCCGAGTCTATGGCATCGTCTCCCTCTGGGGCCCAGTCAATTCCGGCTGAGCCACCGCCCTCGACTTCACATCAAAAAAAGATGAGATTCCGTGTTAGGTTTTGCCTTTCGGGTCGTATTGTCAGTGAGTGAATGGCAACAGCCTGTTGCCAGAGGCCGCGAGCATGCTCGTGCGTCTCACGCCCACGACTTGTGGCCGCTCTGCCCGCCGACGCGGCGAGGGGGAGAGTCACGCTTGCAAGCACGACAAGTCGTCGGTCCTGGCCGTGTCGCCTGACAACAGACGCCATTCCTCATACCGGACCGGCCGGTCCACTTTTTTTGAACCCTGAACACACAGAGAACTCACAGCAGCGACCAAACGAAACAACCGCAGAGAACGCGGAGGCCGAGCCCCGGTCTGCACGGGTGGCCTTGGTTGCTTGCCAACCGAGGCGGCGCAGCCGCGCGAGACTGACGAGGAATCGACCGCCGTCCCTGTCGCCTATTGCCGCCGTCATCGGCGCCGATTGCCAGCAATCTGGGCCACTCGCCTTCACCACACCAATGACAACGCATGACTGCGTAACGTCCAAAATCACCGGGTTGCCGCCAGCGACGTTGATTTCAAATTCGGCCCGGCCGGCAACTCCGGTGCATTTTTTTGTTATGCAGTGTGTTTCGGGGGATCTGCTTCGGCAATGTGACCAGCAAGCATCTCGAACAACCGGACAATACCGTTTACCAGTTCCCACGTGAAGGACAGTGCATCGGTCTTATTGTCGTAGGTGAATTTTAAGGCGGACCGCGTCTCGACATTGTCGGGCAGCCACGCAGTCAACGCCCAAAAACCTATACCAAGTTTCCGAATGTCTGCGAAGTCTGTATGAACACCCGGTGAAAAGTAGTGTTGAATGCAGTCGCGATGTTCTTTTGCGGTGTCAATCATGGCATTCATTTCAGCGATGAAAGCTTGAACATCGTCAGGCAGTCGCGAAGCGGAAGCAACGGTTCGCTTGAAGCTGTTTGGAACTTGGCCCGATTCGTTAAAGCCATGCCAGAGAAGCGGCCGGTAACTGTCCAGTGTTCGCATGGCGGCAGTAACTGCGCTGTCGAATGCGTAATAAAGCTCGAACTGTCGAGACACTGTGTATTGATCAGATTTTGGCGGAGGGAAAGCTGTTGTGAATTCGAGCGCCAACGAGTAGTTCACGGCCAACTGTTTGCAGTCGTACAGGAGCAAGCCAAGGCAATACTCGACGTTGTGGATCTGAAGGTGCCGATTGTAGTGCGAACGGTCCCACTTGCGGTGATATATCGCGTCTTGCACACGCATGTCTAGCATTCGGGAACCGTCTCGCGGGATGAGGTAAGTCAAGGGCCTCGCGGGATGGGGAACTTCGGCGAAGATGGCTCGACAATCTGTCTTCTGTGCAAAGTCCAGCGGCGTGAAGTTGCACACCGCTTGGGTGGCGGTGGAACACAACCAACGACTGTGCGCCTTGCGAAATGTGACGCCGCGCTCGAAGACAATGTGTGTAGCGGTATCCCAGATCGACTTTGGCAATGTAAGACGTTTCCTTTACTGCATAACTTGTGATTCTCTCAACAATCAGCACAGAGATTACGCTCCGCTGCGTTTCCTGTCAATTTTCTGTGGGGCAATGGGTTGTGTTCGGTGGAGTCTTGAGAATTGACAGAGCAATTCTTGCGCGCCACATGTCAGGGATGAAGCTCTCCAGCCAGGATCACGTTCGATGGAGGGTGGTCGGCAGGTGTTTTTCGTAGTGCGTGAAATCGCGATCGGTGGTGAAGATGACGCAACCTGTGCGGCGCGTGATCGCGCAGATCAGGAAGTCGGTCGGCGATCCCTGAATGCCCTGTCGGCGGCAGCGGTCGGTCGTTGTTCAGTGACGCTCGTGGCGGAGTCGCTCCAGTTCGGCGAAGAGGGGTGACCAGTACGTGATGTCCGCTTGACGCTCGATGTCGGCTTCGGATTGCAAGGCTTCACGAAGTGCAGAGGCATCGCCGTCTTGAGCGAACGACAAGAGCGGGCGTTCGTGCTTGATGAGTTCGCACATCTCCGGTTCGCTGGCGACCAAGTCGATGAGAAGCTGTGGGGTCCGTAACTCGCGAAGCCAGAACTCCAGTTGTTCTGGATTGGGAGATGCCCGGTTTGCGAAGTAGTGGGACTCCAGAAGGCGCGTGATCATCAGCCAGTCTTTATCCCGCTGCGTCTTCTTCGCGGCCACAAGATCGGGGAGTGACAGCATGTCGATCGGCTCATCGCCAAGAGCGAGCGTTGTCCGTCGGTCCCAGAGTGGGTCAAACGGATCGACGCCACGCAGCCTGGACATCACGTCAACACGCATTCGCAAGGCGTCCGGATGTTGACAGCGAAAATGCACCGCAAGTCCCATGTCGAGATATCGTTTCTCGAAGGGCGGCACGGCGATGACGTCCGCTTGCAGATCATCGAGCGCTGCTTGCAAGCATTCAAGATTTGCGTCGTCGCACAGCACGACAAGGTCCGTATCTCGGCTAAACTCCGCTCCGCCGTACAACACGCAGGCTTGGCCCCCCATCAGCAGACAGTTCACGCCATTCGTCCGCATCGAAGAAAGGACTTTGCGTGTCGGGTTCAGGGTCAAGGCTGCCTCCCAGTTCGAGATACGTCGCCCACAACTTGTCACTCTCCCGCCACCGCTCCTGCGGCGACATCAGATACCACTCGGCCCATTCGTGGCCGACGAGTTCGATCGCTCGCCGTCGAGTCTCTGCGGTGTGAGTGTGTGAGTGCATACGATTCATCGTCACACAGTACACGGGACGGGTCAAGGTGGATTAAACGTCGCTCCAATCTTGAATCACCTTGCCGCTCTCGACACTCCGCATCACGTCTCGTGAAGCGTGATCGGCAGGTGCTTTTCGTAGTGTGTGAAATCGCGATCGGTAGTGAAGATGACGCAACCCGTTCGGCTGGCGATCGCGCAGATCAGGAAGTCGGTTGGTGATCCCTGGATGCCCTGTCGACGACAGCGATTCGCAAAGTCAGCAGCCTGTTCGTAGTCATGCGTAGTGATCGGCTCGTCCGGAAACGCCCGCAGGTGGTCGCGGAGGGTCTCGAACGTCGCCTGATCCGAAATGCCGCTCAGCAGTTCCTGACGAACGACTCCCAGCAGCACCAACTGTCCGTCAGCGATCATGTCGCGGACCGCCTGGGCAATGGCTCGCTGCGCCTTGCTCAGTCGTTTGGGAGTGCGTCGCAAGGCGAGGGAGAGCACGGGCGTGTCAACGAGCACCCGCATCAGCGCTTGGCCTTCCGCTGCGTCTTGTAGTCGTAGTCCGCGTCGAAGTCGACTGTGCCGAACAGGTCGATCAATTCCAACTGCTTCCGACGCTGCACGTACTCGTTGAGCGCGGCCGTCACAGCCGCCTTTTTGGTTTTATGCTGACCGATGACGCGGGCCTGTTCGATCAGTTCATCAGAGATCGCCAGATTCGTAGCCATGCCCCCGCTCTCGAATGACAAGTGATGTGTAATACGATGTGTGAAGTGTCACACACTCCCGGTCGGGCGTCAAGTCCTCATGTTGCGGAACCCCAGTTCAGAATCACCTTCCCACTCTCGCCGCTGCGCATGACATCGAAGCCCTGCTCGAACTCGTCGTAGGGGTAGCGGTGGGTGATGATGGGGGTGATGTCGAGGCCGCCCTGGATCATGACGGTCATTTTGTACCACGTCTCGTACATCTCGCGACCGTAGATGCCTTTGATCGTCAGCATGTTGAAGATCACCGTGTTCCAGTCGATCGCGATCCCACTTCGTGGGTTTGTGCCTGCGGCTGCATTGGATGTTTCCGCGTTGGCATCCTTTGAACTCTCTTGAGTCGAGGCATTTCCCTTTTGGGGGGCGGAGGGGATGCCCAGCATGGCGATCTTGCCGCCGTGACACATGTTGGCCAGCAGGTCGCGGAAAGCGGACGCGTTGCCGCTCATTTCGAGACCGACGTCGAAGCCCTCTTTCATGCCGAGTTCGTGTTGGATGTCTTTCAAGAGTTCGTCGCCGTGTGAGGTGGCGGACGAGTCCAGTGTTGAGTGTTGAGTGTCCAGTGGACTCCGTGGGAGTGTCACTGGACTCTGGACACTGGACACTGGACTCGCATCACTCACATTGACGACACGAGTTGCTCCCATCTTCTTCGCCAGTTCCAGTCGCCACGGATTCACGTCGGTGACGACGACGAACCGAGCACCGGCATGCTTGACGACCGCAGCCGCCATACAGCCGATGGGGCCGGCTCCCGTGATCAGCACGTCTTCGCCCAGCACGTCGAACGACAGGGCCGTATGCACCGCATTGCCCAGCGGGTCGAAGATGGACGCCACGTCGCGGTCGATGTCGTCCGCGTGATGCCAGACGTTGGTCTGCGGGATGGCGATGTACTCGGCGAACGCCCCGGTCCGGTTCACGCCGATGCCGACCGTCTCCGCACACAGATGCCGTCGACCCGCGAGGCAGTTACGGCAGTGACCACACACAACGTGCCCCTCACCACTCACAATCTCCCCCGGATAGAAGTCACTCACATTCGTCCCGACCTCCACGATCTCCCCGACAAACTCATGCCCCACCACCATCGGCACCGGGATCGTCTTCTGTGCCCACTCATCCCAATTATAGATGTGGACATCGGTCCCACAGATGCCCGTCTTCTCGACCCGGATGAGAACATCGTTGATGCCAACCTCCGGCTCAGGCACATCTTCGAGCCACAATCCTTGTTCGGCTTTCGCTTTGACAAGAGCTTTCATGTTGTTTGAGACACCATCACAGACAGCGGAGGGGAGAGTTGAAGACCACGGATTTCACGGATGGACCAAAACTTTTATCCGTGTCATCCGTGAAATCGGTGGTTCATTCTAACCGAGAGACTCGATCAGGCGTACCAGTCAAGGAAGACGGTGGTGGATCAGTTTAACAGAAAAAGGGTGGCACGCCCTGACCAACGGGAAGGGCGTGGCGGGCACGGGGGTGAGGGATTGCAAGCTCAAGAACAACTCGCCACGCCCTTCCTGACGTCAGGGCGTGCCACCCGAAACGTCTTCAGGGCAAACTGACCCACTACCAAGAAGACAGATGGTTGATGCTTGACGCGTGAAGGTGTGACACATACTATGTGTAGCATACTAACATCTGGAGAGCGTGATGCGAATCGAACGTGAGTTGATGCGAGGGGCTGGGCCAGTGGCGGTGTTGAAGTTGCTGGAGGGCGGTCCGAAGTATGGGTATGAACTGGTCGAAGCTCTCACGCGTGAGTCAGCGGGGCTGCTGGAGATGGGGCAGTCGACGTTGTACCCCATGCTGTACAACCTTGAAGCCCAGGGGATCGTCCGCGCGAAGAAGGCGGAGGCGGACAATGGCCGGGTCCGCAAGTATTACTCGCTGACGGCCAAGGGCAAACGCCGCCTCGCGAAGGACGCCAAACAGTGGCAGGCCGTCACGGCTGCCATGCTGGCGCTGGGCGTGCTGCCGCCCAGCGTGCAACCCTCGCTGGAAGGAGGTGCCGGATGATCAGTGAAGCCCTTGTCGAGACATTGCGTGAACATGACAGTTGGTGGTCTCGCGTCCGTGCGACCCCGTGGCGTGATCTCTTGCGAGGTCGTCTCACCGGCTCCCTCGACTACCGTCACGCGATGACCGAGTTCGACCTGCCGCTGCCTTTGTTGGAGACAGTCGACAAAGTTGTAAAGCGATCCGGACTCTGGCCCCGTGAGCGGTACGATGTCGCCTCCGAATTGTGCGCCCACTTCACGGACGGCCTGCAAGCCGGTCACACGGCTGACGAGCTACAGAAGACGTTCGGTTTGCCCAAGGACTCTGCCAAACTCATTCGTCGTGCCAAGGTCCGCTGCCGCTCTCGAAGTTGGCAACTCTGGCGATTCATCGGACGACCCATCACAGGTGTGCTGTTTTTAGTCGCGGTGATTTGGTCGATCCTCATTATTCGTTTCACAATGGCGACGCCAACGGTCAAGTTTGACATGGTGGCTGACATGGACGACGAGAGCCGCGCGATCCCGGAGGAAGACCGGGCGTGGCCGTATTACCGTCGTGGTTTGGTCCAAATCGACACGAGTGACTTCACACGGATCGACGAGCCGAATTTCAATCTGCAGAATGTGATGGTTCACGGTCCTGAAGATCCGGAGTGGGATGAAGCCAGAGAGTATCTGTTGTCGATGGAGGAGACGATTCAGATATTCGTCACGGGCACTCGGCAGGAGCAGTTGGGGTTCATCAATCGAGACCCGGCGAACGACGCATGGCGGAAGTGGAACGGCCCCACTGGTCGCTGGGAGACGTACAATGAGCCAGGGACGCCCGGGAATCGCATCCTGCTTGCGCACACGCATGACCTGCGGATGGTCTTCCGCTTTCTGCAAGGGGCAACGCATCTTGCCATTGAGGACGGTGACAGCCCCCGAGTGTTGACCTTGCTCATGGCGATGCTCAACTTGTCAGAACATGTCTATCAGAGTTTCGATGGCTACATCGCCGATCTCAGGGCATTCGTCGACATCCGTCAGATCTCAAACATCATTTCCAAGTCGGTGCTCGAACATCCAAAGTTGTTCACCGACCCAGAACTTCAACGGCTTTCGCAACGCCTACACGATGTGTTGGGCGGAAGGCCGTTCGAGTTTCGTGCAGAAGGGGAGCGTCGTCTGGTCGATGACTTCGTACAACAGATTTACACAGACGATGGCGAAGGCAACGGACGACTCACCTCAAAGGGGCTTAGGCTCTTGCAACAAACCGCCAGTAGTTGGAGCGAGAAGAACAAGTATCCCCTTTTGGATGATCTCCCGCTCACTTCCGACGATGAGCCTGTTGAACTTACAGACGATGCCTGGTATCAACTCCTCGGTTCTGCTGCGGTCGCGATGATTGGTGATCGTCAGTCAGTCCATGAGAAAATGATCGAGTTGTTCGAATTTCGACATGAGGCATTCTCCGATCCGCTCACGCCGTTCAATGGGTCGGAATTCTCTTCGGCTGTCACTCAACTTCTGGCGTCACCCGACCGACTTCGTTTCTTGCCCGCTGCGGTGTTTTACGGCGGTGGATTGAACGGGTATGACACACTTGAGCAGCAATTGGCCATGGCCAACCTGAGTCACGACGCCGCATTGATTGCGATTGCGCTGGTGCAGCATCGTCGACAGACCGGGGAGTGGCCGGAGGAGTTGGCAGCGTTGACGCCGGAGTTGCTGCCCGAGGTGCCTCGTGATCTGTATGCGACTGACGAGGCACCACTGAAATACCGCGTTGTGGACGGGCAGCCGTTGTTGTACTCCGTTGGACCGAATCAGCAGGACGACGGCGGTACATCTCCGGCGGATGACAAGTCACCGACCCAAGCGGAGGACGGCGACTGGGTGCTGCTGCCGCCTTGGGAGCCGGCTCTATAGGGGATTGAACACAGGCAGAGCAGGGCACCGGCCGGCCACGACTTCATCGAGAACGGTTGCCACACGGCTGGGGACGCTCGTCATTTTCGGCCATTCGAGTCTCCGATGCTCGCAGGCGCTCTTCCGAAAATGTCGGGTGGACCCTCTGCGCGACGTCCCATGTCCTTCAGCGATCGAGACGTCAGGAAAGGGTCCACCCGACTTTTTCGGACGGCGACCGGCCAAGCAACAGAATCTTCTGGCCGAAAAAGACGAGCGTCCCCGGTCAAACCGGACTTGTGGAGATACCAATGCACAGAAACCATGGAAATGGTCTAAAACACTGTTGTCAGCTCGACGGAATCCGTGTCTGACTCGCTCAGCGATCGCCTCGCCTTTCTCGGGATCAAACCAGCGACAGACTTCCTCGCATGATCGGCCTTCAGCTTGGCCGCGTTCTGAAGACTCATGGCCTCTGTCGTCCGGTACTGAAAGCCAGCCGGGCTGATCAAGCGGTATCTTGAGGCGTTGAGGAGTCGTTCGGCATCACCCATGATGGCCTGCATGTGGCCTTCATTCCGCATGTATTCCGTATCCTCCTGGAAGGTGGGCGACTCGAAGGGCACGAGGCACAGCGAAAAGGTACTGAGCGGGACGTTCAGCACGTAGTAGGCACCGACAAGCGGGCAGGTGGCGAAAATGTCGGAGGTGATGTGCGGAGCATTCCGCAGGTAGTTCTCCAGTTTGCGGCTGTCCCGGTACTGGGCACCGAGATCGACGAACACGTCCATCATCTTGACCACTGACTTTGCAGCTGTGGCGATTGCTCCGATGGGTTGTGTGCCCGGCACGAGGATGTTCAACAGGTGAACTCCTGCGGTGGCGGCGTCCTGCATCGCTGCCGATTTTTGAGCACGAATGTATTTTTCCTGCCAATCCTTGATTGCGGCCAACGCGGTGCGTGCGTCGCACACCGGTAGTGCCTCCGAGACTTGAAGCAGTTGCGTGCGATTGTGGTCAGTCTGGTGGACATCGTAGAGCTTGCTGAGGGCGGAGGCCGTTGCCACCGCGACGTTGGCCACAGGCACAAACTCCATCAGCGTGTGAACCTCCGTGATCAGGCCCGGTAAAACTTTCGCCAGCTCTTGCGCCCAGGCGGGGTCTTGAGCCACTTGGTGCAGGGGTGCTCCGAAGTGCGACGTGAAGAGCATCTCGAAGGCGTGCCCGGCCTTGGCGAGCTGTCCCGGGACGGATTCGATGCTGCTTGCCTGCGAAGCGATCTGAGTGACATTGCTCAAGTCCGCGCCGCGGACCTGCACTTTCGCCCCTGTGAAGATCTGGGTGACGAACTCGCTCTCTAACCGGGTGAGCTCGCGCTCCGCCTGCACGAGTTCGTCCGCGTCGGGTCGCAGGTCTCGATACTTCTTCTTGAGATTGCGAAGCTGCTCGTAGACTAATGTGGGAGCCTGCTCGTTGTTTCGCCGGCTGTTGCGCCAATTCCCCGCGCTCTTCGCCCATTTTTGGAACGCAACCAGCACGAGGGCGTACGCCCGCTTCTCCATTGCGTCCCGGACGTCCTCAGCCGCGTTGATCGCAGCTCCTCGTTGGAAGTACTGTTCGATTTCATCATCGAAGTACGCGATGTCGAGAGCCGCTCGCTCGGCTTCGAGCATCGCCTCGTCGAGCTGCCTCAGCTCAGAGCTCCGTCGACCGATTGTCAGGTGCGTCAGTCGCATCCAGTCGCCATGCGACATGAAGAGTTCGTCGTGTGACGGAAGGACGTCGAAGCCATCGTCACGGGCCTCGTCGAACGAGGCTGCGTCCTCTACTTGGTGAAAATTCCGGTGAGCTTGAGTCGGCTCCATCGTTCCCTCCTTGGGATTGCTGGAAACAGAAACGGACGCCGAGATAGCGAGTCAACCGTCACGAATTGGCGGGTATGTGGAACCGGGAGCCGCTGTGATAGCCGTCCGTCCCTTGGAGGACACTTCGTCTCCGTCAAGAATCCACAAGGCCCACGCACATCTTCAGTTATCGACCTGATCCGCTTGATTTCCTGAAACCGAATTCGCGAATGCGACCTTCACAGACGCTGCTTATCAGGCATAGTCGTTTCAACATGCACAATGCTCGAATAGCCAGCCGAGGCCGTCCGCTCTCAAGACAGTAGCAACTTCACTGGTTGACCACGCGGGCAGTCTTGCAGTGATCTCACGCCATTCGCGGTTGTTGATTGGGAACCGCGAATGTTGCGAATGAAACGAATGACTGGTCTTCAGGCGAGTCCTCATCGGCAGGGGTGATTGGACAAAAGGAAACGAAGGGAACGAAGTTCAGGGGGCGGGGTCAAACTGGCGACTTCGTTCCCTTCGTTTCCTTCTGTTCAAATCAAGTCGAGGAGAAGGGGTCAGGCACCAATTCGTCGGGGCTGTGCGTCGAGTTTCGGTGAGCATTACGGACGAAATGGTGCCTGACCCCTAACACACGGGATTCAGCAGGAATTGCCGATCTTGCAAGAGGGCCACTCGAAATCCGTGCAATTCTTACAAGGCCTTGCGTGTCACAGTGGGGGCGAGGTCGTCAGGGCAGGGTGGGTCGCAAAAGCGCAACCTCTGCTGTTCGGGTAGATTAGGTGCGGTTCACGGATTCGATCCAAGACATCCCGGCATTTTTGGCCTGATTGGTCCCCGGTCTGCTCTGTGTTCGACGCATCACCCGCTTGTTGAGGACAACTTCGCGGGAGTGATCGACCCATCTTGTCTGGGTTGACTGGTTTCTCGACCAGTTGCGTAGCTCAGGCAGCCCCCTCAAAACCTTGGTTGTGGTGACGAAGTTCGTGAGAGGTGAGACGCCCTCTCGCGGCAGGATGCGTCACAGAACACAGCGAAGGTTCCAGTCATGGAAGACGCCCGCGCATGGATGCCAGAGCCCTCGCGGCGACCGCTCTGCTGGTCGCTGTCTGCCCCGCTGTCGCTGTTTCCGCAACTCACCAGACTCGCAACTTTGTGGTGACCGCCGACTCGCAGCAATTCGCTGAACAGGTCGGGAAGGCAGCTGAGATCTATCGGCACGAAATCGCCATCGACTGGCTCGGCAAGCCCCTGCCGGGCAACTGGTCACAGCCTTGCCCGATCAAGTGCAAGACCGGTCGCATTGGAGCTGGTGGCGCGACGACCTTCACCTTCAACGATGGTCAGGTGTTCGGCTGGCGAATGGACATTCAAGGCAGCGAGGAACGCATCCTCGATTCAGTGCTGCCTCACGAAATCAGTCACATGATCTTCGCCTGTCATTTCCGCCGTCCGCTGCCTCGCTGGGCTGACGAAGGTGCCGCGACGCTCGTTGAGCACGAGTCCGAACGTCTCCGTCAGACGAAGTTGCTGAATCAGGTGATCAAGACCTCGAAGCGAATCCCGCTCGATCAACTGCTCAGAATCAAAGAGTACCCGCGCGACATGCAGGACGTACTCACGTTGTACGCTGAGGGCTACTCACTTGCTGACTACCTCGTCCAACAGAAGGGTGAGCAGGGGAGAGCTGTGTTCCTGGCGTTCCTCGGCGACGCGCTCAAGGGGGGCTGGGAAGGTGCTTTCCAAAAGCACTATGGCATCTCTGATGTGAATGATGTCGAGAAGGATTGGACCGGCTGGGTCATGGCCGGCAGCCCACCGATCAAGCCCGCAGATGGCACGCTCGTCGCCACGAACGATACGAAAGCGAACCCTCGCCGCCAACCGAAGAACACGACGGTTCGAGGTCAGAGCACGCAGCAGGACGGCTATACACCGTTGCCCAAGCTGACCCGCCTCCCTCGCCGCGAGCGCACGACAGCCGCCGAACTCTCGGCTCCGCAACCGCGAACGATGGCGATCACGGCTGCGGAACCCCAGCCGCCGACCAACACTCCCCCTGGAGCCGTCGTACAGTCACCGATCTCGGTGCATCCGGCTCGCGTGACAACCGATCCCCCCAAGTCGAAGTGGCAGTTCCCCTGGAACAAAAAGCCGGAGTCGACTCCGACCCCGCCATCACGCGGCTTCACCAACCCTCGAGCTGCAAGCACGCCGGCCTTCGACTTTAGCCGCTGACCCCGTATCCGTGTTGAACCCCCGTCCGGGGGTGGTGATGTGACCCGAGTGGCTTTGGATCAGTCGGCCGCTTTTCTCCCTGACCGCGGCCCCCAGCCGTCCGCCAGCATCTCACTCCCACCCGAAGCGAGCCCCGGCCCCGCACCGGCGGCTCGCTTCTCTTTTGGGTGGACGGACTCAGGTAACGTCCAACGTAACCGGGCGACGAGATTACGCATTGATTTCAAATTCCCCCGGATTCGCCGCTCCGGTTCACGCGTTTGTTAGCTGGCGGTTATGGGCATTCGTTGGACGACCACTGGTGACTCCAATGCCAACACCACGCAGTTTCCAAGTCTGGATTATACACAAAGAACCAACCATCGTGACGCTCGCCGCCACCGGCATTGAAGCACCAGTGGATACTTTGCGGATTATTACCTCTATCGATCGTCCACCATCCTGGCACTTCTGATTCGGCGTTCCATCGCGACGGAAGGTAGCCGTTTGGGAAGTAGTTGAGGACGAGTTGGATTTGGGCCGGTCCGTTTTGGTCTTTGGCGACTTGCGTAACGATTGATAAGAAATCCGGCTCGGAGATCGTGAATCGCCACCACGCATCGTGTCCGTCGCGCGTTGATGAGGTTCGCTGTGAGATGTTGGACGCGCCTTTGGGATCGAACCATGCGTCGCCTTTGTCGGCTACGTATTGGTTGTATGTTTGCCCGGTCGATTCCGTTGAGCCGGAGAAGATCGAGCCGGAGAAGATCAAGTCGCCGCAACAAATCAGGAATACTGACAGGAATACGGTAGGAATCAGGGTTCGAATGACACAGAATGCTGGCCAATGGTGTGTTCGCATGTTTTTGCCAGCTAACTATATAGTTATACAAGTCCGGTTAATCCCGGCCATTTGCGGGTTAATCTGCGCCCGAAATGAAACGGCCATCGGTCACGTCTCGATCCAGAGGGCTGAGAACACCCCGTCCCCCGCGGTTCAGGACATGCGTTTCGATCATCGTGGTTCGCACGTCACTGTGTCCCAACAGCTCCTGCACGGTGCGAATATCTTGCCCAGCTTCAATCAGGGCGGACAATTTCGAGGTACCCAGCGGTGCTGAGGATGGTGAGTTTGCGTGCATGGTTTGGCCAAGGGGCTCCTTGACCAATGATGCACTCATTGTCTCCCCACACTTGTCGGACTGTCAACTGGCACAATCAGCTTGGGGGGCGATTCACGGATCTCGACATTGATGGGAAAGTGGATGCGACCACCACTGCCTGGAGCTTTCCAACGAGCAGTTCTGTTTTCTGTGACACTGACGATGACTTCAGAAGGCAGAGTGCAATCGGGTGACCAGAACTCGGTGAGAGAGCAGTCGAGGTGATTTGGCCGACTTCGTCGCCAGCAGCACTGAGGACAGGTGTGCCGGGTGCGGGGACGGGGCCGTCTGCAAGTTGGAGGCAGCGGAGGCCTTTGTTGACGTGGCCGAGGGCGTCGAGGCGGGCGATCGGTTCCTGGCCGAGGTAGCAGCCTTTGGTGAAGCTGATCGCTTGCTCGGTGCGGTTGGCTTCCTGGGCGAGGTTGGCGTCCGTGATGTCGACGCCATAACGGGGATAGCCGGCTTCGATGCGGAGGGCTTCGAACGTGTCTTGGCTGGCGGGTTGCACACCTGCATCGGTGATGGACTGCCAGACGTGCTTGACATCTTCTGATGAGGGGATGATTTCGAAGCTGGGCTGTGACGTGAATCCGACACGGCGGACGATGACCTCGACACCGTCGAGCGAGCTGGTGATCTGACCACACAGGTTGGGCGAGGTGAAGTCGTGGATGTTCGTCGTCAGCCATGCTTCGGCCTGTGGACCGACGAGCAGCAGCGGGGCGAAGTCGGCGGAGCGATCGGTGATCGAGACGTCTTCGGTAATGATGTACTTGTCGAGGTGGCTAACGATGAAGTTTGAGGTGCCAGGTTCGCTGTCGAGCCAGAGAGATTCGTCGGTTGCAGAGGCGATGATGTGACCGAGGATGCGGCCTTTGATGTTCGTCAGGAAGGCTTCACAGCCTTCACCGGGGGAGAGCTTCTTGATGTCGTTCGTGCAGAAGTTGTGCAGGAACGACTGACAGTCGTTGCCTCGCAGTTCGATCTGTGCGCGTTCGCCGAGATCGAACAAGGCAATGTTGGTTGTAGCGTAGGTGTGTTGAATGGGCATATTTATTCAATTATTGACCACAAGATCCCAAGCCGACGGCTCTGCCCTCGTACGGCCACTCTGTGGGCGACGCTGGTGACAATGACGTTCGACGGCAAAGCCGTCGGCTTGGGACAGAAATAGGCGGTTGGGATGATACCTTCAACGTCTGTGTGGTGTGAGGTGGATGTCGTCGACGCACAGCGTGCCCGTGGCACCGTTCAGGCCGAGTTGCAGGATGGCTTCGCGGGTGCGGGAGGGGATGTCGAGTCGGTCAGTGGTTGATGTCCAGGAGGAGGTGTTGCCGCGCCAGGGGCCGAGGGTCGCGTTGCCGATGGGGAGTCGTTTGGTGTCATAGAAGTGGATCATGAGAGCAGGACGCTCGAACGGGTCGCGGCCCGCGCGGATATTCGTAGTGCGGTATTGTGCGGACAAGGTGAGGGCTGCAATCTGGCTGCCGTCAATGGCGAAGGCCTGCAGGACGTGAGCCGTGCGACCCGCGACGTCGTTGTCGAAGCAAATATACTGGCGGCCCTCGGGAGCGTCGTCTGTGGCAAGCGACGTGCGGCGTTGGTAGTGCCAGTGATCGAAGCGTCCGGATTCCGTGTCAGCCTCCTCGAAACCGGCATTGACGATTCTTGGGTTCAACGGATCGGGCTTCACTTGTCGCAGGTCTTCGGATTGGCCCGTCATCGGGACGAACAACGTCGGCTGCAAACGAGTCGCGACAAGTTGGCCCTCCTGCTTCTCGAAGAGATGAAACACCTGCTGGTAGCGTTCGCCGAGAGGGATGATCATGCGTCCGCCCTCAGCGAGTTGATCGATGAGCGGTTGCGGGACCGACTCGGGCGAGCAGGTGACGATGATTTTGTCGAAGGGGGCATGCTCGGGCCAACCGAGATAGCCGTCGCCGACTTTCGGATGGACGTTGTCATAACGCAGCTTTTTGAGTTTGCTCGCCGCCTGCCGTCCGAGCGGCTCGACGATCTCAATGGTGTAGACGTCCTTGACGAGCCCCGAGAGGACCGCTGCCTGATAACCGCTGCCCGTGCCAATCTCCAGCACGCGATCCTCCGGTTGTGGATCGAGTGTTTGCGTCATGTAAGCGACGATGTACGGTGGTGAGATGGTCTGCTTATGACCGATGTCGAGTGCCTGATCGAGGTACGCGAACTCCCGCAGTGAGGGGCGTACAAACTCGTGGCGTGGCACGGATCGCATGACGGTGAGAACACGTTCGTTGTCGATGCCTTCGGTCGCAATGAATTTGTTGACCATCGACTCACGGGCGGATGCGTATCGATCCGGACGTTGAGCGAATGTGTTTGCCGTCTGCAGGAGCAGTCCCACAGCGATGCCATTGAGTACCCAGCGACGAATGCAGTTTGATGGAACCATGTCGATCCGATCTTCGGCGAGATTGACGACCTCAATGATACGGTGATGACCCCGGGTTGTGGCAGGCCAACAGTGGGGGCGATTT
>JAJDEJ010000046.1 GCA_029259815.1 Planctomycetaceae bacterium | reverse complement strand
TTTGGTGCGAAGCGATTTTCCTGAGACGTCATTCCCGCGCAGAGTCTCGCCTCCGCGAAGGCGCGGGGCGGGAATCCAGACGCGGTGTCGCGGTGAATGATGTCGTCCGCATGATTACGTCATTCCCGCGCAGGCGGGAATCCAGACGGCATTGGGTCACGGAGCACGTGAGGACAACTCTGTAGCGCTCACTGGATTCCCGCCTGCGCGGGAATGACAAGAATTGGTTCGAATTGAAAAACCGACAAGAGGACTGATATTCATCCCACGTCCCCACGGCGAGGAGTGCGGACGTCGTCCCTCCCGGCCGCGCCATGTCGTCAGAAAAGGGACCACAGATTTCAAGGATGCCACGGATGTGGCCCGTCTGGGGATTCGCAGTTCGTCTCACCCTGCGACCGCTCCGCGTGCATCCGCCCCATCCGTGAAAATCCGCATTTCCTTTCCTTTGTCATTCACCGCCCAGCCAACTCACAGGGGACCCACCATTTCACGGATACTCCCTTCACTCACTTACCAATCCGTTGCGACATACGACCTCGCAGTCCGTCGCGTGCCCCCTCGGCGGCCTGTGGAAAATTCGTTCAGGAAGTGGGCCACGCCCTCGGCAGCCGGCATGAACTCCATGTCGATCATTTCGAGTGCCAACTTGGCCTCCGGCATCGTCGCCATCCCGACATCCCCCCAGGCATGCCAGTGGAACGTCACACTTGTGACATCCGGTCGCTCCATGCGATACCGATGGAGCGGCCTACGCATCGCAAATGCCGGACACCCACTCTCTGAAGCTCTGGATGCCCCCGTGCCGACAGTGTGGATGTCAGAACGGATCCTGTCACTCGCCGACCTGCCAAGGTGACGAACAGATCCTGAGTGTGGAAGAAAGTTATCCTGTTGAACCGGAACCGATGGAAGAGTTCGCGCCGGAACTGGCCGTGCCACCAGCACCAACCGATTTGCCACCAGCGGAGGAAGGTGCCGGCGATTTTCCCGAAGCCAGCGAACTACCGCCAGAAGGTTCGAACGCTCCTCTTCCTCCATCAGCCACTCTATCAGCCAATAGTGGCTTCCGAATCATCGGCCCGCTCGATATCGATTTGACGGATACTCGACCAGCACCTTTTATCACACAGTCAGGTGCCCAGATCACATTGGTCTCAGGGACTCAGCAGCGGTTGCACCACAACCAGATCGTGCCTGGAGGGACGCAGTAACCCAGCGCTGTCGCACATTCGCCAGCGATCTCTCTCCCATCACGGTCAGTCGCTTTCCTGGATGACACAAGCCGCCCGATGTTGAAGCGGCCCGATGGAAACGACCAGCGTATACGGATTCTTGAAGAAAAAGGGTTTTCTCATGCTCACCGCCAAGCATCCGCACGATCGGCGCCTGCTTCTCGGCGTCGCCTCCTGTCCGCGGTGACGACGATGTCCGGCTGTTATGGAATCACCTACGCGTGCAAAGCCATCCCGGCCAACCGCCGGCCCGCTGGGTCAGTCGGGAATGGTTCTCGCAGGCGGATCTCCAGGCCATATGGTCAAGCCCAGCCGCGTGATCATTCTTCGCGAACTTCCTTGTGGTGATCAGATTCAGATTCGTGTCGACCTCGGTCGTGCCATGCACGATGAGAAACAGCGAATCTACATCAAAGATGGCGACGTCGTGATGCTCAACTTCAAGCCGCATCAGGCCGTCTTCAACGGGGTGCTCAACTTGGTGAACTTCAATATCATCACCAACAGCAACGGCAACTGAGGCCTTGCTGCTGAAATGAAAACGACAACACCCCGGCTGCTCAAAGCAGCCGGGGTGTTGTCGTGAGGATCACAATTCACAGACGACCGACGGCCTGAGCCAACCGTTGTCTCCCTGAGATTCGACAATCGCTGAGGCGGTGACTGAAGGCCATCAACTCCGGACGGCAGAGCCGTGTCAACTTCGGCATTCGTTCAGGGAGCCGAAGAAGTCGCTTCAGTTGAATCAGCAATGAGCAGTGAAAGAATGGTTTGGGCGTACACGACGTGCCCAAAGTCATTGGGATGATTCACGCCGTTACCGGTCAGATCATAGAAGCTCTTGTGCTTGAGCAACTCTTCCCAAATCGCGGTCAGGTCAGCGAGGACAACGCCTGGCCCACAGAGTTCCTGGAGTGCCTGTCGGTACAGCGGGAACTGCTCCATGGGCATGCCCCATTCGACGTTGCCCAGCATTGAGGCGACGAGAATGAACTCAGTTTGCGGCGACTCTGTACGAATGACCTCCATGATGTCCCGGATGTTCTTTTGATAGGCGACCGCATCTCGGGTGAACACATCGTTCATGCCAAAGGCGATGATGACCAGATCCGGTTTCTGCCTGCCGACCTGATCGTCGATGACCTGCTGTAATCCTCTGGCCGCGTTCCAGCCGCCGACAGCGTAGTTCGTAAAAGTGACATGACTGCCGAAGTGTTCCTGCAATGACAAACCGACCAACTCACCGTAGGCCGGACAGCCGGGCTCGGCACTGGTGAACTTTGAGGCATTGTAACCGGCGGAGATGCTGTCGCCGCTGAGCACGATGCTTACGGGCTCTTGATTGCGTAGCCTTTGCATTAGATGGGGAAGCTTGTCTCCGGAGAATATCGGAACGGGCCCCTGCCACTGTTCGGTCGCACAATCATAGGTGACCTCCAACTGCAGATTGTGATAGCCGGCTGCGTTGTCAAAGAAGATTCCTCGCGTCTCATCGCCTTGCTGCCTGCGAATCTTGGGCAGGTCTGAAGTCATCAACGGGTACATCTGCTCTTGAGTCGTAAACGGAATGCGGCTCCCTTCGGGAAGTGAGAGTACATGAGCCGCCTTGTCGTAGACGTAGTCTGTGTCAGCTTTGTAAGTCGTCTCTCCCGTGGCACTGGTGACAGCGAGAATTGCATCTGGCTGAAACAGCAACGCAGCAGACGGTCGTAAGTCGGCGTCATGCTGAATGAAGAACAACGGCTCTTTCATTCGAGAGGACTTCCAGAATGGCGTCAACGCCGTCGCCACAAAGCGATCAGTGGGCAACTCACTCGGCAGTGAGACTTGTGACGTTGTCGAGAGGTAGGCAAACAGGTCGCGAGTCTGCTCGGGCGTGAGTTGTTTCAGCAGGCCGTCCGGCATCAGCGATGTGTCTTGCGCCACGATCTCATCGATGTCGTCACGACTCAAAGTGAGTTTGTCTTTTTGGGTTTGCAGAGTCACGACGCGGTTGTTCGTTTCCAGGATGACGCCGGTCATCACACGTCCATCCTGCAGAGCGATCGTTGAGACCTTGAACCCTTTACTCACGGACGCACTGGGGTCGACAATGTTCTCCAACAGGTAATTCAGATTGTGGCGGTTCGCTCCGGTGAGGTCCGGTCCGATGCGTCCGCCTATGCCATAAAGCACGTGGCAACTGCTGCACGACTTTTCAAACAAAAAACGCCCGCGTGAAGGATCAGCCGCGGCGAGTTGTTCATCGGTGAGTTGCGATCGCAATTCAGCAATCAGATTGTGCTTGTCTGCTGATGTTTCCCGCACAGATCCCCAGAGACGGTCCAACGTTTCGTTCAGGGCCGAGTCCTCGAAACTCCGAATTTGTCGGGCGTGATAGGCAGAGATGTCTGTCGTGTCGATCCGTCCTTCGTCGACGGCAGCCAATAAGGCGGTGGAGTAGGAGGGGCGTGAAGCCAGTGTGTCGATAGCAGCTGTACGTCCTTCGGGGTCGAGGCGACCATAGCGTGTGAGAACGAGGCGCGGGACATCAGCATCATCGAAGGCCGCAAAGCCGCTGACGACTTCGTTGACCAAAGCGGCATCATTGAACAACTGTTTGAGCAGCGGCAAAGCTTCGGGTACGCGCTCTTCGACGAGTGACCTGAGGGCACTCCGGCGCGACTCTGTGTCGGCTTCCGGGTCGACGGCGATCTGTTGCAATGCATCAATGGCACGACCGTCCCCGAAGACAACTCCCAGTTGCTGGGCCTCCTTCCGGACGGCTTCGGTTGATGACATGAGCACAATTTCAGCCGTGCGTGACCACGACGCGGGTGTCGGTGCCCGTCTCCAGCCACGCAGGGCATCGTTCATGCCTCGAAGCAGATCGAGTTGAAAAGCCGAATCGTCTCGCGTGCCGATCAGCCCCAACAACTGGTCGACCGGTTCGGGTCGCGAGTCGAGATCGGCGGTCAGGCGACGCACGATGTGTCTGCGGACGAGGGGGATTTGACTCTGCTCCGCCAGGGCCAGGGCTTCCTCTGGATATTTGGGAACGGCTGCTTCGATGCCGTACCAGATCATCAACGGCAACTGCCGATCTGATGCATCGTTAGCGTGACGTACAAGAGAAGCGGCAATGGCCCATCGGTCTTGAAACTGCAAGCGTTGCAACGCCGCTGCCAGATACAGTCGCACCCAGGCCGACGCTTCACTCTGTGCCAATTGATCCAATCGCGTGACTGTGAGCGGACTGATATCACCGGACTCTGTCAGCAAGCGAACGGCCCACAAGCGAACATGCTCGTTCGTATGAGTCAATTGTTGCTGCAACCATGCCTCGTCCGCCGCCCCGATGGCATGCAGGCACCACATCGCTCGTAACTGCAGGACCTCGTCGGACTCGTTCTCGAATATCTCGATTAAGGCTGTCCGGGCTGGTGACATGTCATCACCGGCAGCCGCTCGTTCCTGCAGCAGACGACGGGCGGTCCTCACCTGCCAGACATTCGCATGCCGCTGGAGGTCGGCCAGTTTAGCGATCGTCAAGGTCGAAAGGTCGAGTGGGGCAGCGGGTTCCGGATTGCCATAGGTCACCTTGTAAATCCGACCCGAAGTCCGATGCACGCCGTCATTCTCATGGCACTCGCCGATGTCCGACCAATCGACTACGAACACACCACCGTCAGGTCCGGAAATCAAGTCGAGGCCGCGAAACCACTCGTTGTTGGCGAACATGAAATCGTTCGCATGCCTGGCGATGTAGCTTGAGCCGTCTCGCTCCAGTGTGTCGGAGTTGATCCGACGTCCATGGAAGTTGATGGTGTACATGCGGTCGCGATACGACTCCGGCCAGTTGTCGCCCTGATAGATCATCAACCCACTATGAGCATGCCCGCCGCCCGCTTGAGCCGTCGTGTCGCTGACCCCCTGGCGGATGTCACTCCATTTTTCACCCGTGTCCCAGTGGAAGTGATCCGCACATTGCTCGATGTACTCGTAGATGTGCGGGTTGAAATCGGCTCCATACATGCGGCGATAGTGTGCACCGGGCACGAGGTGCCACAGATGACCAATGACCGTGTTGATAAAGAACATCTGCCCGTGTTGGTCGTAGTCGAAACCCCACGAATTGGTCGTCCCATGAGCGACGATCTCGAAGACCTCGCGCGTCGGATGATACCGCCAGATGCAGCAGTTAAGTTCGGTCCGCTGTGACGCGGTCGCTCGCGGCTTGCCGACGAAGGAGTTCGCCAGGATGCCATGACGGCCGTACAACCAACCATCGGGTCCCCATCTCAATCCATTGACAATGTTGTGCCTGACCGGACCGTCGTTCCAGCCATCGAGGACGACGACCGGCGGACCGTCCGGCACATCATCTTGGTCACGATCCGGAATGAAGAGCAACTGCGGAGCCGCCAGCACCCACACTCCACCGAAACCGACCTCGACACTCGTCACCCGCTGCCCGGAGTCCCAGAACACTTTTCGTTCGTCAAATCGACCGTCCTGGTCGGTGTCTTCGAGAATCACCACGCGGTCGTGGAGTGTCGTATCGAAATTGACCGCAACTTCGGCATAGGTGTAGTTCTCAGCAACCCAGAGCCGCCCTCTCTCGTCTGTCGTGAGGGCGATCGGCTGTTGCACATCCGGCTCACCCGCAAAGAGTGTCACCTCGAACCCCTCGGGCAATGTGATCTCAGCAGTCGCTTCTTCTGCCGAGAGGGGCGTGCCTGCCTGGGTGTTGGGGATTTCAGCAGCGTCATCATCAGCCGACGCTCTGCAGAGCAGGCACGAGACGCTCAACAGAATGACAGTGAGATATTGGTAGCAAGCCCGCTGGAAGCTCATCGGTACTCTTTCAGAAAACTCAGCGTTGGTGATTCAGATCTGGCTCTCAGTCGCCCATGCCATCTCACTCCTGCTCTGTCGTGCGGCCTTCGTTGCGCCACCAGCGGAGCTCGTAACTGCCGTGCTCAGCACAGGCGGCGATGTCCGGTCTGCCGTCGCCATTGAGGTCGGCGATGATGACCTGATTCGCACTCCGCCAATTGTTTTTTAAGTCGTGACGGGTCCATGGCCCCTTTGGGTCGCCATGATTCTCGAACCAGGCGACACGCCCCGGGTTTCGCCAGGAAGTGCCCGCCACGTCCATGTCGCCGTCTCCATCGAGGTCAGCCGCCACCGCCTCAAACGCGTCATGGAACCCGGAGACAATCACGTGCTTCTTCCAGAGACCGGCTGCGGGTTCGTCATTCTCATACCAGACGATCTGATTCTCCTCGCTTGTGTGTGATGCCTGCGGATCGTCGTCCTCCGGTCTGTAGTAGAAGCCGAGTGCCATCACCACGTCCTGGTCTCCATCGCCATCCATGTCTGCCGGGTTGCCGTGTGCCGGACAGACCGACTTATCGTCGATGAGATGCTTCGTCCATGACACTGCACCGTCTGTGCGGGTGTTCTCGTACCACACGACTGCACTTTCCTGCCGGACAGTGCCGAGCAGGTCTGCATCGCCATCTCCGTCGAAGTCTGCCGCCCGCATGGTGCGAGTCTCTGCGACGTCCGCTTCGATCATGTGTTTCTGCCATTCGCCCTCTGCGGGGGTGCCGTCGTTCTCAAACCAGGCGAACTGATTCCCCAAGACCCAACTGGAGCCTGCGACATCCAGATCGCCGTCCAGATCGAAGTCCGCGAGAGCCACATCGTACGCTCCTGGCAGTTCGGTCGTGATGACGTGTCGCTGCCAAAGATGACCGTCCGTGGGCGAACCGTCGTTCTCGAACCACAACAAATGTCCCCGGAGATTTTTAACGATCACGACATCAAGGTCACCATCGCCATCAACATCACCGACCAAATGTCGCTCCAGTCGCTCAGGGTCGTCCTGTTGGATGATGTGCTTCTGGAATGTCCCCTCGCTGTCATTCTCAAACAGATACAGCATGTTGTGCGGCGTGTAATCCGCGCTCGTCAGATCAAGATCGCCGTCATCATCAAAGTCCGCGGCAGCAATGCCATAGGCATAGGCGTATTTGTCGGCGATGAGATGCTCTGAAAAACGCAGAGGCTGCGGAGTGTCATCCCCCAGCGCTGCGGATGCCGCCAGCGAAACGACCATAAAAAACTCGCCCACTCGACAGCAGCATCTCGAATTCAAGTTCATCTGGTCATCGTTCCTGGGAAGAATCGAGTAATGCGATAATCACTCCAATGGAGACCGCAGTCATGGAAGAGTTCGTGAGCGCACACCGGGATTAGCCGCCACTCCGTCTTTGGGTGAAGGGGCTCTTCTTACTGGTGTCGACGTAGACTGGCTTGGTCGGAGTTTCGACTGAGTATCCCTTTTTCGTCTGCGGGAATGACTTCTCTTCCTCTTTCGCAGACTTGTCTTGCACGCGTTTGAGAGAGGCGGCCGCTTTTTTTTGGGCGACTCGTCGTTCGCGTTCTTTTTTCTTCTGTAATTTGTTCTTCGCCATGTGTCTCGACTCCAACCGACATGAATGTCATTCTTGAATCAGTCAAGTATATCAATTGTTCAAAGAGATTCGAGCAACGGTGACCTGTCTCCCAGCGGCATCACTGTTCGGACTCAGGAGTCGGTCACGATTCGCTCAGCCGTCTTGAAGCCATATTTGATATTCATCGGTAGTGGGTCAGTTTGATCGAAATGGGTGGCACGCCCAGACCAACGGGATGGGCGTGGCGAGCGCAGGACCAAAGATTGAAGGTTCAAGAACGGTTCGCCACGCCCAAAAATCATGACCAAACTGACCCACCACCGATTCATCTGGGCAATGGACGACGAAGCACCGGCGATGTATGCGCCATTGTACGACTGTCACATCCGTGGGATAATTGAGTTTCGCGTGCGATCGCGCTCGATTTCCTGGGACTGGCGAGACATGTCATGCGGCCTTTTTCAGAGTCATCAAACAATAAAGGCCCCCGGCTGCGTAAGGTTTTCTGATGGTTGCGGTGATTTCAACAACAGGTGTACTGGGCTACATCGGCCCGGGTGCCGGCTTCGCCCTGGCTGGTTCATTCCTCGCCATCTTTGCGGCGATCGTTTCTGCGCTCATGATGGTGATGTTCTGGCCTGTGCGCAGACTCTTTCGCTTACTGTTCAAGAAGAGTCCGCCCAAGAAACCGCGCTTCAAACGGGTGGTTGTGCTTGGGCTGGATGGGCTCGATTATGGATTGACTTCGCGACTGCTCAACGAGGGCAAACTCCCGAACCTCGCTCGTCTCCGCGATACTGGCAATCTCAACCCGTTGGCCAGCACACTGCCGCCGATATCGCCAGTGGCATGGTCGTCGTTTCAAACGGGTGTGAATCCGGGTAAGCACAACATCTTCGATTTCCTGAGACCCGACGAGAAGACGTATCGCCCCAAACTGTCATCCGTCGAAATCCGATCGGGAAAAAAATCGATTGGCTACGGTCCGCTGAAGTTTCGTTTTCCGACCTCAGACGTCCGCATGTTGCGCAAGAGTAAGCCGTTTTGGAGCGTGCTCAGCGACTACGGCATCTTCAACTGCGTCATTCGAGTGCCCATCACGTTTCCACCTGAGAAGCTACGCGGCGTCCAGTTATCGGCGATGTGCGTTCCCGACCTGCGCGGCACTCAAGGCACTTTTTCTCAATACACAACGCGTGAGAAGAGTGAAGGTGAGAAAACAGGCGGTGAGGTTCACTATGTCAATCGCAATGACGACACGGTCGAATGTGAACTGCTGGGACCACCAAACCCAAACAAGCCCGATGCAGGGGACATGCGGTTGCCCTTCACTGTCAGCATCACCGGTCAGCAATCGGCAACGCTGACGATCAACGGCACGCAACACTCGCTGAAACAAGGTGAGTACACCGACTGGATTTCTGTCAAATTCCGAACAGGCTTCCGCTCAAACGTGCTGGGTGTTTGCCGATTCATGCTCTTGTCCACCGATTCGCAATTTGACCTGTATGTGACGCCAATCCACATTGACCCCGAACACCCTGCGATGGCGATTGGCTATCCCAAGGTTTATCCGATTTATCTTGCCAAGCAGCAGGGGCCATACGCCACGTTGGGACTGGCGGAGGACACTTGGGGACTCAGCGAAGAAGTCCTCGAAGATCAGCACTTTCTCCAACAATGCAGCGACATCGACATCGAGCGTGAAGCGATGTTTTTCGACGGACTGGAAAAGGTTCCCGAAGGCTTCTGTGTTTGTGTCTTCGACGGCACCGATCGGATGCAACATATGTTTTGGCGGTATCTCGACGAATCGCATCCGGCTCGTCCCGCCAAGGTTCCGACCGCCTTTGCAACGGCAATCGAAGACCTCTATGGTCGCATGGACGACCTGGTCGGACGCACGATGGCGAAGTGCGACGATGACGACACGCTGCTGATGGTCCTGTCCGATCACGGCTTCAATACGTTTCGCCGTTGCATCGATTTGAATCGCTGGCTGGAAGAGAACGGCTATCTGGTCGTCAATGACGATGAGCGCAACAAGGATTACCTCGCCGGAGTCGACTGGTCAAAGACGCGAGCATTTGCGATCGGACTGACCGGTATTTTTGTCAATCGGGCCGGCAAGTTTGACCACGGCATTGTGGCTCCGGAGGATGCCGCTGAGTTACGCGACGAGATCGCAGCCAAGTTGCGTGATCTGGTCGATCCAAACAGCGACGCGAAAGCGATCAAGTCGGTCTACCAAGCCGTCAAAGCCTACCGAGGCCCGTACAAAGAAAATGCTCCCGATCTGATCGTCGGGTACGCCGGCGGCTACCGCGTTTCCTGGGACTCAGCGGTCGGACGCACGAACACAACGATCTTCAGTGATAACACGAAGGCATGGAGTGGCGATCATTGCGTCGACCCGTCTGTGGTGCCCGGAGTCCTGTTTGCCAACCATGAAATTGTGACAACCCACCCAAGGCTGCTTGATATCGCTCCGACTGTTCTGGAGATGTTCGGCTGCCCAGTTCCGGATTATATGGACGGTCGAGTCTTAGAGGTTGGTGACCGGAAAGCGGTCGATCTGAGTGCCCAAGAGACAGAGTTGGAAGTCGCATGAGGGACAATCAATCCGAGGGAATCGTCAGCCGACGCAAGCTCCTCACGGGGGCTGCCTGTGCAGCAGTCGCAGCGGGTGTTGGTGCGACCAGCTACTTTGTGGGCGGCCCCAACCGAGTCTCGCGGAGCTTGGGAAAGAAGGTCATTGTCATTGGAATCGATGGCATGGACCCTCGGTTGAGTGCAGCGATGATGAAGGCGGGGGACCTCCCCAATCTTGCCAAGATGACCGCGTCCGGTGGCTTCAGCAAACTGGGCACCAGTATTCCTCCACAGAGCCCCGTCGCCTGGTCCAACTTTATCAATGGGTCCGGTCCCGGCTCTCACGGCATCTTCGACTTCATCCATCGCCATCCGCACGAACACTGCAAACCCTACTTTGCGGCGGCCGAAACGTTGACTCCCGAGGGGTTTGTCGAGTGGGGGGATCATCAGCTGCAACTGGACTTCTGGCCGTTCAATCACAAGCCAGCAAAAACAGTGCTGCGTCGACAAGGCGTGCCATTCTGGGATTATCTGGATGCACAGAAGATCGACTCCGTCTTCTACGACCTGCCGTCAAACTACCCGCCCAGCCCGTCGCAATATGGTCATCACCGCTGTGTCTCCGGCATGGGCACGCCCGACATGCTCGGCACCTACGGAACCTATCAATACTTCAGCGAAGATACGCCCGCGGCGGGAGTGAGAGAGGGTGGCGGGATTCGGTCGAAGCTGAGGTTCGAAAACGACTCAGCGAGGGCGACACTCATCGGACCGCCTGACAGCTTTAGAAAGTCGCCGACACCGATTGAAATCGAATTTGAAGTCCATCGTGACCGACAGTCCGACGCCGTATTGCTGGAGATTCAAGATCAGAAAATCATGCTCCAACGAGGGCAGTGGAGCCGCTGGACCAAGCTGGACTTCGCCATCTCGACTCCCAAACTGATCCCCAACCAACACGCCAGCGGCATCTGCCGTTTTTTCCTCCAAGAAATTGCTCCAAACTTTCGGCTGTACGTCACCCCCATCAACGTCAATCCCTCCGATCCGGCAGTCCAACTTTCGGAGCCGGACGATTTCATTGAAAACGTCTCCGAGGAACTCGGACTGTTCTACACCACAGGATTCCAGGAAGACCACAAAGCACGGACGAATGGCGTCTTCAACGATGATGAATTCCGACGACAGGCAACAAACGTCCTTGAAGAGCGACTCGCTCTGTTTGAGTATGCCGTGGAGAATTACGAAGACGGTCTGCTGTTCTTCTACTTCTCCAGCAGCGATCTGCAGTCACACATTTTCTGGTGGGATGAATCGGATGGAAACACGCAGCATCCCCTGATCAGCAGCCCGGAAGCAGCCAGTCGTTTTCAGTATGTCAGAGATTTGTACCAGCGACTGGATTCGATCATCGGAGATATCAACGATCGCTACAGTGGAAAAGCGACAATTATCGTGATGAGCGATCATGGTTTTGCCAATTTCGGCCGACAGTTTAATCTGAACTCCTGGCTGCGTGACTCGGGATACCTCAATCCGCGCGAGTGCACCAACGTGCTGGTGAATGGGGATTGGTCACGCACGCGAGCCTATGGTTTGGGGATCAACGGTTTGTATTTGAACCTCAAGGGACGCGAAGCCGATGGAGTCGTTGAGCCGGGAGAAGAGCAGGAGCAACTGCTCAGGCGACTGAAGATGCAACTGGAGTCTGTACGCGATGTGAACGGCAACCAGGTGATTCGCAACGTCTATCGTTCGAGCGAGATTTACGCTGGCGACGCCACGGCACTTGCGCCTGACTTGATCATCGGCTACGCGCGAGGTTACCGGGCTTCGTGGGAAACGTGTCTCGGCGAACTCAGCGAAGACACCCTGCGGGATAACACGTCTGCCTGGGCCGCCGATCACTGTGCTGACGCATTGGAAGTCCCCGGTGTCTTGTTCTGCAATAAGTCGATCGACAAGACTGATCCATCACTCGTCGATGTCGCGCCCAGCATTCTGCAGGAGTTCGGGTTGCCCACACCCAGCACGATGACAGGCCAGAGTATTTACAAATCATAGTGCAAGAAGAGTTCCGGAAGTGACACGATCATGCCCAAAACAAATATTGACGACGGACTGTACGAACGAGCAAAGAAAGCAGCAGAGCAAGCGGGTTACAGCAACGTCGATGAATTGATCAACACTGCGGTCGAGAACGAGTTGAAAAGGATCGGCGAGGAAGACGCTGAGGCCCAAGTGGCCGACCAACTTCGTGGCCTTGGTTACATCGAATAGGCTGCCATGCTGACGCAGATTGCAGTCTCATTGAACTCCATCGCCAATCCGATCGGACAGGTACTGCTTGCGCCGATCGAATGGTTGCCGGGTTGGCTCTCTGCGACGCTGATTGGCGTGGTCACTGGCGTGCTGATGCTGGTCGTCTTCAAGTACACGTCCAATCAATCAGCCATCAAGCGGACTCGTGATCAGATCAAAGCCAACATGCTTGCGCTCTCCCTCTTCAAAGATGATTTGGGCGTCAGCCTGCGGAGCCAGGGTCGTCTGTTGACCGGAGCACTCCGGCTGATACTGCATGCATTGATCCCGCTGGCCGTCCTGATGATCCCGATGATCCTGATCTTAGGACAGATGTCACTTTGGTATCAGGCTCGGCCATTACGCATTGGTGAAGAATCTGTCGTGACCGTACAATTGGCTGATGAATCGACGGATGCGGTGCAGGCCATCACGTTGAATACGAACGATGCCGTGGAGGTCATCGCGGGCCCGGTTCGTGTGAGCAGCAAGAACATGGTTTGCTGGAAGGTCATGCCAATCAGAGACGGTCAGCATCAACTCGAGTTCAAGATTGGTGGTGAGACGTCCCTGAAAGAATTTGTCGTGGGTGGTGCATTCGAGCCGACGAGTCAGAAACGCCCTGCATGGGACTGGAACGAAGTCGTGATGCATCCACGGGAAACACCGTTTGCCCCAGACTCGATCGTTCAGTCGATTGAAGTCACGTATCCTCAGCGTGATGCATTGACCGCGGGCACCAACAATTGGGTCATCTACTGGTTCGTGATTTCGATGGTCGCTGCATTCGTCGCCAAGCCGTTCTTGAACGTCAATCTCTAAGTACAAGATGTCTGAGCCTCGGGAAATCACGATCGTCTCCGGCCTTCCTCGGTCGGGCACGTCATTGATGATGCAGATGCTTTCCCTGGGCGGCCTTGAACTATTGACCGATGGAGTGAGGGTCGCTGACACGGACAATCCGAAAGGCTACTACGAGTTCGAGCGAGTCAAGAAGATCACGGCAGACAAAGCATGGCTTCCCGATGCTCGCGGGAAGGCGGTCAAGATGATCTCGCAGTTGCTCTATGACTTGCCGAACAATGAGTCGTACAAAGTCATCTTCATGCGGCGGAATGTCGACGAAGTCATCGCCTCACAGGAGAAGATGCTCCTTCGTCGCGGCGTTTCAGTTCCCGACCCTGCAGTCATCAAGTCTGCATTTTCGACGCACTTGGAAAAGCTATTCGCCTGGTTGGCTACGCAGTCTGGTATGGACCTTCTTGAGGTTGACTACAAAGAATTGGTGACCAATCCGGCAGAACCAACAAATAAAATCTCCGCATTCATTGCTCAAGACCTGAATGTCGATCAAATGTTGACAGCCGTCGATCCATCCCTCTATCGAAATCGAGAACATGCCGGATCGGGTTGAATCGAATACGAGACACCGACCTTCACTCCAGGGCCAAATGGTTTTTCAAGATGGGCAGAGTTTGACGGCACGCTAAATCGACGCAAGTCGTTGGCAATCAATGAAACTGACGTGAAACGGTGAGCCGCAAAGTCTTCCCACTGTGAAACAACATTTTGCCCTGACCTTCACTCAACCTCTGGGGACGATCTTGATTGCAGGGCAAACTGCTGTCATCCTATGCTAAACTAGAATGGATTGCGTCTAGGACATTCGAGCTGCGCCCACCCACCACGACAGAGCCTTCTCCCGCCCGGCTCGATGGAGACACCATGTCACACGCGTTGCAACATGGCGATCATGCCTTCAACAGCTATCTGCCGTTAGAGCGGGAGGGGCTGACGGTCCTCAGTCGACGGAACATGCTCAAGGCGGGGATGGCAGGGTTGGCAGGGCTGAGTCTCCCCGGACTATTGCAGACGCAGGCACAGGCAACTGCAGTCGGTGAGGCGATGAGTCACAAGAGCGTGATCCTGCTGTGGATGACGGGCGGACCGAGTCACATCGATACGTGGGACCCCAAGCCAGACCGGCCTTTCAACAATCGCGGTCCGTTCGCTCCGATTTCGACTGCCCTACCGGGAGTGCAGATCTGCGAGCATCTGCCGAAGCAGGCAGCCATGCTCGATCGCTTCACTGTGATTCGGTCGGTCGACTGCGCAAAGAGCAGTCATCAGCCGAATCAGGTCATGCAGACGGGCAACCGCGAGGCCGCCCCACGCACGAATCCCAAGGGGGACCGTTACCCGGCGATCGGTTCGATCGTTGGGAAGCATCATGGTGCCAATCATCCGGCCATGCCGCCCTATGTTGCCTTCCAAAAACACTTCTCGCACGTCGCGTGGGGTGGCTATCTCGGCAAACAATTCGACCCGTTTGATGGAAACAAGGCAGCCGTCTTACCCTCGTACGACTTACTGGGAAAGGACCTCGGCAAGACAACCGGCGCGAACATCTTCAAGATGCCCAGCGCCCTCAATCACGATCGACTCAACGACCGCACCTCACTCATGCAGGACCTCGATCGTCTGCGGAGTGGACTCGATCAGGGTGGGGCGATGGGGGCGCTCGACCAGTATGGTCAGCAGGCACTCGACATGCTGCTCGGACATCGAGCTCAACAGGCATTCGATCTTTCACAAGAACCCGCCAGCAATCGAGAACGATACGGCGATCACCTGTGGTGTCAACAAACGCTCCTCGCGAGGCGTCTGGTCGAAGCGGGCGTGAGCTTCGTCACCCTGGACCTCAGCTATCACACAGCGTCAGGCACCTGGGACAATCACGGCATTCCAGGTGGAGTCTACGGCGGCATCTCGAAGGGGCTCAAACCACTGTTACCGCTGTTTGACCATTTGCTGACGACGCTCGTCAGCGATCTCGAAGAACGGGGGCTCCTTGATGAAGTGCTCGTGATCGCAATGGGCGAGTTCGGTCGCTCGCCCAATATGGGCACACAGAACAGCGTCGACGGCCGCAATCATTGGCCTGTGGTGATGTCCATGAGCCTCGCTGGCGGCGGACTGCGGCATGGTCAGGTCATCGGCGCGAGTGATCATCAAGGCGGTGAGATCGCCGATCGACCGGTCACACCCGGTGATCTCGCGGCGACGATTTATCGTCACATGGGCGTTTCTCTCGATGGTACGTACCTCGATGACCGAGGGCGACCGCGCTACTTCGTCCAGGAGAATGGTCGTCCACTGCCCGAGCTGTTCTGACCGGAGTCACAGCTAGGAATTCGGGTTGGGTGGCAGGGTCAGACCAACGGGATGGCCCTGACATTCCGCGCCCTCACGCCGGGGCCATCCGCTTCGCTTCTGACCCCGCCACCCGAAAATCAAGCTATGACGGACCACTAGCCTCCACTGAAGCAGCAAGTCACAACGTGTCAACACGCTCCGACGGACTCGCGCTGACGCCCTTCTCGTCCATTCGTAAGTGCTGGACCCAGGCAGGCGGCACGTTCGCGAAGACCCAGTCGGTCCGAATGCGATGCTGCGAGAACCGCTGTTGCAGTATCGCTTCGATCTGCCCCAAACGTTCACGCGTTTCCGGTTGTGACACCTTTCGGCGTAGGGGCCGCACGAACATATACTCGAAAAATGCCATCTCACCACCCGGCGCCAGGAGTGACAGACAGTGGTCGATCAGTTCTTCGACGAGAGGCGGAGGAAAGTTGTTGAACGGCAGGCCGGAGACGATGACGTCGAACGGCTCATCCGTTTGAAACTCCTGCAGGGGGCAACAATGCACAGCCGCACGCTCGGCGACCTTCACGAAGTCTGCGTCATGCTCGAACCGATGCCGTAGGAGGTCGGCAAACTCTTGGTTGATCTCGACAAGCTCGAAGCGACTCCCCGGCGGCAGACGACGCACAATCTCTCCTGTCACTGCCCCGGTGCCCGGGCCGACTTCGAGGACTCGCAGAGGCCCTTGACGTGTCAGAAGAGAGCCGGTCATCGCCCGTGCGAGAAACCGACTGCTAGGCGCCACTGCCCCCGTGGTCTCAAAACGTTGTCGAAACTGGCGATAGAATTGGAGATGCTCAGTGAATCGATTCATGAGGCGCGGTTGCGTCCTGCCTGTTGTGCTTGAGCGATGATGTCGGTCTGCACGAGTACCGACCAGTCCTTGGCGAGCTGTTGAAAGAGCGGGCCGACAGTTCCCGCACCAATCGCACGATCGTTGACGCGAGTGACAGGGAGTAGACAGTAAGTTGTCGATGAGACAAATGCCTCGGCCGCTGCGTGTGCGTCCTCCACACACAAGTCTCGCTGTTGCCGCCTGATGCCGTTCGATTCAGCCAGTTCAAAGATGACATCCTGACTAATACCGGGCAGCACGCGGTCATCTCGAGGAGTGAGGAGCGACTCACCATCGAAGAGAATCAGATTACCGCTATTGGTTTCAGTGAGATGGTCTTGTTCATCTGCGAGGAGTGCCATCGCAGAGGGATCGGTCGAACGAACCTCTCGATCAGCAAGAAACCAATGAAGTCGGCTGCGGTATTTGATGTGTGGATTGATCACTGCTGGTGGCATCGCGCGAACGGACGGAACGATCAAATGGACGCCCGTGTCATACCTGTCGGCCCATCGCTTGAACGGCAGCGGAAACGTATGCACACAGATCGTGGGTCCACCTGCAGGCGTCGCTGAGGTTCCCACGTACATCGGCTGCAGTCCGGCTGTGATGACGATGACGATGCCCAGATCATGGTCCGCTGGAACCAGTGATGCATTTTCACGGGTGATGTGATTGATGATATCAGGCAGTGATGCGACGAGTGTCGGCTCAGCGATGCCTGTCGCCCGGAGCGAGTGGCGAAGCCGGGTGAGATGCTGTTCGACACGAAACGGTTGATGGCCAAACGTGCGGATCATCTCCGTGACGGTTGCCGCCTGCACAATGCCCAGGTCAGCAACCGACAACTTCGCCTCGGAGAAGGGCACCCATGTGCCGTTGAGATACGCAATCGGCTCGCTCATGCCGCCTACGATAACGGGCAACTGGCATGCTCGCGAGGAACTCAATCACGCTTCGCCATGAGAATCATTGAGCGGAGATATCGAAGGCGGCCATCTCTTCGTGACTGCGGACGAATGCGCGGCCGCGGCTGAGGGCGAGAGGGTTCCAGACTTTCTTCGTGTCAAACACGGGGAGATGTGCCAACTCATGGTATGCCTCCGGATTCGGCTCGACCAACACGAGATCACCCCGTTCCGTGAAGCCCACGAGGCGATCGTTGGAGAGCAGAATCTGTCCGTGGTAGAAGCGGCCGCGCAATCCCTCATTGCCTCCCTTCCACATGCGTTCGCCTGTCTCTGGATCGAGGCACACGAGAATGCCTTCGTCCAGACCATAGAGATATCCATCGTGGAGAACCGGGCTGGTGAACTTACACTTCATATTCTTGTTGCTCCACAACTCCTCGGGTTGTGCCCAAGCGTCGCCATCACGGGACACTTGAATCATTGTGCATCCGACGCCGTAGCTCATCGAGAGAAAGATGCGGCCATCTTCGAACACGACCGGCTGAGCCACACTCACACCTGCACCATTTCTGAACGGGTGGAACCACAACTGTTCGCCAGTGGAGACGTCATGACCGCGAAGTCCTTCACCGTCGAAGATCAGAATCTGTTCGATGCCATCGATTGTTGCCAGCTGCGGCGAGCTGTAGCCGGCTCGATTCTCGACGCCCGGAGCGTTGAGTAGATCGACACCCGGACGTTGCCAGATGACATCGCCCGTGTCACGGTGAAGCGAGACCAGTCCATCTCCCTGCGGACCTCCCGCTACGAAGATCACCTGCTCGGCAACGACTAACGGCGAGCCGCACATGCCCCACGTGACGGGTGATCGATTCTCTGCCAGCAGGTCCTTTGACCAGCGCTCGTCTCCCGTCAACAGGTCGACCGCGACCGCATCGCCCAAGGCCCCGAAAGAGAAGACACTGTTTCCATCAATCGTTGGTGTCGCACGTGGCCCCCAGCCTCCAAGGGCTTCGGAAAACGAGGCCGGGTACTCATGGACCCAGCGTTCATGGCCGGTCGAGGCGTCATAGCAGATGATGGCTTCATTCTCGCCTCGCTGTTCGAGTGTCACGAGAAAATCGTCAACAACGGAGAAGGACGAATACCCGCCGCCGCACGGTTGTCGCCACAATTCCGTGGGTGGAGTTGCGGTCCAGTCTGTCCGCAGCGGCGGGCCGATGATGATGCCGTCGCGATGGACGCCGCGATACGCGGGAACGTCTTCGTCACTCAGCATTGAGACGTCCCATGTCGGTGTCTCAATCACATCGACGTGCTCTTGTGCCTCACGGTGTCGTTGAACGAGCTGATCCTGCGTCGGTTTCCAGCGAGGGTGGAGAATCATTTCCATGTCGCCACTAAACTCGACCTCCCGAACCGAGAATGCGATCCCTCCGGCTACAATGACAAACAGAGCAAAAGCGACAGCGATGGTTGTCCAGCGAAACGTCGAAAAGGCCGCAAACCACAGCAGCAGACTCAACAGACTGAGCAACACAATGCCATAGGTCACCGAGATTTGCATCCCGCGGCCCCAGAGGGGATCCCAGATTCCCCACACAAACACGAGTCCACCAGCGGCGGCGAACAGGATCAGAGACGTCAGCGCAGTGCCGATCTGTCTCAGGATGCTCGTCGGCTGATGGTCTGAGGCAGTGGAGGCAGGGTCGTTCATCGCGTGGGACTCATTCGAATGGAGGTGATCCTGCACAGCGAGGAGGAAAAGTTGCGCAGGATTTCAGCAAAGTCGTGCTCGTGATTTCTCGTGTCTCCCACGATTACCCGGAGCAACCATCGGATTGCTAGATCACGTGTCACACGATTCTCGACCTGACAATCTGTTGAAGCGTAACGCCTTTCGCAGGTCAAACAAAGGGCGATTCCCACATCGCCAGACACGTGCGGCGGGTCGCTGAATCAGCTATTCTCGAAGGGAACAGAAGGGAAACTGAAAATGGCGGCGGAACAAACACATAAGTGGATCGGTTTTGATCTCGGTGGCACCAAGATGCTGTCGAAGGTCTATGACTCCAAATTCAAGCCTCTCGGATCGAACCGCAAGAAGACCAAGGCACACCTCGGTGTCAAGTCGGGTCTGGAGCGGATTTCGGAGACGATCCGTGATGCATTGACGGACGCAAAGGTCGATATTTCAGAGATCGCCGGGATCGGCATCGGTTGTCCCGGTCCGATCGATATGGAGAAAGGCGTCATTCTCGACCCTCCGAACTTAGGTTGGGGAGAGGTGCCAATGAAGAAGCGGCTGCAGCAGGAATTCGACTGCCCCGTCGCGGTGGCGAATGATGTCGATGCGGGAGTCTTTGGAGAGTATCGATTTGGCTCAGCCAAGGGAGTGCGGACAGTCATCGGTGTTTTCCCCGGCACTGGTATCGGAGGGGGATGCATCTACGAAGGTTCAATTCTCCGTGGGAGTCGTTGCTCGTGTGTGGAGATTGGACACATCCCTGTCATCCCCGATGGCCCATTATGTGGGTGTGGACAACGAGGATGCCTGGAGGCGGTCGCGAGTCGCTTGGCCGTCTCTGCCAGTGTGGCTCGCTCTTCCTATCGTGGCGAAGCCCCCTTCGTGCAGAAAGCAGCGGGAACGGATCTGAGCTTGATCAAGAGCAGCACACTGGCGGATGCAATCAAAGCGGGTGACGAAGTCGTGGAGCAGATCGTGCGCGATGCGGCCCGTCACATCGGTACGGCTCTTGCCGGGGTGATCCACATGATCTCACCAGACGTGGTCGTGTTGGGCGGTGGACTCGTGGAAGCGATGCCCAAGCTGTTTGTCCGGGACGTAATGACTGCCGCACAGGACCGTGTGATGTTCGCGTATCAAGACTCATTCAAAGTGGTGGCCGCCGAGTTGGGGGACGATGCAGGAGTGCTCGGTGCAGCGGCATGGGCCGAGAAAATGGTGAATGGCATGTCGTCTGAGTGAGTGGGCGTGTGAGTCAATGAAAGGCCAGAATCCTCAAGGGTTATGACTGATTCAGGAGAAATCCCGGTTATCTCGAATGCCGCACGGCCTGTGGCTGTGATCGATGTCGGCACCAGTTCGATTCGCATGGCCGTCGCTGAGATTGATGCGGCAGGGGCGGTCCGGGGCCTGGAGACTCTCTCGCAAGGCGTGAGTCTGGGAAAAGACACCTTCACCAAGGGGGAAATCGCTCGATCGACGATTGAGGACTGTGTGCGCGTCCTCAAGCGATACGCCAAGACACTGGAAGAGTATCGCATTATCTCGGCTGACGATGTGCGCGTGGTCGCGACGAGTGCTGTTCGTGAGGCGAGCAACCGACTCGCGTTTCTCGATCGGATTTATGTCGCCACCGGGTTCACGGTGGATGCGATCGACACGACCGAAGTCCATCGTATCACTTACCGCAGTATTCAGCCGCAACTTCGTGAGCATGACGAACTCATGCAGTCGCGAGTCATCATCTCCGAGGTTGGTGGTGGTAGCACGGAACTCCTGCTTGTCGAAAGTGGCGAAGTGGCCTACTCGCACTCGTATCGACTGGGATCGATGAGACTGCGGGAATCCCTCAGCGGGTATCGGGCGTCTCCGTACAAGATCCGTGAATTGATGGAGAGTCAGATTCTGCGGACGATTGAGCAACTCCCTCAGCACATTAATACGGATGTCCGCTCGGAGATGATCGCGTTGGGGGGTGACATGAGGTTTGCTGCCCGGCAGTTACTTCGCGAATGGGATCCGACCTCTTTGGCGCGCGTGACGGTCGCCGAACTTGGTGAGTTGGCTTACGACATCCTTCATCTGACAACCGACGAAGTCGTTCGCAAATATCGCGTGACGTTTCAGGAGGCGGAGACACTCGGACCGGCCATGCTCGTCTACCTGGAACTCGCCCGCATTCTGGATTTGGATCAGATCCGCATCAGCAACGCCAACTTGCGTGACGGCCTCTTGCAGGAAATGGCCACGGCGGACGTGTGGACGGACGACTTTCGCAATCAGATCGTCCGTTCTGCCAGCGAACTGGGGCTCAAATATCACATTGATGGCAAGCATGCTGCGCACGTTGCTCGATTGGCGAATGCCCTGTTTGACGCCCTCGCCAGTGAGCATCAATTGGACAACCGAGCCGCGTTGATTCTCCACGTCGCTGCGCTGTTGCATGAGATCGGCTCGTTTGTCAATCAATCGAGTCTGCATAAGCACTCAATGTACCTCATCATGAACAGTGAGTTGTTTGGTTTGACGCAGGAAGACTTGACCCTCATCGCGCTCGTCGCTCGCTACCACCGCCGAGCTTCCCCCAAGCCGACTCATCAGTACTACGGGAGTCTGGAGAGAAACCAACGTGTCGCTGTTGCCAAGATGGCCGCCATCTTACGGTTGGCTGATGCCCTCGATACGTCCCGCAGCCAACGTGTGGGGGAGATCACTTGCGAGATTGAAGCTGATCGACTGGTGATCACGGTCCCCACATTGTCAGACCTGTCCGTCGAGCAACTGGCGATGCAGCATGCTCGCACCTTGTTTGAAGAGATCTTCGGTCTGCGGGTCTTGCTCAGAGCAGGGGGGCGCTGATGAACGTCTTTGATTCCTGAATGCCAACGAACAGCACGACCGACTCCATCGCCTTCGCCACTGCCTGAGATTCCATGACGAACAAGTCCCCACAGTATCTGAACCGAGAACTGAGCTGGTTGGAATTCAACCAAAGGGTGCTGGATGAGGCTTTGGACCCGAGTGTGCCTGTGATGGAGCGCCTGAAGTTTCTGGCGATCTCGGCATCCAATCTCGATGAGTTCTTTCGCGTCCGAGTGGGCGGGCTGAGCATGCTGCAGGAACAAGGGATCACTCACCCCGATCCGTCCGGTCTGTCACCGGGGCAACAATTGCAGATGATCGATGCGCGAGTCCGTGAATTGCAACGCAATCAATACGCCTGCTACTTCGATGACCTGGCTCCCCAACTGGCGAAAAAAGGAGTTCAGTCAGTCCCCCCCAAGCACCTCAGTGAAGCTCAGCTGTCTTTTCTGGAGCGGTATTTCGAAAGTGAGATCTTCTCAGTCCTGGCACCGATGGCCGTCACCGATCGCAATGACTTTCCGCTCCTGCCGAACGAATCGCTCAGTGTTTGCGTCCGGATCAAGAGCGAAACAGACGTGCCAGCGAACGGAACGTCGCCGTCGGAAGACACGGAAGACGATCGGTTCGCGATCATCCCGCTGGGTGGCACACTCTCACGATTCATCACACTTCCGTCCGACGGAGGGTTAGCCTACCTGCTGCTGGAAGACGCCATTGCGATGTTCGTGCACCGCTTCTTCGAGAGCGAACGTGTCGTGGAATGCGTTCCCTTTCGAGTGACACGCAATGCAGATGTGGCATTACAGGAGGAGGGAGCCGCTGACCTGACTGCGGAGATGGAGGATCTGCTCCGGGAACGCCGCGGAGCCGAATGCGTCCGGCTGGAGACGTCGACCAGCATCAGCCCGATCACGGTGCACTTCCTGCTCGATGCACTGGGCATCGGCAAAACCGAATTGTTCAAACACCCGGGGCCACTCGATCTGGGAGGGCTGTTCTCGCTGGCGACGCGTCCCGGATTTGACGATCTCAAAGACGACTCCTGGACTCCGCAGCGATCAACCCAGATTGCCGATGGATCAACGATGTTCGAAGCCATCGCCTCGCGTGATCTGTTGTTGTACCACCCTTATGAGAGCTTTGAGCCGGTCGTCAACTTCATCGAAGAGGCAGCTGACGATCCGGATGTCCTGGCCATCAAACAGACCTTGTACCGCACGAGTCGCGACAGCCGCATCGTCGCGTCGCTGATCAGGGCTGCTGAGAATGGCAAGCATGTCACGGTCATCGTGGAACTGAAGGCCCGCTTCGACGAGGCACGCAACATCCGCTGGGCACGCACGCTCGAAGAAGCGGGAGCCCAAGTCATCTATGGTGTCAAAAAACTGAAGACGCACGCCAAGTGTTGCATTGTCGTGCGTCGTGAGCCGGACGGCATCCGCAGATATGTGCACTTTGGGACTGGCAACTACAACGAATCCACCGCCAGGCTGTACAGCGACGTCAGCTTATTGACGTGTGATGATGAACTTGGGGCCGATGCGGTCGCCTTCTTTAACGCAGCCACCGGTGCCTCTCAGCCTCAAAATTTCCGCAAACTCGAAGCAGCTCCGATCGGCCTGCGGGATGCCATCCTGGAGTTGATCGGTTCGGAGATCGAACGCAAGCGGCAGGGACAGAACGCCCGCATCACCGTGAAGCTGAACGCGCTGGTCGATCCCCGGGTCATTGATGCTCTGTACGCCGCATCACAAGCGGGAGTCAAGGTGCGTCTCAACATTCGTGGCATCTGCTGCCTGCGACCTGGAGTCCCAGGACTCAGTGAGAACATTGAAGTTGTCAGGATCATCGATCGCTTCCTCGAACACGCCCGCATCATCAGCTTTCATCAAGGTGGTCAGCCTCGTGTGTTCCTCTCCAGTGCAGACTGGATGCCTCGCAACCTCGACAAACGCATCGAACTGCTGGTTCCGGTCGAAGATCCCGAATGCAGTGAACGTCTGCTGCAGTTCATTGACCGGTATTTCCTCGATAACGTCAAAGCGACCCTCTTACAGCCGGACGGCACGCAAATCCGACGCACGCAATCAGAGGGCGAGCCCTATCGGGTGCAGGAAGAGTTGTATCAAATGGTCTGTGAGTCCGTGCGTGCTGAAGACCAGAAGCGATTGACTGAGTTTGTCCCGCATCGAGCCCCCGGCACGTAACATGTCTGTCTGACCGTGATTTCAAATCCCCCGAGTGAGTTGGCTCTGCAATGAAAACTCTCCTCTTGATGCGGCACGCCAAATCGAGTTGGGATGATCCCACCCTGCAGGATTTCGACAGGCCACTCAACCCGCGCGGCCGGCGAGACGCCCCTCGCATGGGACAGTTCTTGAAAGAGAACGCCATGACTCCTGACCGCGTTGTGACCTCCACAGCCGTCCGTGCACAGGCAACCGCCAAGATCGTCGCTGCCGAGTGCAGCCTGGGCGATCGCGTAACGGCTGTCACTGATCTGTACCACGCCGGCATCGACGACTGGCAAGAGATGGTTCAGGCCCTCGCCCCCGATTGGGACTGCGTATTGTGTGTGGGACACAATCCTGGAATCGAGGAATACATCGGCACCATCACCAGCCAGTATATCCGCATGCCGACGGCCGCCATTGCTCACCTGTCATGCGAAGTTGAGGACTGGGAGACTTTCGCTGACGGCGTGAGCGTCGAACTCCACCAAGTCTGGCGACCGAAAGACCTCAACTGACAGATTCTCTCCGATCGCGGAACTGACATGACACGACACCAGATGACCCCCGACCAGCAGGTCAATCTTTCGGACATTCCCACCAAAGGAAGGGAATTCTGCGACGACAGGAAGCAGGCCGAGAAACGATTCCACAAGTTGCGCGACAAGTTCATCCGATGGCAACAGGTCCTGTGGTCCGAAGGCAAACAAAAGTTGCTCATCGTTTTGCAGGCAACCGACGCGGGTGGGAAGGACAGCACCATCCGCAAGGTCTTCATGGGCGTCAACCCACAGGGTGTGAAGGTCGTTTCCTTCAAAGCCCCCAGCACGCTCGAACGGTCTCATGACTACCTCTGGCGGGTCCATCAGGCCGTCCCCCCTGCAGGGATGATCGGTGTCTTCAATCGATCCCACTACGAGGACGTGCTGGTCGTCCGAGTCGACAAGCTCGCCCCCGAGAAGGTGTGGAGAAAACGCTATCAGCAGATCAACGACTTCGAACGGATGCTCTCCGAGACGGGCACGAAGATCCTCAAGTTCTACCTGCACATTTCCAAGGACGAACAACGCGAACGCTTTCAGGACCGACTCGACGTCCCGGAAAAACACTACAAGTTCTCGTTGGATGACCTCGAAAAACGCAAACAGTGGGACGCCTACCGCGATGCCTTCGAGGAAGCCCTCACCCGCTGTTCAACCGAATGGGCCCCTTGGTACGTCATCCCCGCCGACCAGAAGTGGTACCGCAACCTCGCGATCAGCGAGATCATCGTCAAAACCCTCGAAGACATGAATCCTCAGTTCCCCACCATTGACTACGACCCGGAACAAGTGAAGATCGGAGAGTAAGAACCACGGATTTCACAGATGACACGGATGACGGCAGACATCGTTTTTTATCCGTGTCATCCGTGAAATCCGTGGTCAAAACAAACCTTCGCTGCTCCACCATCATGACAAATCGAATCCCCTCGCTTCATTGGTTGCTCAAGTTCGTTTTGCTGGTCAGCACCACATTGCAGGCTGATGCACAGGGCAAAGAGGTCGACTTCGCACACGACGTCGTGCCCATTCTGCGTCAGCACTGCGTCGAATGTCACGGCGGGAAAAAGGCAGAGGGCGGACTATCGATCAATACGCGCGGGTTGCTCCTCGAAGCGGACGTCGTGACCCTCAAGCAGGCTGATGAGTCGCGGCTGATGGAGCTGGTCACTTCGGACGATCCGGATAATCAAATGCCGCCGCAGGATCGTGACCGCTTGTCCGAGGAGGAAGTGGCGACGCTCCGTCGGTGGATTGACGACGGCATCGCTTGGGAGGACGGCTTTACATTCGCGGAGGATCGATACGAGCCACCGCACCTGCCGCGAGTGGTCGAACTGCCTCCGGTCATGGACGGACGCACCAATCCCATCGACAGGATCATCGACGCCTACCGAGCGGAGTACGATCTCGCCCGTGAGCAGCCGATCGATGACGCAACCTTCATGCGGCGTCTCACGCTCGATCTTGTCGGTCTGCTACCCGATCCCGAAGCGCTGCAGGCATTCATTGATGATGACACTCCGAACAAGCGACAGCGTCTGATCGAACAGACACTCGAACGCGATCAGGATTATGCGGAACACTGGCTGACATTCTGGAGCGACCTGCTTCGCAATGCCTATGCCGGCACCGGGTTTATCGACGGGGGACGCAAACAGATCACTGGATGGCTCTACCAGGCCCTGCTGACCAACAAGCCCTACGATCAGTTCGTGCGTGAGTTGATCGCTCCCACACCGAACTCAGAGGGCTTCATCAAGGGCATCAAGTGGCGAGGCGACGTCAATTCGTCTCAGGCACCGGAGATTCAATTCGCACAGAGTGTGGGACAGGTGCTGCTCGGCATCAACATGAAGTGTGCCTCCTGCCACGACAGCTTCATCGACCGCTGGACCCTCGATGAAACCTACAACTTTGCGGCTGTGTATTCGACGAAGCCGTTGGAAGTCCATCGCTGCGACGTCCCCAGCGGTCGTTTCGCGGAGCCGGCATGGATCTTCCCGGAGTTAGGACAGATCGCTCAGAACGAAGAACAACCCGAGCGACTGAAGCAACTCGCTGGGCTCATGACGCATCCCGACAACGGTCGTCTGACCCGCACGATCGTCAACCGCCTCTGGCAACGCTTGCTGGGACGCGGCATCGTACATCCGGTCGATGCGATGCAGACCGAGCCCTGGAGCGCGGACCTGTTGGACTACCTCGCCGTTCACCTGCAGGAACATGACTACGACATCAAACAGACACTCGACCTCATTGCCAACTCGCACGCCTACCAGTCACAGGCCGTTGCCATCGACGACGACTCTCAATCTGAAGAGTTTGTCTTTCAGGGACCGCAGGCGAAACGCATGACCGCTGAGCAGTTTCTCGACGCCATCTGGCAGACAACCGAAACATGGCCTGTGCCCGACAGGAATGCTTTCAAAACTGATGGACGCGGGCAGGGAGGGCAACTCACGTCTGTGCTTCAGACCGATGCCGCTGAGTCACGAATCCAGACCGTCGAACACGTGCTGACTGGCGACATCGTCCGTGATGTGCTGGAGCAATCACGGTGGATCTGGTCCGTGCCCGCAGCAGCGAACGCAGCTCCCGTCGGGACGACTCATTTTCGCATGCAGGTCAAAATCCCTGAGGCAGAACATGTGTTGATTGTGGCTGCCGCAGACAACGCGGCTGAAGTGTTCGTCAATGGTCATCGACTCGGAGAGGCACGGGGCTTCGACCGCGTGGTGGTTTTTGAAGCAACAGCCCGGGTCTCCTCGGAGCCAAACGTCATTGCAGTGCGCGGCATCAATGACAACGAGGACCCGAACCCTGCGAGCCTCTTGGTGACTCTGTTCGGATTATCTGACACCG
>JAJDEJ010000045.1 GCA_029259815.1 Planctomycetaceae bacterium | reverse complement strand
TCGATCGCCTCCACCACACCCGCCACTTTGTGGCTTGAGAGGTTGTCCATCACCACGATGTCGCCTGCGCTGAGTTCGCGAACCAGATGTTGCTCGACCCACGCCTTGAAGATGTTTCCGTTAGTGCCACGGGCACTTTAGTGTAGCGGCGTTTGGACGCCGAATGGTCGATGATTCCAGTCTGGTCCGCCGCTGGGGACGCTACACTTATCTGTCCCCCGCAGTAATCGCGCCGTCCACACACAGCGGAGCGATGAAGCCGGTCGACCGCATGGCTCCCAGAAACGTCGTCGTCGACCAACGACGGCAGGGCACCTGTTGAATCAAGCGTGTCCCGATCGGACAACGGCCGTACGTTCGAGTCATATGCGTTTTGGCCCACGTTTCGTCGAGAAACACGAGCCGGTCCGGGTCGATCAGCGGCTGCTTCGTTCGCCACTGCGCGCGGGCTTGGACGACATCCTCGCGGTCCTGCTCGGCGGCAACGAGTGTCTTTTTTTTCGAGTCAGGTTCAGCGCATGACAGGCCGCGCCGATCGTGTGTTCATGAACATCGATGCCACGCTCGGCTTGGAGACGCCCCTTAAGTTCACGCAGGTACGCATCGGGTGTCTCGGCCACAGCGGCTCTCAACCAATCGGCCCACGCTTCCCAACCGGGCCTTCGATGGCGCGTCGTCTTGGGAGCAATCTGACCTGTCTCCCGTCGTTGCTGTTTGATCCGCCGGACCCACGATTCGGAGACATCAAACTCCAACGCCACCTCGCGCGTTCCGCCACCTGCATCGCAAGCCGCAAGCACATCCCGGCGAAACTCCTTCGAGTAAGACTGCATCCTCTGTCCTCCTTGAGACAAGAAGGCCCACCTTACCCAACCGACGCAGAGGGCGCTAGGCTTATCGAGGCGCCGCACTAAGCGCCCTTCGCCGAAGGCCCCCCCTCGCGTCGAAGCGATCTCAGCTGCGCTTTGGTCTCAACACAGCCATCTTCTGAGACCCTCTCAGCCTCACCGGGACGCAAGTCTTGCAATCAGCCTTCAGGATCCAACACAATCATCTGAAAATACAAACACTGTGCCGAATATCCTGGGGACAAGCCAACAGTGGCACTCCACACGTCACTTTAAGAATTCTCACGCTGCACTTTGGTGATCCATTGACTCCAGTTCGATCGGCAATCTCTCTGGCTTCATGAACGGTTCTTTGTTGACGCAAATGCCAGTGCTTCGCAAGAAGAGTGGGACGATGTGACTGAGCAACGACTCCAGTGCAATCACTGGCAGTTGGGCGAGCGTGCGATGACGTCCAGCCATCCGCATCAAATCCTCTCGGAAGCGAACTCGCTTTTTGAATAGGTCTGCGAACTTGCCGGGGATCAGGTCACTGGCACAATCAAATTCTGGATTGACGAGATCCATCAAGTCGGTCGTGCGGTTGAAGTCTGACTGGGAAATGTTCTTTCCCAGTCGCTGAGAGACTTGCGAAAAAAGGAGCTTTGATGCCGCTGTGGCGATGGTGTTGAGTCCGAAGAGACGCCGCAGGACACGAGCTGCCTTGGGATCGCAGAAAAGTCCGCTCCACCAGCTGGGTAGAACGACCTCAAAATACGTGTGTGTGTCCCAGTATCGCCGCATGCTCGCTTGAAACGGATCATGCATGACTTCGTACTGTTGACCAACCTCTTTGCCCCGCTGTTTGGCAAACGACAGCCAGAGCGATTCCAAAGCTCGGACATCACCAGAGGACATCGTCCTGGCTTTCTGTCCCTGGATAATGGCATTCACCTGTTCGATCTGGAAGACCGTCAGGGTCAGACCGGTGCTGTACAGTGGATCGACCGCATGGGCCGCATCGCCAAGGAGGAACCAGCCTTGGGGTGAATAGACCTGATCAGCACGGTACAGATAATTGTTGAGCACATTCGTATCGAGCACATTCCCGGTGCGGATCATTTCGGAGACAACGGGATGTTCACCATCCATGAAAGTCAGGAAGTCATCTATGGTTTTCATGGGGTGCGGGAACAGATCCGGTCGGTAGGTGATGCCCATCGACATCAACTGATCGTGATCGGGAGACTTCAGCGGGATCCCCCAGACCCAATTACCATGCCCCATGAAATGATGAGTCACCTCCCATTTGTTGTATGACAGTGGTCGTCGTTGAGTTGCGTCGATCTTGCCGAGGAATGGTTCAAAGTCTGCCAGATGGAACCACAGCGAACTGCGTTGCATCTCTGAGGGTCGATCGTAAGTTGTGAGTTGCTTCCCCAGCCAGCGATTCCGTCCTGTGGCATCGATGATCCAGTGGCTGCACAGAGTGAGCGTTCGTTCCTCGGTTTTAACGCCGACTTCGTGTCTCAGGGACATCTCATCTGGTTTCGATCTCCCCTTGTAGGAGACGGCTTTCCCGTCGAGAAAACGGACGCCCAGCGACTCCGCATGGTCGCGCAGATGACGATCGAATCGAGGACGGTGCAGCTGCCGAGACAGATGGATGAGACCGTCGGTGGCATGAACCGAGTAACGACGATCAGCAGCATCCTCAGGACGAAGTTTGTGATAGTAGGTTAGGGAGTTCTTGAGATAGTGCTCGCGCTCGAGATATTTGCCCAACCCCATTTTGTAGAAAAGAAGTGTCGAAGGCTCAATGAGTGACTCGCCGACGAGTGGTCGTTTTTCCTCGTCAGGTCTCGGTCCCACCACGGTGACGTCGAAGCCCGGATTCTCCTGCTGGAGAAAGCTGGCTGTCATCAGAGCTGTGATGCTAGAACCCAGAATCAGAACGTCTGAATGTTGCGACACTTCACTAAAAATTCGATCCATCGTGACGTACACTTTCGAGATCGATATGCCATGCGATTAACTCGATAGCATCTCGCATACTTTTATCGGTTATTGAGCGATTTCAGCCAGTTTTCATCGACTCGTTGTTGCTCGACTTCAAATCATCGCGGTCTCGTTGGGGAACATAATTGGATTTCCAAAAAAGAGATAGGTCAGCTCTGGCCAACTCGGAGAGCTCGAACAATTCGAAAGTTGTTCTTCAGGTGTCATGCAGGAGGGCCTCTCAGCAGGCAGAGGTCATTCCTCGAACAAGCTCCTGCACAGAAACCATAAAAATGGTCGAAAGCCCCTCATTGGGATGCGAGAGGCTTTGGGAGATCCCTCCGGGCCTGAATGCTCGATTGTCCAGCAGTGCGAGTCCGTTGCTGACAAGGCTTGATGATTATCGATCCAATGATGCCTCTCCACGGGTCGTGTCGTGGTGGGCACTGCTCTCCACGTCCGGCGCTGCTGGTTGTGAGTAAGAAACCGCGATTTGCGACAGATAGGCAAAGCCCACTTGATGGACCTGTGTGATTGATAGTTACTCAAGCAGTGCGAGTGCAGAACTGACAAAGATTGACTATTGTCGGTCCCAAGTTATCTCATCGCAAGAATTTTCGACATCAGGGCTTACGCACCGATTGGTCGACGTCAGTCTTGGCGTGAGGGGATGTTCTTGCTGCGGCGAGGTCGAGTGTGAGGGCGGGGACGCAGAAGGAGATTGCCGCGCAGATTCGCCAGCAATAAAGCCGCTCCGTGTTGGCGCTCAAGGGCTATCAGGCGGGACTCGCCCAAGACATGCAGCGCTTGTTCGAAGAGGGAACGCAAACCGACTTCGCCGGCATGAAGCACGATGTGCATCAGACGTTCGAGGCCGGGCATGGCCGTCACGAGGAGCAGACTTGTCATGTCATCGAGGTCCCCCGCGATCATCCGCAACGGACCCGCTGGAAAGACCTGAGAACGCTGGTTGTGACTGTCTTGCGTCACACGGTGGAGAGGAAGGACTCGTGGGAATTACTGCTGTCCCTCAGCAGTCATCCGCCCCGAGCCCAGAGGTTGGCTCACGCCATCCGCCGACACTGGAGCATCGAGAACTCGCAACACTGGGTGCTGGACGTGAGCTTCGGCGTCGAGCCTGTCGGCAAGCGCGCCGAACGAAGACGCTCGCCGCCAACAGGACCGCCACGGTGCCGCCAACCTCGACGCCGTGAGACGCTTGACACTCAGCCAACTCCGCCAGGAGCGGCGCCAAATGCAAACGCATGGCCTGCGCTCTTGACCCCAATTACTTGCTCAAAGTCTTTCACACATCCAAATTCGATGCGTAAGCCCTGGGTTCGACATATTGATGGGCCGGGGCATGTGCATGAGTTGAGTTCCTTCTGCTTCCAGCACGAGCCGCTGTCGTCTCCAGAATGACTCCCAAGACTCCGACCTGCCATGTCTGATACTAAGCTTTGTCGGAAAACTCCAAATTAGTCGTCTCGCTCCGCGAGACGAACGTACGTAGGGGACGGAATTCAAGCACGGCAGACATTCGTCACTCCGCTCTTCACGCTGGGGCCGTGGGATTATTTTCTGTCCGGACATGGCAAATTAACTACTCCCCGATCACCTTCACCAGCACTCGCTTGTGTCTGCGACCGTCGAACTCGCCGTAGAAGATTTGCTCCCACGGACCGAAATCGAGTTGGCCGTTCGTAATGGCAACGACGACTTCGCGGCCCATGATCTGGCGTTTGTGGTGAGCATCGGCATTGTCTTCGCCCGTGCGGTTGTGCTGATAACGTTGTGGCGAGGCATCGAAGGGAGCGAGTTCTTCCAGCCACTTCTTGTAATCCGCATGTAAGCCCGACTCGTCATCGTTGATGAAGACGCTTGCCGTGATGTGCATCGCGTTGACGAGGCAGAGTCCTTCCTGCACGCCGCTCTCTTGGACGATGCGTTCGACGTCCGGGGTGATGTTGAGAAAGTCCATCCGCGCAGGGAGGTTGAATGTCAGGTACTCGGTCTGTGATTTCATCGTGTGTTGATCGAGGAGGTCAAGCTTGGGATGACGTTGGTGCATCGGGCACGCGTGACGGTTCAGTCATCACCTGTCGCTCTGGTTATTGATCTGTTGCTCAATACGTGTGAGATTCGCACGTGCCTCTGCCAAGCCGGGAGCGATGCGGGTCGCTTCAGCGAAATGCTGGCGAGCCACCGTGAGGCGTCCCTGCTGTGCGAGTGCAACGCCCAGGTGATTGTGAGCTTGTGCGTGCTCAGGGTCGTTCTTGAGTGTGAGTGCATACCACTCCTGAGCCGCGGTGAGTTCATCCTGACGCAGCTTGAGATCACCCAACTGAAACAGGGCGTTGACATATGTGGGGTCGATGTCAATCACGTTTCGAAAGTGGTGTTCAGCGGTCCTAGCATCGCCGTGATTGACGAAGAGTGCTCCGAGATTGAAGTGGCCCTTGGTTGATTGCGGGTTAATGCGCAGCACTTCTGTAAAATGATGCATGGCCAGTTTGACATCACCCGCTTTGGCGAGAAGCATCCCCAGGTTGAGGTGGGCTTCCTCCATGTCGGGTTCAACACGCAGAGCCGACTCAAAGTATCGCTGGGCTTCCCTGGCCTGTCCGCTCTGAAGTGCCAACACGCCGAGATTGTGCAGTGAAGCCGCATGATTTGGGTCGGCTTCGAGAGCAAGCAGGTACTGCTCTTTTGCCTCCGCAAGTTTGCCCTGCTCCTCGAGTTGCTGGCCCCGATTGTTATAGCGAATGGCATATGCGACGGCGTCCGCGTTCTCCGCAGGTTTGCCCGCTCTCAAGGCGGCATCGATGGCTGCGAGCCCAGCGGAACGATCAACATCGGATGTGGATGGGGGCGATGCATCGGCATCATCCACCTTTGAAAGCATGACTCTCAACAGCTCAGCCGCGACTTTGTTGCCTGCCGCGCTTGGGTGAATTGAGTCTCCTATAGTATAGACGAGCCGTGGATTCGTTGCTTTTGGGTCAACGGCGAGTTGCTCTCGAAATCCGTGAGACAGCCGAGTCACGGAGATGTCGTAAAGGTCTCCCAGTCGTTCGATGATGAGTTCGTTGCTGTCAGGCATGAAGTGCAAGTCTTCAATGGCGTCGTCGGTAAAGCGCGGCCACACAGCGATGAGCGTTTGGAACCCGTGTTCATTCCGCAGTTGTGTCAGTCGTTCGAGGCCTTGTACGACGTTGTTCTCGCCGATGGCCTGCTGGTTCCACGCAACGGGGTCCGTCTCGGCTCCGAACTGATACCAGTTGAAGTGAATTGAGGGCAGACGATACAGGTGTGAGACGAGGAACAATCGTTTCACAAACTCGGGCCGTTCGATCACATCATCGACCTGGAGTGCTTCGGGGTTGAAGTCCTGAAAATCATTCTCGGTGAACACCACGACCACAATGTCCGGGTCGAACTGCAGCCCCTTGACCTCCAACAACTCCACCTCAGACCGCGTGCAATAGCCGCTCACTCCGAAATTCAGCACCTCCGTCGACTCGTCCGCATCGAGCAGTTCGAGCTGTCGCGACATCGTGTCGTCAATCTCCCGCAGTCCGTGACCTTCAACGACGGAGTCACCCAGCAGAATGATGCGACGCGCCTCGGACGGCTTCTCGATAGAGCGTTCGATGTCTCTCTGTCCGTGAGAATTTGTGCGAGGGAGACTGACGTTGAGGTCCGCTTCCTCGTTCCTGAAGTTGGGTTTCAATTCGAACCCCAGGATGGGATTCGTCGACCGCATGTAGACGAGGTCGTCGGAATTGTCACGTGAGAGCCACAGGGCTTTGACCTCTGGAGCCAGTCCTGCCACACGGACGAAGAGTTCACCCAGCACAATCGCAAACAGCGCAGCTCCCAGCGCTAACACAAGCTTGGCTCGTGTGCCGAATCTTGCTGTGCGTTGCGAGGATTTCAACATGGAACGATTTCTCGTAGTATCTTTCAACGTATCAAATCAGATCGACCCGTGCGAAGACAAGAGTCGATTCAGGTGCGACACCGCTCTTCGACTCCTCGCAGCTGACCGTTTGCATGACAGCGATCCTCGGCATCTCAGCGTTCTATCACGACTCGGCGGCAGCACTTGTCGTCGACGGCGAGATCGTCGCGGCTGCTCAGGAGGAGCGATTCACGCGCAAAAAGCATGACGATCGCTTCCCACAGCACGCGGTCGACTTCTGCTTGAGTGAGGCGGGCATCACGCCTGAGCAGTTGGACTATGTGGGCTTCTACGAGAAGCCGCTCGTGAAGTTCGAACGCCTCTTGCAGACGTATCTCGCATATGTCCCGGCAGGCTATCGCTCGTTTCGTCAGGCACTACCGGTGTGGCTCAAGCAGAAATTGCATCTGCCCAAGGAGATTCGTCGGGGACTGAGAGACGAGTATCAGCGGCGGATCGTGTTCACCGACCATCACGAATCGCACGCAGCGAGTGCCTTCTTCCCGTCACCCTTCGAAGAGGCGGCCATCCTCACGCTCGATGGTGTGGGAGAATGGTCGACGACCTGCCTTGGAGTGGGACGCGGGAATCGCATCGAACTGACTGAGGAGATCCGCTTCCCACATTCGCTCGGGTTGCTGTATTCGGCCTTCACCTACTACTGCGGGTTTCGCGTCAACAGTGGCGAGTACAAGCTGATGGGGCTCGCGCCGTATGGGCAGCCTGTCTACAAGGACCGCATTCTCGATCACCTCATCGATCTCAAAGATGATGGCTCGTTTCGAATGGACATGCGGTACTTCAACTACTGCCAGGGGCTGACGATGACTTCGGCGGCGTTCCACGATCTGTTTGATGGACCGCCGCGACAGCCGGAGAGCGATATCACCCAACGAGAGATGGACCTTGCTGCCTCGGTGCAGGCGGTGACGGAAGAAGTCATGTTGCGAATGGCTCGACATGCTCACGACAAGACAGGGCTCAGCAACCTTGTCCTCGCGGGTGGCGTGGCACTCAACTGTGTGGCAAATGGCCGCATTCTGCGTGAAGGGCCATTCGAGAACATCTGGATTCAACCGGCCGCCGGCGATGCGGGCGGTGCGTTGGGGACGGCCTTGTTCATCTGGCATCAACTCCTTGATGAACCGCGAAAGCCGGGCACCCGGGATAGTCAACAAGGATCCTTGTTGGGGCCGACATTTGACGAAGATGAGATCGAACAAGTCCTCACTCAGCAAGAGGCCGTCTTTGACACCTTCGCGTCCGACGGGGAGCTGTGCGAGCGCGTCGCTGATCTGATCGCTGACGAGAAAGTCATCGGCTGGTTCCAGGGACGCATGGAGTTCGGCCCACGAGCACTCGGCTGTCGCAGCATTCTCGGCGACGCTCGCAGTCAGCAGATGCAGTCGGTGATGAACCTCAAGATTAAGTTTCGCGAGTCGTTCCGCCCGTTCGCCCCCATTGTGCTCAAGGAGCATGTGAGCGACTACTTCGAGATGCGACCACAGGAGGACAGTCCGTACATGCTGCTCGTCGCCCCTGTCGCTGCTGACAAACGATTTGAGTTGGGTGACGACTACGCTCAGGCGAGCGGGATCGACAAACTGCATTACGCCCGCTCGAGTATTCCAGCGATTACACACGTCGACAACTCGGCACGTGTGCAAACGGTCGACAAGGCTCGCAACCCGCTCTTGCACCAACTGATGACATGCTTTCATGAAAAGACCGGCTGCCCCGTCTTGATCAACACGAGCTTCAACATCCGGAGTGAGCCGATTGTCTGCACGCCGGATGATGCGTATCGCTGCTTCCTCAACACGGACATGGACGTGCTCGTTTTGGGCCGGCACATTCTGTTGAAAGAGCAACAGACCGAGAAGTTGACCGACGTCGACCGCGACGCCTACCTGGCCCATTTTCAACCGGACTGACAGAGCATCTGATGGCACTCATCGACATCAATCGAGACCCGACGACGCGACAGCTGCGACAGTTCGGCGTCATCAGTCTGTGTGTGCTGCCCTTGGTCGGGTGGTTGTGGGGTGCGGGTCGTCCAACGCTGGGGTGGTTGGCGGTGATCGGGGGAGTGATCGCTGTCACATCGCTGACATGGCCAAAGGCGGTGAAGCCGCTGTTCGTAGGTCTGACATTGCTCACCGCTCCCATCGGGATTGTCGTCGGTGAATTGGCGCAGCTGTTGATCTATTTTGGAGTTTTCCTGCCCATCGGATTGATCTTTCGACTGATGAGGCGTGACACTCTACAATTGAGACTGGATCGAGAGGCGAAGACTTATTGGAGACCGAAGCCGCCCCCTCGCCATGCAGCGAGCTATTTTCGGCAGTCATAGGCCACCAATGAGATCAGGAGCGAACCGTGACTCAAAAGAAAAGCCCTTCCGCCGACCAGCCCTCAACTGAGTTCGAGCAGATGGCCGACGAACAGCAGCTTTCACTGGCCCGCGAGTTGTGGTTCTTCATCGTGGAGAACAAGGCCTGGTGGATGATCCCGATCGTGGTCGTACTCGCTTTGATTGGCATTCTGATCGCTCTGAGCGCGACCGGAGCAACACCATTCATCTACTCGATCTTCTGAAGGGACCGGTGATCCGCTGGCGACTCCTCAGCGAAATTATCACATTCGTCATTCCCGCGCAGGCGGGAATCCAGACAGATTTGAGCACGGGGAAACACCGAGATGTTATTTCCAAGTCACTGGATTCCCGCCTGCGCGGGAATGACGGTCTGTACAGGAATGACGGTCTATTGTGAGAATGACGGTCTATTGTGGGACCTCATTGGGAATCCGTAGCACGACACCGGCACGAAGCGCGTTCGGGTTCGCAAGCACATCACGGTTTGCCTCGAACAGCTCCTGATAACGGACCATACTACCGAGGTGTTTTTCAGCGATCCCGCTGAGCGTGTCACCCGGCTGGACGACGTATGTTGTCATGGGAGTCGCTGATTGGCCATCGATGTGCTCAGCTGGAGGATACGGATCGATGTCTGGCATCGAAGCCTCATGTGATGCAGGTGGCAGACTGACTGGCGTCGGCTGCACGGGTGTCGGGGATGGTCGGGGAAGTTGAACTGACGGAGAAGCGGCTCGTCGGCGTCTCACGACTGGTGGCGGCGGACTGTAGACTCGTAGCGGCTCCGGAGGACCGGCGAAGAGATTAATGTGGTCTCCGTCATCTGCGACCTGCAGAGGAGAGATCAGCACGTCGGAGAGAGGTCCGTCAGCCGCAATGTGCTGCGTGTCCGAAGGTGACTCACCCGGGACGTGCACGCCTTCGCGTTCGGTGTATGCTCGAATCGGCAAATGCTCGATCCGCAGGTCGAGCTCTGCCGCATGGTCAAGTGCTAACGACTGCGGGTGCACGATCGGCTCGTGACGAAAACAGAAGGCCCCTGCGAAGCCGATCAACAGCACCGCGAGTGACAATCCGATTTTCTGATCCCGATGCACCGACGACGTCTCCCCGCACTCGACTGCATGCGGACATCCGTCCCTATGAATCAACAACCTTCCAATATCTGCATCGACGTGAGGGCCGCATGGGCCATACAAGAATCAGAGGAATGGCCAGCGTGATCCCGATGACTTGAGGGTGATATCGGAATGGCGGTCTGTGCTGACCGATGCCGGACGGGTTGCGACGATCGTGACGATTGCCTCGCGTCGCCGTTGAGCCGCGACCAACGGGAGCGCTCCCGTTGGTCGCGGCTAAAGAATCACTTGGCCTGGAGAACGATCACTGCGAGGGGGGGGATCGTGAGTTCGAGACTCTGCGGGTGTCCGTGCATCTTGATTGGCTTGGTCTGCACGAGACCGGCGTTCCCGATATTGGCACCGCCGTAAATGGTGGCGTCACTGTTGAGGATCTCTCGATATCCGCCGGCCTGTGGGACGCCGACTTTGTAGTTGTCGCGAGACATGGGCGTGAAGTTCAGAACGACCAGTGCGAGGTCGCCGTCCTTGCCATGTCGGCAGAAGGCGAAGATGCTGTTCTGCCAATCATCCGCCTGCACCCAACTAAAGCCTTCTGCCAGAAAATCCTGTTCGTGGAGGGCGGGTGTCTCGCGGGTGACTCGGTTGAGGTCGCCAATGTATCTTCGGATGCCATCATGACGGTCATATTGGGCGAGATCCCAGTCGAGTTGGCTGTCGTGGTTCCACTCTTTCCACTGAGCGAACTCGCCTCCCATGAACAGCAGAGGCTTGCCAGGTGTCGTGTACTGGTATCCGTAGAGCACTCTCAAGTTGGCGAACTTCTGCCACTCATCGCCCGGCATCTGGTCGATGAGTGAGCCTTTGCCGTGGACGACTTCGTCATGCGACAGAGGCAGGACGAAGTTCTCGGTGAACGCGTAGATCATCCGGAACGACAACTCGTTCTGGTGATGCTTCCGGTAAATTGTGTCGCGGCGGATGTATTTCAGCGAGTCGTTCATCCAACCCATGTCCCACTTCATGCTGAAGCCCAGCCCGCCGTCATATACGGGTCGGGAGACGCCGCCCCAGGCGGTTGACTCCTCGGCGACGGTGAGGATGCCGGGGAACTCGCCATGCAATGTGGAGTTGAGGTCTTTGAGGAACTGGATGGCTTCGAGGTTCTCACGTCCACCATAGCGGTTGGGCACCCACTGACCATGTTCGCGGGAGTAGTCGAGGTACAGCATTGAAGCGACAGCGTCGACCCGGATGCCGTCGATGTGATAGACGTCGCACCAGAAGCGAGCGGACGAGAGCAGGAAGTTGCGAACTTCATGACGTCCGTAATTGAAGATGTATGTGTTCCAGTCAGGATGGAAGCCCTGACGTGGGTCGTCGTGCTCGTAGCACGACGTTCCGTCGAACTTGCCGAGGGCATGTGCGTCCGTAGGGAAGTGAGCAGGCACCCAGTCAATGAGAATGCCAATGCCTTGTTGGTGGCAGTAGTCGACGAACTTTTGGAACTCTTCTGGCGTGCCATACCGGCTGGTGGGGGCGAAGTAGCCGGTCGCCTGATACCCCCACGAGCCATCGAACGGATACTCGGTGATGGGCATTAACTGGAGATGCGTAAAACCCATTTCGTGACAGTAGTCGCAGAGGGAACTCGCCAGTTCCTCATAGGAGTGATAGGGCCGTCCGTCCCATGGCCGCTTCCACGAGCCTAGATGCACCTCATAGACGGAGATGGGCTTTTCGCTCCAGTCAGTCTCTGCCCGACGGTTCATCCAATCGTGATCGTTCCACGACAGATGTCCGACATCGCAGACAATCGATGCGGTCTTTGGGGGATGCTCAAACTGGAAGCCGTAGGGGTCCGTCTTCTGGATAATGTCGCCGGTTTGTGTCTTCAGGCTGTATTTGTACGTCTCCCCTTCCTGCACATCGGGGTAGAAGCCAGTCCAGATGCCCTCGTTGCTGCCATACAGATAGAAGCCGTCATGCTGCCATCCATTGCGGTCGCAGATGACGCTGACTTCTCTGGCATTTGGAGCCCAGACGGCGAAATTTGTGCCGTCAACGTGTGTGCCATCAACGCCGTCTCTCTGCTCGGGATGAGCCCCCATCACTCGATACATGGAACAGTTGACTCCTCGCTGTAGTGCGGCGATTTCTGCGGGGGTGAATTCGTGCCGTGCTTCAACGACGCCCCCATCGGTGCTAGAGACGGGACTCGTCTGCTCGGAAAGACGACTCCGCGAACGCTGTAATTTCACAATCCGAGACATCTCTGCCAACCCTTCTGTCTGTCGTCACTGAGGACCAATGTGCTGCATCCCAAAAACCGATACAAAAGTGACCCATCCCGAGAGCGCGGCAGGGGGGCAAACTGACTGTCCACAGAGCGGACTGCTCACCTTTTTGTCACCCTCTGCAGGTGAAGTCAAGTCCCACATGCCTCATCAAAGTATGAATTCACAGGCAACACGGTCACCATGAGCACGCGATCGGCGAGAATCGCTCATTGAATGTCAGGCCGGTGTTCGATTTTTTCGAGCGCGGGAGAACAACCGGGCGTACGGTCGCTCCACTGAGAAGTGCGCGTCTTCCACGGAATTTGTGACACCCTCGTGTTCGCTCGTCGGCTCTGCCTCAGCTTGCGGTATTGGCCCGTCGATCGTCTGATCTGTGCCATTCCAGGGGAGGATTTCGTTCGTCGCTTCCTCGACGAAGTCCTGAATGGCTGGTGAGTCGTTTTGTGCTTCAGGCTCGATGATGTCGAAGGCCATCGGGTCCGGAGTCGCACGCCAGCTGACGGTTGGGCCGCCTGCGCTCGATGCCTTCTGTTCATACGAGTCTGCCAACGGACCAACTGTGGCCGGGGCATCCAAGACCTCACTTGAATTCGATTCCCGTCGTTGGTGAGCCACATCGCGGGAGAGTTCGTTGGCGACGACGTCCGAAAGCGCCTTGATCATACGGCCGATCCGTGATTCTGTGGGGATCGCTTCAATCTCGGCCAAGGCTTGACTAATCGGGTCCTCTGCCGTGGGAATCGAGTTGGGTGACTCGTCGTGCGGAGAAGCAACGATGTGAGTCTTTTCGCACTCTTTCCAGTCGACGCTCAGAGATGGATCTTGGTGTGGCATCTCGAGAGATTGCCCCTCGCAGCGACGATCGAGTGCAGCGTATGGATCGACCACCGGGAGTTCCTGGAGTCCACCGTCCACAATGCAGTCCGCCTCCTGAGAAGTTTCAGGAGGGGGGGCGGACAATGCGTTGGTTGAGTCGTCTGTTTCGGGCTCCGCCCCGACTTCAATCACGGAAGACAGCTGGAGTTCCTGATCCTGCATCTCAACTCCCCGTTCTTCAATGGTCTCGGCTGTTTGGCTCATGTGTTGACAGTCTCCTGACGGCTGCAGAGAATCAGCCCCGACTTCGATCGACGTCACTTTGGACATCCAACTCGGCTCTGCGGGCGGTTCGTCTTGAGGGGGAGACATCTCATCCTCGGTGGAAGCGATCTGGACGAGAGACGATGCCTGTTCAAAGTCTTCACCATTGAATTGGTCGTCGAAACCATCGTCGTCAGCGAATTCAGTTGTCGAGGATCCGTTCGCGGCGTCGTTCAGGAGTTGGTCGCAGACAGATTCGTTCCACTGCAACGGCAGTTGTTTGAGAGTCTGCAGGACCGTCCGCACGACGTCGTCTGTGATGGGGATGATTTCCGATTCTGCTGCGTGTGACAGGCAGGCATCGGCGATCTGATTCAGACAACGCGGGCTGCCATCACTCACGCGACAGATGATCTCCAAAGCCTTATTTGAAAAGAGTGTCTTTGCACTACGACCCTCGTGTGCCAGCCGTCCATTGATGAATTCCGCCGACTCGTGCATCGTGAGCGGCTCAAGGGTGGTATGACAGGTGATGCGATAATTGAGGGCTTGCAGCTCGGGAAGGGTCAATCGTTCCTCGAGTGCGAGTTGACCACTCAAGATGATCCGGACCAGCGGCAGTCCGTCTTCGACGTGGTTTGTCAGACAGCGGAGTTCTTCCAACAGCCGCGGACTCAACTGATGGGCTTCGTCAACAATGAGCAGAACGCCTGCTCGATCCGGCATCGCAACCTGAGCAACCTTTAGCAGCTTGAGTCGGGCTTCCTGTTCGGTGAGGCCGGAAAAGTCCTCTCCCAACTCATAGAGGATGGCTTGCAGCAACGAGCGTCGGGTGGGGTAAGTGCTACTGGGCAGAAGTACGGTGAGAAACTCGCCAGACAACTGAGACTTCAATTCGCAACAGACGACCGACTTGCCCGCGCCGGGTACAGCGGTCAGGACGCCGACACCGTCCCCCTTGCGAGCCGCTGCAGCAAGCTGCTCGACCGCATTGCTCATGGGCTCCAGGGGGACAAACAGCCCTTCCTGGGGAGCCGCCTGAAACGGTCGGCTGAGGAATCCAAAGAAGTCCTCTTGAGTCATCAATTCCCTGCCCTGTTTCGTCATGTTCAACTTTTCCGATTGCGAGAACCTCGCCCATCAGGAAGCCATTGCCCACCGTGTTGACTTGTCCGGCGGTCACTTGAGCGAAGCGGTCGCCACACGGTTGGCCATCCTCACAACACATCGAATCCCTGCCATTGACTGCTTGAACAGAACCACTTCGATCGCACAGGGGATGTCACTGACGGCCGCCGGCGTGCCCCTCGTGCGTATCCGGCGAGTCGTGACAGTTGCGGCGAGTCTTCCATCCACACCCTTCAGGTCGATGATGGACCGTGCGGGTTATGTCGAGTTGCCGGGGATCCTCCTCGGTGAATTCGCATAATCGTGACGATCGATCGTCTGATTACGGCAGTCTTTTGGAATTCACCGGCATCTTCGAAAAGTACGAGATACGGTTTTAGACCGACTGTTCTCGTGACTCCTCAGGTCACGAGACGGGCCAGCGCGACCGTTCACTTCTCGTCGGGCATTTTCTGCCTTAGCCATTAGAGGTCATCTATGAGCGCTGTCATCTCTCACGAAACCGATGCGCCACGAACTATTGCTGTTTCCTGGCAACTCCTAGTGTCACCCGGACGCGGTGAGGTCATCGAGACCATTGACATCAACTCGGTCCGCTTCCGGCTGGGCCGGAGGGATTCGGCAGAATACACCCTGTCGTCCCTGCAAGTCTCCGGACTGCATGCGGAGTTCATCCAGGTTGGCATCCGACTGTTCATTCGTGACATGAACAGTACTAACGGCACTTACGTCAACGGTAAGCGGATCGACAATCGTGATTACGCGTTGCGTGACGGCGACCGTGTGCGACTGTCGAATATGGAGTTCATCATCCATCGTCGTCGCATCGACGACGCTGCGAATGACACCGCTGTGATGCAGGACACGGCCCTTGAGACGCTGAACACCAGCAGTCGGCCAGTTCCTCTCCCACCGATCGCCTAATGCCGTCCACGTGCCGGTTTCAAAACATCAACTTCGGATGGCCGGTCTGACCAACGGGATGTCACTGCCACCGGCCCGGGCCGGTAATTGCAGGGCCATCCGCTTCGCTCCTGACCCTGTCACCCTCACAAATCGCGGTTTTGAAACCGGCTCACGTCAGTTTTTCGACTTGATCAGCACGGCATTGCACCAGTCGGCGATGTCGCTGATGTTCGCAAATTCACCGAAGTCGACGATGAGTTTGAGTGACTTCGCTCCGACCAGGTTGATTGATTCGACAGCCTCGGCTGGACTCTTTCCGGTCAGGGCTGGGGATTTGTAGACGCGGAGGCCGTCCACCTCGATCGAGAAGACCACACTCCCGTCTCCCCCTGTGATGTCGTCCACGCCGACAACGGCTCGGAATTGGTGATAACTGCCATCGGTCAAGTCGTATGTGACTGCACTCTTGCTGTGCATTCCGAGGCCCGTTGCGTAACTGGTCCCCCGAAGTCGCAGTGGGCCTCCCCGGACATTGCGGTTACGAATCAAGGGATGCTTTTCGGTCAGATAAGGGGTGAATACGTATTCGCCGGGAGTCACTTCAGCGATCGCAATCACTCGATCACCAAGGAACTGAATCTGAACCACTTGGTCGACTGGCAATGATATCTGCGTTCCCCAGACGGTCGCTCCCGACAGCTCTCCACTCTCATTGAGTTCGAGCGTGTCCCAGGTGACTCGTGATCCGTCGACCAGAGTGATCAGAACGTATGAACCCTCGAGTAACGGGGCACTGCTCAATTCGCTGTTGAGAATAACAGCAAACAATTGCTCGACCGGGGTCGAGACCATTGCCAGAGGCGTCTTCAGGTGGACCTTGTTCTCACTGAGCCCAACCAACTCTCCGTCGATGTGGGTGTAATCGGTGGAAATCAAGCGATCCTTGTCAGTCTGGAGGAGGGCCCACAGTCTTTGAATCCGTGTGCGGTTCAGCGGCTCTTGAGGCTGACGGAAGGCAATGCTGCGGACGGACTCCATGGGAATCGACACGGATGTCGGCGGAGTAGTCCCTGTCCATGCGAGCGTCAGTTGCTCCTCATCGACTGCTGTCACTTCGCCACAAAGGACGTCATTGTTGGCAAGCAGTACGAGCGGCGGTGTTTCCTGCTCCATGCGGACACCATCCTGACGAGCGACCCACAGGACATCAGTCAGCGGCCAACGGCTTTCTTCTCCCGCTGCGGTGTGGACTGACAGCTCCATCGCATCCAGAGACGACAGCACCCCTGACGTGCGAGGACCATCGACGAGTTGGACATTCACTGCCGTCGGCTTCACACGATTCGGTTCAACTCCCTCTGAATCGTCTGCGAGAATGACTGCCTGGCACAGGTAGACACACAAGATTGCCAAGCCGGAATCGCGGAACAAATGACTTCTTTGGCGATGTTGCGGCCTTCTCTGTTTCAGCATCGAGTCTCCCCGGTCGATTCAGCGTTCAAATATCGGCAAGAGATTATTGGGAGTCTGCAGCACGAGCAGCGACATGGCGGTTGCGTACTCCGGTCCGATCCAGTGATCGGGCCAATTACCTCTCAGGCTCTGTTGGTTCAACAACTCATCACGGACAGAAGGATACCACTCTCGCCAGAAGTCACCGCCGGAGTGCCAGGCTGCCTGCACAGCGTAGTAGTGTCCGTAATGGTAGTGTTGCACATTGCGTGATCGTCCGCCGGAAGGGCGATACTGCCGTAGGTATTCCAGGCCACGATCGATGACGTCACCTTCGTGGATGCCCGCCGTGTAGAGCCCCACCATCCCGGCTGCCGAGCGAGGGAACTTGCTCTCGGCACTGCGAAGCAACTGGTACTTGAATCCACCATCGTTGTTTTGGCTGCGACGAATGTAGTCGACACCTCGATCGATCGTTTCCTTCGGTACCGAGATGCCGGCATTCCGCGCGGCACGCAAGGCCATCATCTGGCAGACAGTCACCGAAATGTCAGCGACTTCCGGTCGAGGATTGTATCGCCATCCCCCTTGTTCATTCTGCGTGTCGATCGTCAATCGGACCGCTCGACGCAGGGTCTCACCCACCTCGTCACGCTGAGTCGTTCCATAGACCTCCGCGAGAAACAACATCGCGAACCCGTGCCCGTACATCGGCCCATGATACCGCTCTGCACTGTCCTTCTCTGACAGGAACCCGCTGGGTTGCTCGCAGGCGAGCACGTAGTCGAGGGTTCGTGTGACGGTCTCAGCGTAGGGACCGCTGTCTGGTGTGGTCCCAGAGGCAAGGAACGCCATTCCGCACAGCCCTACGACCCCCACATTACCGTCATACGCGAAAACGGAGCCGAATGCACCATCCGCCTGCTGTTGGTCGGCGAGCCATTTCAGTCCATTGGTGATTGCCTGTTCGGTCCGTGCAGTGACCAGCCCACGGCTATCCCGCGACCCACCGTGACGAGGCACGTCGTCATCGGCCTGTGTCCGGGTCGAACAGTCAGCGAACATGCCAGTCACACTGACAACGCAAGAAAGCACCCAAGTTCGCATTGCCAGAGTTCCTCGCTGAGTTCGAGCGGTTGACGTCCACACGATTTAGATCAGCTTAGGACACATGCTCCTAAAAGGGTACAGTGGCTATCGAGAAGACGAGAGTCTTCGGAAACCCAGACAAGGAGAAGCTGACGACCTTTCACTATGAGCGTCTCCATTTCTCCTTGCGAGTGCAGATGCGATGGTTCACGAGATTGACAAACGGTTTCAGTAAGTCACCGGAGCATCACAAGGCGATGCAGAACCTTGTCTTCCCGTGGTACAATTCCTGTCGGGATCATCAGTCATTGAAGACCGACGATGGACAAATGCGGACACCGGCGATGGTGAGCGACATGACTGACGAGCCTTGGACGTTGGAACGATTGCTGACGGAATTGGCGTAAGAGGTGGTTGTATGATTCGCGCGACAATTGCAGGCTTCATGGCAGGTGCAGGAATCCCCATTTCATTGGGCATCTACATCATTGCTCACGAACATTCCTACCGTGCATCCCTACCAAGCGACGCGAATCTGGGGCACTGCGGAATGCCGATACTGGGCGCGTGGTTTCTGATCCTTGCTGGACCATTTTGCGGCGTCTTCGGCGCGGCGATTGGACTCGCAAGCTCTGCGATCTATCAGCTGCGTTCTAACAACGTCCCAGATTGATGTCCTGACGAATCCCAGTTTGAGCAACACAACGCCGAGACACATTTAAGTGTTGCAAGACACCATGTCGCTGAATGTTGGAGTCTCAGTACAGCAATTGTTCAGCCACTACTTAAAAAGGAACAACCTGTGGGTACTGGCTGCCTGCCGCGGGACCGACAGGAGGAGGGACTCCGGGACCCAGCGGCGGTCGCACTCGTGAACCATCGTACTTCTCGCGGATGCGGACAGGCATGGGCCGTTGTTCGTTGTAATTCGTCGGACGGAACCCCGTGCTCGGACCCGTCTGCCCGTCAGGGAAAGGATCGTGGTACTGGTACTCTCTTCGCTCGACGTCCGCCGGACGAGTCCAGAACGACGGCAACCGATAGAAAACCGGATTCAAACAGCCGGTCATCGACAGCATCGCTGCGGCAAGTAGGGGATAGCGAAGATTGAGGTGCATTGGAGACGTCTCGTCGCCCGAACGTGCGAATCCGAAAAGGTGCCCGGATCCGAAGGGGCGGGGATTCTAACAGGCAATTTCTGCCGACGATAGATGCGTTTGGAAGTTTGGGACGTCTCTGAGGACGAGGGTGAGTGGCGATTGAGCGTGCCGCAACTGACTTACCTGTAGTTGTTTGCAACAGAACCCGGTTGTCTTCACCGGAGTTGTGATTTCCAGCCGCCGACTTGCTCGCGACTGACAATCGACTTCCCTAGAATCTTCAGTCATCTCGAACGTCCAAGTTCGGGCAGCGAGGACGGTCCGTACGGCTTGTCTCAAATTCAACTGGCACCAAGGCACGGGAATGTCATCCCCCCGAATCTGTGTTCTCCGGGCACCCGGAACCAACTGCGATATCGAGACTGCATTCGCTTTCGAGCGAGCGGGCGGTCAGCCGGAGCGCGTGCACCTGTTTCGCCTTCTCGAATCTCCGCAGATGTTGCAGCAGTATCAGATCCTCTGCATTCCGGGTGGCTTCAGCTATGGCGATGACATTGGTGCGGGAGTCGTGTTCGGTAGCCAGTTGCGTGGTCATCTGGGGGACGCGATCAGGGAATTCCTGCAATCCGACAAATTGGCCCTCGGCATCTGCAATGGGTTTCAGGTACTCATGCAATCGGGCATTTTGCCCGGTCCGTCCCTCAATGCCCCACCAGCAGCCTCTGAGGCAGACGCCACGCTCACATGGAACGACAATGGTCGTTACACGGCGCGCTGGGTCGATCTCACGGTTCCGTCAACGAAGAATGTCTTTCTTCGAGGAATTGAAAAAATCGAACTGCCAATCGCCCACGCCGAGGGACGGATCGCTGTCCGTCAACCCGACGTGATCGACCGTTGGCAGGAGACAGGTCAACTTGCTCTCCAATACGGCAGTTCAGACGCCCGGACGCCACGGTCAACGAGCAGAGACACGCTGCCCTATCCGGCCAATCCCAACGGCTCGACCGCGAATATCGCTGGCCTGAGTGACGCGACAGGTCGCGTGTTAGGGCTGATGCCCCACCCGGAACGGTTCATCGACGCGACTCAACATCCCCAGTGGACGCGGCGACGCCTCACAGGGGATGGTGATGGACTCAAGCTGTTCCGTAATTCAATCGACTATTTCGCCTGAAGACGTGTTCGTCAGCAGGGAATTCAAGAGTAACGAAGGTGATGTGAGATGGATGGACTGACGGTTGTGGACGTACTTTCGCGCTGGGCACACATTGGAGCGGCCATTGTGCTCATCGGGGGGGCCGTGTTCACACGGTTTGTGTTGATGCCCGCAGCGGCGGGACTGCAAGAAAGCGAACATGATGCTCTCCGCGAACGGATCATGGGCCGCTGGCGAAAGTTTGTGATGGCCGGCATCCTCGTGCTGCTGGTGAGTGGCTTCTACAACTACATCAAGGTTGCGATCCCTGCTCACAAGGGGGACGGCCTGTATCACGGATTGATGGGCACCAAGATCTTGCTCGCGTTTGGTGCGTTCTTCCTGGCGTCGGTCCTGGCGGGGCGTTCCCCCAAGTTCGAACATCTTCGCGAGAACTCTTCTCGCTGGTTGGTTGTCCTGATTCTGATCACCGCGACGATCGTGGCCATCGGGGGATATCTCAAAGTGGCCGTCAAACCGCGTCCCTCCTCTGCTTCGGCATCAACTTTGCAGAGTGAATACCCATTGGTCCGTTACACGGCGATCACTCGTTAAGCAGAGAGATCAAGTGCGGTTCAAGAGATTGTGGGGGTAACCCTGCGCGCTTTTCCAGAGAGTTGAGCCTTCGGGCGAGGCAATCCTGAGGCAGACATGCCGCCAAAGTGGCAGTCAGTCCATCTCATTGTCTCGTCGGGACTTAAAGGAGAAGATGTAAAAACCAGAGGAACTCTCGGAAGTAATTACAAGAATTTTCGTTCGCATGCGAACTTTCTCACAAACTTTTGCGTCACTTATTGCGTAACACTATGTAGCAGCTCTGAAAAGCTCTTTTTTGACCAATCAATCTGACAGCACACGAAGCAGTCCAGGAGAATCAATCGCGGAGACATGCAGCAAGACGATGCGTGACCCGAAAGTGGGAGGAGTGCCATGACCAAATATCGTAACCCCGCCATGAAGCAGTTGAAGGATCAGCAGGTCAAATACGCACCTGTTGACGTCCGTCTCGATCAGATGGACCATGCCGAGCGACTGCTACACGATCTTGATCCAGACCGAACCTACCACTACAGCGACATCTGCGAGAAAGTCACCAGCTTCCGGTCCGAACTCTATCCCGACCTGATCATCGAAGGTCGCGATGCGATCCACGATCTACGTCAATTCGTGGACGACCTATCAGGGAGCGCGAACATCCCCGTCGAGAGGGCGGGAGAGCCGGTCCTCACCGTGGACGATCTCAGCGAGAAATTCAACGTCTCGACAAAGACCGTTGACCGTTGGCGAAAACGCGGACTGGTCAGCCGCCGGTTCAAGTTCGGTAACCGCACCCGGGTTGGCTTCCTGGACTCGTCTGTCAAACGGTTCCTCAACGTCCACGGCGAGGAAGTCGAGCGCGGTCGCAAGTTCACACAACTTGGCGACGAAGAACGTGAAGACATCATCCGTTGGGCTCGACGTCTGGCCCGCACCGGCGGATGCCCCTCTGAGATCAGTCGTCGTCTGTCGCGAAAGTTCGGGCGCTCTCAGGAGACGGTTCGTTATACGTTGAAGAACTACGATGACGAGCATCCAGAAGCGGCCGTCTTCCCCAATGCCAAGAGTCCGTTGACACCAGAGAAGAAGCGAGAGATTTACCGCCGTAACCGGCGAGGGGTCTCCGTCAGCAAACTGGCCGAGGAGTATTGCCGCACCAAGAACAGCATCTATCGCATCGTGTCAGAGGTGCGAGCCGAGTTGCTGTTGGGTGAGTCTGTCGACTTCATGGACAGCCCGGAGTTCCACGAGCCGAACGCAGACCGGAAGATTCTCGGTCCACCGCCGGAAGTTGAGAAAAAGCAGTCACGCGTCAAGCCGCCTCCAGGATTGCCACCCTACCTGGCGAGCCTGTATGCCATCCCATTGCTGACGCGAGAAGAAGAGCAGCACTACTTCCGGAAGATGAACTATCTCAAATTCCGCGCATCCAAGCTCCGCGAGAAGATCGATCCCAAGCGTCCCCGCGCGAAGGAAATGGATCAACTCGAAGAGTTCATCACGAAATCGATGGAGGTCAAGAACTTCCTCATTCGCAGCAACCTGCGGTTGGTGGTGTCGATTGCCAAGCGGCACATCAAACCGACGTCCAACTTCTTCGAGATGGTCAGCGATGGCAACATGTCGCTCATCCGCGCCATCGAGAAGTTCGACTATACGAAGGGCAACAAGTTCTCCACGTATGCCTCCTGGGCCATCATGAAGAACTTCGCCCGCTCGATTCCGCAAGAGTACAAAGTCTTGGATCGGTATCGCACGGGCAATGAGGAAGTGTTCCAACAGAAGTCCGACAAGCGGGGCAACCCGTTCGAGGAAGAGTTGAATAACCAGAAGCAGCATGGCGTGATCATGAGCATTCTGGACCAGCTCGAAGACCGCGAACGGGCCATCATTCTGCACCGCTACGGACTGGTACAGGGCACCGAGCCCAAGACTCTGGAACAGGTCGGACAAAAGTTCGGCGTGACCAAGGAACGCATCCGCCAGCTCGAATCGCGAGCCCTCAAAAAGCTCCGCAAAATCGCCCACGAAGACAGCCTGGAAATCCCCGGCATCTGATTCTGGGCACTTGAATTTGTTGGCGAGGAAAAATCGCTCGGTCTCCTCCATGGGAGGCCGGGCGATTCCTTTGCGCACATGGTCGGCTCTTCTGATGTGAAGCAAGTCGTCTGCATTGAGTCACCGGGGTGCTGTGAGAGCCATGAGAGCTAAAAGAAAGCGACGGGGAAAGCAGATCAGGCGGATGCAGCGGATTGACTCGGAACAGACGTGATGACGTCTGTATGTACAAGTGAAGGAGGGAGGTGAGAGTGACGATCGTTTGTTGACCACGGATTTCACGGATAAGCAGCCGATTAGCCCCCTGAAACCGACTCCACTAGCTTCAGTAGCTCAGCCGGTCCGAAACTCCCCCCATCGCAAAGAATTTCACGGGCTTCCCGTATACGACAGCCCCGCCGCGATCGGGGGCCACCCGGCCCGTCTCGCTCCCGCCTGCTGCGGCCCTCCCGTCGCGATCGCTCTGAGCCAAGTCTCCCGGAGCCTGTGGTCAATGAGCCTCGGCCCCATAAAAGGCGCGACGAAGTTTCGGCCGCCGTGTCGTTTCAAGCTGGTCATGGACTATCATGGCACCAGCCTGCTGGGGGCACGGCCTCCGACCGCACCGCAGCAGGAGGCGATACTTCGAACGGGGTGAGGCGATGCGAGACCTCGACGATCTTTTTGGGTAACCGTTCACGCCCCGGACAGGAGTTTGGGGATGGGGGTGCCGTTGAAGTTGGCTTGGACGGCTTGGGGGACGAAGGCGAACACGTCTTGCTTCTGCTGGCGGCAGGTTTCGATCACGCTCAGCAGCGTCTCGACGAAG
>JAJDEJ010000044.1 GCA_029259815.1 Planctomycetaceae bacterium | reverse complement strand
GAATTCTACGAATGAAGACCTCTGCGCTCTCCGCGTCCTCTGCGGTTTATTGTCCCTTCGGTTCCCACCAGACCGTACTCGTTCACTTTCGAGTTGGCCGATCCACGCTCTTTCGTGGTACAATGTCGGCATGATCCGACTCACGCCCGAACAATCTGAGCAGGCCTCGCAACATCCTCGTGGAGTGGAATGTCAGGCCGAAGGGTCCGAGCAGACGTTCGTCATGATGGATGCCAGCATCGCGGAACAGATGCGACGCGCGTTCTATCGCAAGGAGACCCAAGAGTCTCTCACCCGTGCGATTGACGACATGGAATCCGGACAAATGATGAGCGTGGATGAAGCAGAGACCCGTCTCCGGGACGAGATGGGACTCTCTCCACGTACTGCACAATGAGTTATCGGCTGAGGATTGTCGAAGAGGCATACCGCGACATCCGCCGCAGCGCCAACTGGTGGGCGGTGCATCGAGTGAGGGTGTCCGGGGCTTCCCGTTGGTCGCGCCAGACACCCGCCACCAAGTACACGGTGGCACCACTTGACCCCATCGGGGTCATCTCTCACAGCCCAGGGTCGCTCACTCTGTGAGCGCACCCTGGGCTTCTGTCGTCCCGCGGCAACGAACCCCATCGGGGTTCTATCGCCAGGACAACCGGACCACGGATGCAACCCCGTTGGGGTCGCCCCCTCCGAAAACAATGCGCGGTCGTCGGTGGGTGGCTGGGTCTGGAGCGACGTGAGGAGCGAAGGCCCGGAACGACGACGCCTTGACGTCACGACGAGAGTTGCACAACCAGTCATTACGAATGCCCGCAATCGCCGGGGCTTCCTTCCCGATGGTCAGTCCAGCCCCGGCCACCCGCCGAGAAAGCTCGGTCCGACCTGGCAGATTTCTTAGTAACGCTCGCTTCCAGTTTCCGCTTTGACTTGTATCGGGTTCATATCAACGCTCTGGGGAGCTCATCGTGAAACGCCTCTTTCCAAAATTGATGCAGAAGAATCGCTATCGTGGACGCCGACATCAAGCTTCCAAAGCTGTTCAGGCCCATGTGCAGATGCTTGAAGAACGTGTCCTCCTGACAGCTGCGACTCTTGTGGACGGCGTGTTAACTATCGAAGGCACGGAAGAGAACGATCGCATCGATCTCAGCTACTCCGTCATTCAAGAGATTTATGAATATGATCAGGTCGAGTTGACGGTGCAAAACAGCCTGGATGGCTTCTCCGCTGTCTTTATGGCTTATCAAGTCGATCGGATCGAGATCAGCACGTTCGACGGGAATGACACTGTGAAGCATGGTGTGAACCAACTCCGAATTGACACGCTGATTCATGCGGGAGCTGGTGACGACCTGGTCGACGCTTCATTCAATTCCTCTGAACATACGATTCTTGGTGAATCAGGGAATGATGTTCTTGCAGGAGGACAGCTGTTGAATCACATCCATGGAGGCGACGGCGACGATTTGCTGGCGGGTGGTGATGGTGTGGATATGCTCATTGGCGGTAGTGGGAACGATAAATTGTATGGCGGTCGGCAGTCGGACACGCTGCTCGGGAACGCCGGCGATGATTTCCTCCACTCGGGAGGAGAAGGCAACGTCCTGAACGGAGGCGAAGGTCGGGACACGATGATTGGCTCAGGGATGCTGGACGGCGGTGCTGACGATGACGTGATTCTCAATAGTCTTGGCCTGTTGATGGGTGGGGGGGGCGACGACTACATCGATGGAGCAGGTGAGTTGGTCGGCGGCCCAGGGAATGACGTCCTGGTTGGCACCGTTGGAACGTCTGTCTTCCACGGCGGTGACGGTGATGACCACCTTCGCGGCTGGGGAACGCTCGAAGGCGGCGCCGGTGACGATGTACTTCAACTCGGCGACTGGGCTGATCTCGGCCACCACTACTCCCTTGTCGACCGATATGATCCCGACGGCACACTCATCGAATCCGCCAGCTGGGACGGTATCAACGAAGCTCTCCAGATTGATCTCAACGAAAGCGAGATCGACGGAGGAACGGGCAACGACACAGTCGACTACAGCGCGTTGGAGGTCAGCGTCACCGTCAACCTCAACAAGGGACTCACAACGGGTCAAAGGCTCGATACGCTGAGGTCGATCGAAAACGTCATTGGGACCGCATTCAGCGATGTCCTCATTGGTGACAAAGGAACAAACATTCTTCAGGGACTCGGAGGAAACGATCAGTTGATTGGCGGACTCGGTGACGACTCCCTGAGAGGAGGCGCGGGTGTCGACACGGCCGACTTCTCTGGCACGGAGAACGGAGTCACGGCCGACCTGGCAAGTGGGTTCGCAACGGGCCAGGGACTCGACTCGTTAGAATCGATTGAAAACGTGGTCGGGACAAAATTCGATGACGTGCTCATTGGCGACAATAGTGACAACACACTCGACGGTCGCGGAGGAAACGATCTCCTCGACGGAAGAGCCGGAAACGACGTGATTGTGGGTGGCAAAGGAGTGGATACGGTCGACTACCGCCAGGCGAAACGGGGAGTCGACGTCAACTTAACTTCCGGCATGGCCTGGGGTGATGGGATGGATGACCTCATGGGTGTCGAGAACGTCATCGGTTCACGCTTCGACGATATCCTGGTCGGTGATGCTGGCGAAAATCGACTTGAAGGCTTCGATGGCAATGATCTGCTCGAAGGACTCGCCGGTGCGGATTGGCTTGAGGGAGGCGATGGCAAAGATCTCATCGATGGCGGCCAAGACGACGACTTACTGATTGGTGGCTTCGGCAATGATCATCTGTATGGCGGAGCTGGAGACGATGTGCTGTACGATGCCCAAGGCAACAACTGGATGTTCGGAGGACTCGGCAACGACGTGCTCAAACACAGAGATGACGAAAAGATGGTGTTTGAGGAGAACTCAGAGAAGCACGACTTGCTGGTAGGCGACTTCGATGAATTGAAAGAGAGCTACCGGAAGGAGATTTCCTCCACGATCGAACACAAGTCAGCGAAGTGAAATACACCACGGAAGAGAGGTGCATTTCGTGTTGCTGCATGCACCCGACTCGCTTTCTTTCCACGTGCGACAGAAGCATGAGCGGTCGATCTTCACGTCGGCGTGTGGCATGCTCTCACGCCGAAGGCGGGTGAGCATGGCGACTCGGCTGTCGCGTGACGCCATA
>JAJDEJ010000043.1 GCA_029259815.1 Planctomycetaceae bacterium | reverse complement strand
AAGCGTGTCTACCCCAAGGGCATCAAAGTGACTGACCGCCAAATGAAACAACTCAACCTCCACCGCACGAAATCCTGTTCACAATGGAACTACTCACTCAAACCAAACAACACGGGAAGTAATAGATTCCCTGTTTCTAAGTGGTGCCACCATTACCAAGAGCGGACGACATCGGCCAGTAGAATATTTCAATCTTCGGATCATTTCTGTTCGGTTTCGATGCCTCGCTCGCGAAGCCACTCTCGGACGGCCAGTAATTGCTGCCTCATTTCCGGGTCACGGAGCGTTTCCAGCCGGCGCGTGCCCATGAGTTCGATGAAAGATGTCCTACCGGGCGTCTGGTGCCGGTAATCGGCACCCTGCTCAAGAAGGTACATGGCGATGTCGTAACGCCGTCGATCGACTGCATAATGCAGCGGCGTATCTCCAAACTCATTGACAGCGCTGACGTTCGCGCCAGCATCGATTAACAACCGAACGTTCTCAAATCGTTCGTCATTGATGGCCCATAACAGCGGCGACCGCTTTGGTCTGCCAGGTATTTCCGCTTCGAGAAGATTCGGACTGCCACCATGCTCTAATGCTGCCCGCAGCCATGACGTTGATTCCTTGGTAGCAGCACAGTTGACCGCAGTGCGAGCTTCACTGGTCATGACATTGGGGTTAGCTCCCAACTCCAACAGGTGACGAAAGACGCCTTCGCTATCATCGTCGCAGGCACACAACAGTGGCGTGTTGCCCTCGGAGTTCACAGCGTTCAAATCACCACCTGCCGTTGAGAACCGGCTGATCGCTTCGAGATCACTGTCGGTGACTGCCTCAAAGATATTGACGCCTCCGGCCATTTGTTCACATCCCTCCGTGCCCAAAACTCCCATCATGATCGCGACCGCGATCAGGTAAGATCCCACAGCACGAGAATTCCACATTACTTTCAGTTGTATCACCCGTACCATGACTGAATGAGCTCCTCCATCGAAGGGATCACAGTGCTCATCAAGTGTTGATTGACTGGTGAACTAAAGCTGTAGTCTGTCAGCCAGTGTGTTTTGCCAACGGAGGAAGGGGTCGCAGCGTCAATCAGATCGAAGATATCCAGAGCCGTTCCCAGTGCTCCCGGCAGTTTGAACCACCACGGAATGCTCGCATCTTGGAGTGTGGTGAGAATTTCACCACGCACTCGCCAGGCATCGATCAGTTCATCAGCCCTGTCGAGTGAAACCTGTATTGTTGCCGGGTTCAATCCCGCCGCATTGAATGTCGTCGCTCTGATGCCATGTGATAATGCTGCAGCCGACGCCAGCCCGCCACCAAGCGAATGCCCAACGAGGTGTACGTTGGGACCATACTCTCGAATAACGGATTCAGCATACGCAATTGCCTCACTGTACTGGCTTGAACGACCGAAGGCTGCCTGACCAAAGTTCGCGAGCCAATCGCTTCCCGAAGTAAACGTCGTACCCGCAAAAGCCAGCACAGTTTCACTTCCCTTTGAGAAGACCACAGCATGAAAACCTGTGCGCTGAATGAGAAGCCGTTCTTCATAGGTCCAGCCCAGTGTACCTGCCCGGAAGTTTTGATTTTCATACGCCAGCTGCGCCAGATGTGCATACTCCAGACTCTTTCGCATCATGTCTTGCGGGTATTGTCGGAAGGTCGTGCGGTTCTGGAAGCCGGCCTCGACGTTGGCGTTTGAGAACAACCCTTGGAGAGCCGACTTGCCAGCCTCCCAGCCTTTCGCCGCGCGTCCCGCACCCGAGTAGCCCAACATTGCACCGCCGAGCGCAGATGTGAGGCTCATCGCAAGTGCGAATTCACCGGTCGGATCGATGTTGTTCAAGGGGTCACTATGGACATACGCATACTTGTGCAGGCTCTGGGGGTCAGTGACGACGCCTTCGAACGTGTCGGTTTGCCGGAAGCTCGTCGCCCAGTCTCTTGGGCGATCGAATTGTCGCGAGGGTTTCACGAATATTCTGGCCCTCAGAGGGTATGTCGGGGCGTGGATTGTCATCAGTCGCTCCTTACTCGGGTCGAGAGTCTGGAATGTTTTGTCCGATGATGCCGACGAAAGTCTGCAGTCTGGCGGGCGGCGGCGGACTTGTGGGGTGAATGACGGCCTGACTTTGAGCGTGATGGACAAGCTGTTTGTGCATGTCCATGAGGAGTCTCGGGTCCATCAGTCCGGGGTGGGGGACTTGGGTCCCAAGTGGCTGGGGATCGGGTGGGAACGGAATCGGTGGCTGAGTCAACGGACTCGCTGCTTGAACAAAGGGCGTCAGCTTCTCCAGGAGTGCTGTCGCGTGCGTCGACAGCGGGAGTTGCGAGAGAGTTTCCCACGGGAACGGCGAGAGACCGCCGGGGTTGTGTCTGCGGAACTGGATCTCTTCGCGGATCGAGGGGCAGGCGGGATTGTTCGGATTGAAGCGACGAGCTGCGTCGATCGCTTGCAGTGCTTCGTCGCACCGTCCAGAGCCGGTGAGCAGGATGGCACGGTTGCAGAGGTACTTCGATGTCTCCTGACGAGGCGTCATCGAGTGCAGCCAGGTCTTAGTCCGCTTGTTCATCGCGAAATCTTCATGCGTCCATTTGACGGGCCATTCGTGATAGGATTCGTCGGACCGGATGTCGCCACCCGCTGCGGTGTGCTGATAGTTGAAGACATCGTCCCAACGGTAGAAGGTGTGATTCGGCACGAGAACCAGTTTGAGCGGATAGCCTAAGCGGCGACCGACAGCGATCACGAACGTCGGCAGCGACGAGCAGGTTCCGGTCCGTTTCTCGCTGAGGATGCCGTGGATGAAGATCTCACTGCTGTCCGATGTGTTCGTCCGTCACCCCTGTTCGAGCGACTCCTTGACCTTCCCGTCATAGCAGATGTTGAATCGACTGCGAAAGACGTGTTCCATCGTGTACATGCGGAACACGGCTTCGGAGTTGTGGAAGTGAGCCGGCTTGAGCCTGAACAGCCGCTGGCTCCGCTCCGTCTCTCGCTCGACCGCCTCCGCGATCGTATCGAGCAAAGCCATGTAGTCGGGAAACTCGCTTTCTTCCGTGGGAGGCAGACCACGTGCACACGCGAGATTGACGGCCGCGATGTCGGTGTCCTTGCTGACGAATGTGTCAGGATCGAGGTGGAGCAGCTCGTCGAGAGTGGGAACCGAAGAGTCTTCGCAAGGCAGCGTTGCCGGTTCCGGTGGGACAATGACGTTCACGGAAGCCATCGCGATGTACTCCAATCCGGTTTGAGCCAGCGAGTCTCGGTGACCGATTCATCCATTATCCGGGAATTGCTCGCAGATGCAATACTCACGCTGAGGGCCTCTGCGGAACGAAGAGTGGTGCGTTGTCTACTGCGTTGCTGGATTCCTGCCCCGCGCCTTCGCGGGGGCAAGACTCTTTGCAGGAATGACGGATTTGGGTCAGTACACTCCTACAGTCATCCGCGCCAAACTCTCAATTCAACGCCGGTCTGGATTCCCGCCTGCGCGGGAATGACGGGCATGGGCGGGGACAACGTATTCGCGTGGAGGCTAGAGGATTGATTCGTAGAGATCATACCAGTTGGGATTCTCTTCTTCGATCAGTCGGAGCTTCCAGGCTCGATTCCATTTCTTGAGTCGCTTCTCCCGAACGATCGCGGACTCCATGTCAGCATGTAGCTCGAAGTAGACCAGCATGTGCACGCTGTACTGTTTGGTGAAGCCTTCAACGACATCGTGCTTGTGCTGCCAGACGCGTTGGACGAGATCGCTGGTGACGCCGGTGTAGAGTGTGCCGTTGCGTTTGCTGGCGATGATGTAGACGGCAGGCTGTTTCATCCGGCTGGCTTGTTGATTGGGACCGCTGTACCGAGGTCACGGTAATTTCATCATTCGCTCTCAACTCGTCATTCCCGCGTAGGCGGGAATCCAGACCGGTGTTGAACCCGGTGGGAGGTTGGGATGGTTCACCTGCTGTTGCTGGATTCCCGCATTCGCGGGAATGACGTCTCATTAGACTCCAACCAACTCAGTACACTCCCACTGTCGTCGTCTTCAATAACTCGTGGAACGGCCTGGTGCCGCTGACGCCGTCCCAGGGGTACTCTTTGATTGGTTCTTCGCGTTCGCCTTCGTCGCGTTCCATGAAGCCGGGGATGAAGAGCTCTTCGGTGAGTGTGTAGAGTTTGACTCGGCCGGTTTCGCCGTAGTCGACGGTTTGGGTGTAGTCGTCGAAGTTGACGACCTCGACAACCGCTCGGGGTTGGGGGGCGTAATAAGTGATCTTGTACTCGTCGGCGGGGTCGAACGGCTTGCCGCAGGCGAGGCCCATGAGGGTGTTGCCGTAGGTGGGGGTGATGTACACATCCGGGCCGAGCAGTTCCTCTTTGCAGAAGCGGTACCACTGTGGAGTGAACTCGGTGCCGCCGGCAAAGATACCCTTGATGCCTGCTTCGGCGATGGACGAGCCTTTGTCGATGAGTCGCAGGGCGAGGGCTTCGAGGAGTTTGGGCGTGGCGAACATGCACTGGATGTCGTGGCCTGCTCCGAGCAGACTGGCTGCCTGATCAATGACGTGATCGGCGTACGCCTTCGCACCGGCAACATCTCCCTTCTTGATCAACTTGACGACCCAGCGGGGATCGAGGTCAACACAGAAACAGATGCCGCCACGATGATGGGCGAGATGTTCAACGGCAAGGCGGAGGCGACGCGGACCGGAGGGGCCGAGCATCAGCCAGTTTTTGCCTTGGGGGAACGCCTCGTCCGGCAGGGTGTCGGAGAACATCTCGTAGTCGAGCCAGTGATCACGGACGCAGCAGCGGCTCTTGGGGAGGCCAGTGGTGCCGCCCGTCTCGAAGACATACTTCGGCTCGTTATGCCACTTTTGCGGGAGGAACCGTGTGACTGGTCCGCCTCGGAGGTCGTCATCCTCGAAGAGCGGGAACTTTTTGAGGTCGTCGAAGCAATTGATGTCCTTGAGCGGATCGAAGCCGAGGGAGCCGGCCTTTTCGAGCCAGTAGGAGGCACCCTCTTGCGGGTCGAAGTGCAGACGGGTGATGCGGACGGCTTGTTCGTCGAGCTGCTCGCGGGCGGCAGCAGAATCAAGGGGACTGCTCACGGGGACGGTCTTTCGGTAGAATGGAGTCATCGTTGGGACAAAAGGCGCCGTACCCATAATAGGTTCGTGGGAAGCGTTTGCAACGGATGGCAGTGGACGATCCCCGACACTGGCAATTCTAGAAAACAAGTGCAAGATGTCCGAGAATGCTTTCGGCCAACCACTGGCTCATCAGCGTGGAATGGTGTGGTGGATCATCGCGGCGACGAGTGCGATCGAGTGCCTGCTGTGGGCGGGGAGCTACTTCACCCTGTACTGGTTTGTGCCGACCTTTGTCGACAAATACAGCGGTATCGGAGTGGAGATTCCCGGATCGATGGTCACAGTGATCAGCGGAGTTGAATTTGCCGTGAATTACTGGTGGATTGCGATTCCCGCGTTGCTGACATTGATCGTCGTGCCGAAGGTTGTCGTCCCTACTCAGCGGTATGATGGACCGCTGATGTTTCTCCTGCTGGTCATCGGTGCGTGCTTACCGATTGCCGTTTGTCTTTACGGGACCGGACTCCCGAAGTTGCTCAAGCACGGATTGATGCCGTTATGAACTCAACAGGCCGATGCCATGTTCAGTAAACGTGTGGGATTGAAACCGCTGTCTGTGGCGTGCAGGTCGTTAGCAACGGCGCTGGGGGCGGGGGTGCCGATCATTCGTTCGTTTGACATGGCGAGTCGCAAGACGTCCGACCCGCGACTGGCGTCGGCTCTCGCGGACATCACGACGCGGCTGAAATCAGGGGAAGATACCGCGACGGCCATGCGGGCACAGGATGAGCGGTTTCCGGACCTGATGGTCGACATGGTGCACATTGCCGAACAGACCGGGGCGCTGCCGGAGGTGCTGCGGTCACTGTCAGATCACTACGAGAACACAGTGCGGCTGCGGAAGGATTTCATCGGACAAATCACAATACCGGTGATCCAACTACTGGCGGCGATCTTCATTGTGGCTGGTTTGATCTGGCTGCTGGGGATGATCGCATCGAGCCAGGGAACCGAACCCCTGGACGTGTTGGGTTGGGGCCTGACGGGCACATCCGGTGCCATGAAATGGTTGACGTCATGGGCGTTGGGACTCGCCAGTGTCATCGTGTTGTACAAGGTGCTGACGGCGTCACTGTCCGGGAAGGCGATGGTGCACAAGGTAATGATGCGCGTACCCGTCGTCGGATATTGCATGCAGTCATTTGCCATCGCTCGTTTCTCGTGGGCGTTCCATCTTACACAGAACGCGGGCATGCCGATCGAAGAGAGTCTTGATGCCGCACTGCGAGCGACGTCAAATGGGGCGTTCATGGCATCGCACCATCAGGTCATCGGCGACGTCATGGAGGGACAGACGCTTACCGAGGCGTTGACCAACACCGACTTGTTTCCGGAGGAGTTCCTCAACATCGTGGATGTCGCAGAGACCTCCGGCACGGTGCCGGAGGCACTTGACCGTTTGAGTCCACAGTTTGAAGACCAGGCGCGTCGCAGCATGCGTGCTCTCGCCAGTGCGTTGGGGTGGGTGGTGTGGCTCGGAGTCGCCGCCTTTATTGTGTTCATCATATTCTCTGTGGTGCTGTGGTACGTGGGCATGTTGAACGACGCGCTCAATCAAGCTATGTGATCAATAGCCGCGATAGCGGCGAGAGCATGTAGCCGTGGGCGTCAGCCCACGGACTGAAATTGAGAAAAAGCACGAGCCGCGATAGCGGCGGCAGCACAGGGGACACAATGGGAGCATATACCCAGCTCATCTACCACGTCGTATTTGGTACGAAATTCCGCAGGCCGATCATTCGTAGTGAGATTCAGGAACGGCTCTACGAATACATCGGGGGGATCATCCGCGCGAAACAGGGCCATCTGATCGAGATTGGTGGTGTTGCGGACCATATTCATGTGCTGACAGGTATGCCTCCGACAATCACGGTTTCAGATTTTGTGCGTGATCTGAAAGCGAACTCCGCACGATGGTTGAATGAGTTGAATGTGATCGATCAGCGATTCGAGTGGCAGAAGGGCTATGGAGCGTTCACCGTCAGTTATTCGCAGGTCGAGCAAGTGCGGCAGTACATTCAGAATCAGCAGGAACACCATCGGGTCACAACATTCGCGCAGGAGTACGTGTTGATGTTGGAACGACATGGGATTGAGTTTGAGCGGCGGTATCTGTTTGAGGGCGAGCATCATGGCTGACGCCGCGTTCGCGGCTCACGTCGTTCTCTGAACAGAATCCGTGGGCTGACGCCCACGGCTATTTGCGGTCGCCGCTATCGCGGCTGCTCTGGCTGGCGGCTGTCCGTCAGGCGACGGTCGGTTGGAAAACGAATGCTTCAATGTGTGATATCGAAGCCGCGTCCACACTGGCGGAGGGAGTTCGAGGTCAATACGCTCACGCCTCCCATGTTTCACTTCCATCTTGATGCCTCCGACCAATTATCATCCGCCCGGGCCGGGCGGTGGGTCACGCCGCATGGGGTGGTTGAGACGCCAGCGTTCATGCCGGTGGGGACGAGGGCGTCAGTCAAGGGAGTGTGGCCCTCGCAGCTGGCGGACGTCAGCACACAGATGGTGCTGGCGAACACGTATCATCTGGCTCTGAGGCCTGGCGAGGATGTTGTGGCGGACATGGGGGGCCTGCACCAGTTCATGAACTGGGAGGGGCCGATCCTCACGGACAGCGGTGGATTCCAAGTCTTCTCACTGGCCGATCTGCGATCGCTGGATAACGAGAAGGCAGTGTTCAAGTCGCACATTGATGGCAGTTTATTGGAACTGTCGCCCGAACGAGCGATCGCGATTCAGGAGGCATTGGGGGCAGACTGCATCATGTGTCTGGATGAGTGCCCGGCACTGCCATCGACGCCGGAGATGTTGAGCGCAGCGGTCGACCGGACGACATTATGGGCTCAGCGGTGTCGCGATGCACAGTCGCGAGATGATCAAGCACTGTTCGGCATCGTGCAGGGAGGAACGGACGCTGAGATGCGAGAGCGGTCTGCGACCGGGTTACTGTCTCTCGACTTTCCGGGGTATGCCGTCGGCGGTCTCAGCGTGGGCGAACCACCGGCGGAGATGTATCGGACGCTGGATTTTACCGTTCCCTTTCTCCCGGAGGACCGTCCGCGGTATCTCATGGGAGTGGGGCGCCCGATTGACATCATCGAGGCGGTACTGCGAGGGGTCGATCTGTTCGACTGCGTGATGCCGACGCGAAACGCCCGCAATGCAATGGCCTTTACAAGCTTGGGAAACGTCAAGATGCGGAATCTCAAGCATCAAAGGGACGAATTACCCCTCGATCCCGCCTGTGACTGCCCGACTTGCACGCAGTTCACACGTGCGTACTTGCGGCACCTGTTCATCGCGGGGGAAATGCTCGGTCCGATGGCACTTTCGGTCCACAACATCGCCTACTATCAGCGTCTGGTGAGAGAATTACGCTCAGCCATCCGAGAAAATCGGGCGCAAGAGTTTCGGTCGCTTCACCTTGCCGCCCAAACCCCCGCTTCCTAAGATACGCGGCTATTGTGCGAATGACCCAAATTCAACCAGCACAACCGGTGGCGGTCGCAGATGTTGCGATCTTCTCCTCACCGGTCGCGGGGAGCCTGTAGACGTTCATGGATATGTGGATCTCAACTCTGATGTTGCTCGCTGACGATGCTGCGCCAGCAGCCCAGGCACCAGAGGCACCGAATCAAATTCTCCAGATGCTAGTCATCATGCTTCCGCTTGCGGCTGTGTGGTACTTCCTGATTCTGGCTCCCCAGAACAAAGAGCGTGCCGCACGCAAGAACACGTTAGAAAACCTCAAGAAGAATGACCCCGTCGTGACAATTGGCGGGATCCTCGGCACGGTCGTGAACCTTTCAGAAGATGGCGCGGAAGTCACCATCCGGGTCGACGACAATTCCCGCCTCAAGATGCGGCGGGATGCCATTCGCGAAGTGGTCATCAAGGACAAACCTGACGGCAAATAGTCACCGTCACTTCATACACCTCACACAAACAGCTGATGTTCTCAGGAAGGGAACCATTTCACTCATGAATCTATCAATGTGTGATTTTCTGCTCCTCGCTCAAGGTGTAACAGACGCCAGCACGCCTGTCGCAGAAACGGCAAAGACCGCTGCTCCGGGCCTGCCCGGCTGGGCGATGATCCTCATTATCCTGGCGATCGTGATCCTGCCGTTCGTGCTTGGACAACTGATCGAGCGAGCGCTGAAGTTGAAGGATATCTCCTTCCGCATCGGGCTGGTGTTGTTTGCCGTTACGTTGGGCCTAACTCCTTTCGTCACTCGCATTGCTGGAGGAGGCGACTGGAAGGATGCCATCCGTTTGGGCATCGACCTCGCGGGCGGCACGAATATGGTGTTTCAGGTGGATCAGGAAGGAGCTGAGATCGCGGAGAAGACTGTCGACTCTGAACTGATGAACCGCATGGTGGGAGCCATCATCCGCCGGATCAATCCGTCCGGCACTGAAGAGGTGACGGTGCGCGGGGTCGGTCAGGACCGCATCGAAGTGATCGTGCCCGGTGCAGACTCCGACAAAGTTGCCAGAACCAAGAAGGCCATCACCAATCTGGGCCAGTTGGAATTTGCCGTTTTGGCCAACGAAGAGGACCATGTCAACATCATCGAAATGGCTGATGCGACGGCTCAGAAAGAAATCCGCGACAGCGAAGGGAAACTCATTGCTGCCTGGAAACGCGTGGGCACCAAGGCCGCCAAAGATGGGGGCGAACCCGAGCGGAAGGAAGTTGCTACGAATGATCTCGTCAAATGGCGAGATGTTGAGACTCCCGACGGCGAAACGGTCCGCGAGTTCCTCGTGGTCTACGATCCTGATCCGGCCAAACGCATTACCGGTCGACTTCTCAAGCGAGCGACTCAAACTTCATCGCAGAGCGGACCGGTGGTCGGCTTCACCTTTAACACGACAGGCGGCCAATTGTTCCGCCGTTTGACGACGAAGTATCAGCCGCGCACCGGTGCTGGCTATAAGACACGACTCGCAGTGCTCCTCAATGACGAGATTCACTCGGCACCAACGATTAACGCCATCATCGGTGCTCAGGGTGTGATTGAGGGACAGTTCTCGCAGCGTGAATTGGACGAGTTGATCAATGTCCTCAACGCGGGTGCTCTCGAAGTGCCGCTGAAAGAACAGCCGATCTCGGAATTCACTGTTAGTCCTCTACTGGGCATCGACGTGCAGGAGAAGGGCAAACTGGCGATCATGGTCGCGGCGGGAGCCGTGTTCGTGTTTATGCTGCTGTATTACTGGATTGCCGGCGCCGTCGCAGACGTCTGCCTGTTGGTGAACCTGATCCTCGTGATGGGGACCATGTCGTTCATCGATGCCACCTTCACGCTTCCCGGCCTCGCCGGTCTCGTGCTGACCATCGGTATGGCAGTCGATGCCAACGTGCTCATCTTCGAGCGCATTCGTGAGGAACAGTCCAAAGGCAGCAGTCTGCGGATGGCCATTCAGAATGGCTTCAGTCGAGCCTTGACGACGATCGTCGACGCCAATGTGACAACACTCATCACGGCAGTGGTGCTCTACATGATTGGCACCGATCAAGTGAAGGGCTTCGCGGTCACGCTGTTCATCGGCATCGTGATGAGTATGTTCAGCGCCCTTTATCTGGGCCGACTCATCTTCGACATCATGGAAAAGAAGCGTTGGATCACCGAAGTCAAGATGGCCAGCATCGTCGGCAAGACAAACTGGAATTTCATCAGTAAGACTTCGATGGCAGCTGCCGCGTCAGCTCTGCTGATTCTGATTGGAATGAGCAGCTTTTTTATGCGAGGAGAAGACAACCTCGACATCGACTTCCGAGGGGGTTCGATGGTGACCTTCAGCTTTGAGGATCAGCCAACCGTCGACGAGGTTCGGGACGTCCTTACTAAAACATTTGAGGAGAAGTTTGGCTCAGACATTTCATTGGAGCAGTTGAAGGCCGATCAGGCAGATGGTTCGGAATCGGTCTTGTTCCGACTGCGCACAACCGAGCAGGACACCAAAGCGGTCGCCGAGGCGATCAACGATGGCTTTGCAGGCTCACCACACGAACTTGTGCGGCAACATCTGGAATACCGAGAAATCACCGCTATCCCCGCGAGTTTTGTCGATGAAACTCCCGATGCTGAGGACGGTGAATCACCCGAGCAAAGTGAGCCCCTGGCCGCAATCACCGACACCGCAAATCCATTCGCAGGAGGGTATGAGACGTCACTGACGTTTACTGAGGAAATCAGTGTCGAGTCGGTTGCGACCGACGTGGCCGATGAGATTGCCGCCCTCACCGGTGAGAATGGTGGCAAAAAGTACGACGAGACCGAAACACTCGTCGCCGCCGCGTTGACAACCGATCCGACGAATCCTGATGCGAAGGGAACATCCTTCACGCTCAAGGTCAGTCCGGTTGTTGCTGAGGCCGATGTCCAACAAGCCTTGGAGACGTTTCAGTCGGGACTCTCTGGCACGCCCAACTTCCAGGAAGTGAACCGATTCGACTCGGCAGTCGCCGGCGAGACACAGATCGATGCCCTTCTGGCGTTGTTCTTCAGTCTGATCGCCATCGTGGCGTACATCTGGTTCCGCTTCCAGCGGATCACCTTCGGCCTCGCGGCAGTTGCCGCCCTTGTGCATGACGTGTTATGCGTGCTGGGTCTGGTCGCCTTGGCCTCGTATCTCAGTGGCAACTCCTTCGGTAGTTTCTTCATGCTGGAGGACTTCAAGATTAACCTGCCGATGATCGCTGCCTTCCTGACGGTCGTTGGTTACTCGCTGAACGACACAATCGTGGTGTTCGACCGCATCCGCGAAGTGCGAGGCAAGAATCCGGCCCTCACGCGCGAGATGGTCAACACGAGCCTGAATCAAACTCTGTCCCGTACGATACTGACGTCATTGACGACGTTCATTGTGGTGCTGATTCTTTACACGCTCGGTGGCGAGGGCATCCACGGCTTCGCCTTCTGCCTGTTACTGGGCGTCTTGGTCGGAACCTATAGCTCAATCTACGTCGCCAGTCCGGTCCTGCTGTGGCTGATGAACCGAGGGACAGCCGCCGCAAAGTAGTCATCACGCTCCGGCCGTGATGACAGTATTGTTTGCACGCGTTTGAGTAACCGTTCACAGCTTGGGATGGGAAAAACTGGGGATTGGTCTTTCCTGAAACGGTGATATCGGCGACACCTTGGTGATGGCAAGGATGTCGGAGATACCGCCGGAGTTGGCAGACGAGATGACGCCTGCGGTGCGGGCG
>JAJDEJ010000042.1 GCA_029259815.1 Planctomycetaceae bacterium | reverse complement strand
CGTCTGGGCCATCTCGATGAAGATGACCTGCGCCTCAGGCGGCACCTGCTCCCACAACTCGGGCGACATCCGTGTCATGCCCACGGTGTCCCAAATTCCTCACCTCACCACAAGACCAATCCCAGCCCGTGAACGGTTACGGTCTGTCCAATCGGATAAGCGTTTGGCGGGCTAGAGATCGACGAAAAAAAGCCTACCCGTCTCAAAACCTTCGGAAGCCAGAAGTGATCACCTCAGTGGTGCCGAATATCCCAACGGAGGATGAAGCATCATGGCAACGCGGAAGAGCATCTTTACGGGCGAAGATGATAAGAAGATAGTGGAAGGACATCTCCCTGCAGGCTATGATCGACCTCAGATTCGGTCCGTGCACCATCTGTCAGGGAATTTTTCCGGATACCAATGACCGTCTCTTTGACGATTAGCCTCCCTCTCTCTCTCTTTGACCCCCATTTGCGGGATGAGCCATGCAACTTCGATTGAACAACCCCTTGATTCTGGCATTGTGCCTGGTACTGCCAACACCCGCCTTTGGACAATTCACCGAGCTGACGGGGCGTGTCCATAAGGGATCCAACGCAGTCGTTGGCATTGATGCGGTGGCTCTCAAGGCGAGCGAGCTCGCCCAGAAGGAGGGTTGGTCGAAAAAACTCGAAGCCGCATACGTTGACCGGGCGATGTTCCTGCCACCTGAGGCTGAAAAACTGATGATTACCAGCCAGGTGATCCCTGGTGAAGGCTTTAAAGAAGCATGGGGATTGGCCCTCATGACGTTGTCCGAGCCGGTTCCTATGATCGATGTGGCTCGGGCGGAGGGAGGTTATGTTGATCAGATTAACGGGAAGGACGTCGTCTGGACTCCGAGCGACTCCTACGTTGTCGAGTTGGATCCCAAAATGGTTGGGATCGTCTACCCGGGAAATCGCCAGGCAATCTCAAATTGGATTGACGAAGCCGCAGAAAACAATAGCGACGGGATGTCGGACTATCTTCAACTCGCGTTGGCCAAGATCACCACCGACACGCCGATCGTGATGGCGATCGATCTCAAGGACGCCGTCAGTCCTCATGTTATTGAGCAACGCTGGGCGGACTCGGAGACGATCGAGAAAACGACTCTGAAAATTGAAGATGTGGTGGCGATGATTCAGTCGATTCAAGGCGCGACAATCGAGTTGTCAATCGGAGCGAGCGTTCAAGCAAAATCCCGAATAGACTTCCTCGAACCGATCACGCTTTCGGATGCGAACGCGAAGCGGTTGATCCTTGAAGCCTTGGACCGGCTGGGAAGCCACATCGACGACTTTGATGAGCACAAGTTTTCTGTGCTCGGGAAGTCCATCATTGTCGAAGGCGATCTCTCCAAGGGTGGCTTGCGACGTCTGCTCAGCGTGCTGGAAGTTCCGACAACAAAGTTCAGCGAGCTCAAGGAAGAGTCGGTCGATTCCGACAAAGCTCCCTCTGCGGGAGACATGGCTGAGAATTCTCAAACCTATTATAAGTCGGTCACCACTCTCTTGGACGATCTTCATGGTGATCGGAAAAAGCAAGACACACGCGGCGGGTACGACGCAGTTTGGATGGAACGCTATGCCCGAAAGATCGATCGTCTTCCCATCTTGTACGTCGACGAGGATCTTCTCAATTTCGGATCCCAGACTGCCGAAACACTGCGGTACATGGCTGGCACACGTAAGAGCGCAGGCCTCACCGCCGGAGTTCGACAGTCCTCCCTTCGCACAGAAAGTCGTAGCGGGTACTCCGGGTACTCATACGGTTACCGGGGAGCAGGCTATGGTTACCGGACCGGTTCCAGGGGAGGGGCAGAACCCAACTTTGGCCGCTCGACCCAATTGGACCGGAGTCAAATCGAGCGACAGGAACAAAACCGCGCGACCTCGACAAGGGAAGAAGGATGGCGGCTCATCGAGAATGCGACCGCCGAGATTCGCAAGGAAATGACGATGCGATACGGGGTAGAGTTCTAGAGCAACTCGAAAGTTGTTCTTCAGGTGTCATGCAGGAGGGCCGATGAGCAGGCAGAGGTCATTCCTCGAACAAGCTCCTGCACAGAAACCATGAAAATGGTCTAGACTCTGTCGACACTCTTCGCGAATCACATCGGTGGCGGCTTCGTAAAGATGTCAAACCGCCCCAACCCCAGTTTCTGGAGCCAGTATTGGGCGAGGATGAGTAACGTCGTGTTGCCGTACTTGACGCTGCGACTGAAGTTGATGCTGCTCATTTCGTCGAAGTAGCGGACGGGGACTGGGATGTCGCCCAGTTTGAAGCCGAAGTAGACCGATTGGGCGAGGAACTGGCTGTCGAAGGCGAAGTCGTCCGTGTTGTTCTGCCAGGGGATCGTCTCCAGCACTTCGCGGCGGTAGGCACGAAAGCCGCTGTGGAAGTCGCCGAGGTTTTGGCCAAGGGCGATGTTCTCGGTCGTGGTGAGGAAGCGGTTGGCGATGTATTTCCAGCCGGGCATGCCGCCATCGAGGGCTTCACGCCGTGTGCGGATGCGGGAGCCAAGGACGACGTCGCAGATACCCAGCCTGAGGATTTCGACGGCGACCGGAATCACGCGGGAGTCGTACTGGTAGTCCGGGTGGATCATCACGATGAACTCAGCACCCGAGTCGAGAGCGGTCCGGTAACAGGTCTTCTGATTGCCACCGTAGCCGAGGTTCGTCTCGTGTGGGATGACCGTGAGACCAAGGTCGCGGGCAAGGGCGACTGTGTCGTCGGAGCTGCAGTCGTCGACCAGCACGATCTCATCGACGGTGCCGTCAGGAATGTCATCGACCGTTTGCTTCAGCGTGCGAGCCGCATTGTAGGCGGGCATGACTGCGACGACCCGTCCAGGGACGGTCTGAGAGACAACTGGTGGATCAGCGGGAGCGTCGGACATCAAAATCGATGCCCTTCCTGCGGGCCGTCTGCTGTTAGTGTCAGCACTTCAGGGCCATTCTCAGTCATCACGATCGTGTGCTCGAATTGAGCGGACAGGGAGCGGTCAGCAGTGCGGACAGTCCAGCCGTCCTTCTCGGGGGGAGACGTTTCTTTGGAACCCAGGTTGAGCATCGGCTCGATGGTGAAGCAGACGCCCGGCACGAGGATGTCACGGCTGGCTTGTGGCACGGGATAGTGTGGCACGCCGGGCGGTTGATGAAACTGACGACCCAGACCGTGCCCCTGAAATTCCTCGACGACGCCGAGCCCCTGCTGTTGGGCATATCCGGCGATTGCGTAGCCGATCTCGATCACACTGCTGAATGGCTTGATGGCCCGAATACCCCGCCACAGGGCATCGAACGTCCCCTGCACGAGACGCAGTGCATCGGGAGAGACCCTGCCAATCATGAATGTCTCGGACGAGTCCCCATGCCAGCCATCGACCACGGTCGTCAGGTCGACGTTGATAATGTCACCGTCCTTCAGTACGTAGTCGCTGGGAATGCCGTGACAGACGACTTCGTTGATGCTGGTGCAGATGTGCTTGGGATAACCTTTGTATCCTAGACAGGCGGGTGTATGACCGTGCTCAAATGTGTATTTGGCAGCAAGGCGATCAAGTTGGTTGGTTGTCACACCCGGCTGAACGTGAGGACGGACGAAGTCCATCAGTTGGGCGTTGAATTGCCCAGCAGCGCGCAACTTCTCCCTCTGCCGTTCATTGTAAACCGGCGGACGTTTGCCGCGTGTCAAACCTCGCATCATTCGCTCCCACATGAAGGGGCTATTGTGAAAGCCCAGCGGGAACAATGCAACTGGTCGAGATGTCCGCTCCGACTCGACGGGAATGGTCAATCTCCAGACCCGTTGTGTCCCGTCGCCTTCTCCCCAATTTGCAAGGCTTGCATGTGGGGGATTGCAATCTCGTCAATCGTCCGACAGAGCGATTGTGGACTTCGGCAGATGTTGCCGGACAGGAAAAGTTAGCCTGCGCGGCGGTTCATCCGGACTGCCAACGGCTTAGGGCATTTGCTCACAGCGTCGCGAGCGATTTGCCAACTTTGGCACGGCACCTGCAATTGTCTCCACGCATCACGAGGGCAACATGGCCTTCACCAACATTCGGGGAACTGGGAGTTCCCACCAACAACTCACTCAGCAACAGACGGCTGAGATAACAACTCACGAAGGAGAAACCCATGCTCGTTCTGACTCGCAAGCAAGCAGAAACCATCCACATCGGCGAAGACATTGTGATCAAAGTCGTCCAGACCGGTCGCGGTAGTATCAAGATCGGTATCGAAGCCCCCAAAGCTGTCCGGGTGTTGAGAGGTGAAGTGGCTGAGGAAGTCGGCGAGCAAAGCATGACCACGCAGGCTCAGCCCTCGACGTGTGTCGCCCCCCCTACCAAGCCGGCGACGAAAGCCGGTGAAGCGATGAAGTTCGGTGCTGTTTGAACAGTGAGTGGCAAAGTGAGAAGTGGCAAAGTGGCACAGGAAAAGACGTACGCCGCTGGGGTGAGGACCGCAGCAAGGACTGACCTTCCGATCAACCATCCCTTTCCCACCCTGCCACTCGACCCCTTCTTCACCCCCTCAGAGAACGGGAGTCACACGAAGCTGACGCCCCTACGGGAACGGGGACGACTCTTTCTCATGCAACGAGAGTTACTACCGGGAGAGCCGCACCTCAGTGACGTTCGCTCCTTTGACTCGACTTCGAAGTCGCGGCAAGCGAATCAGCCGTCCGTCCCATCCCCGTTCTCTGAGGATTAGTGTGAAGACTAGAATGTCGATAGTTGAGAGCCCGCCGCGAATCGTGCTCGTTGTTACGGTTGTGATGTCGCTTAGACCATTTTCATGGTTTCTGTGCAGGAGCTTGTTCGAGGAATGGCCTCGGTCTACTGAAAGGCCCTCCTGCATGGAACCTGAAGAACAACTTTGTAATTGTTCTAGAACGTGAGGACATGCATTTCCGGATCTCTTACGAATTTGCTGAGGGGTTTGCCCATGCCCTTCACTTCGAGACCCAGTGAGCGGAGTTGGTCGGTCACACCGTAAGAGTCAGCACAGACAATGCAGGCTTGCACAATGACGCCATCTTCCTGCATCTGTTTGATCTTCGCCTGGACATCCTTATCCGCGGCGAGGAGACGTGAACTCGGTCCCCAGACGATCACGCGGACTTCGTCAAACCACTCCCCTGTCTTCGCCGCGTGGGCATACATCAGGACCATCCGATGAGCGACTTCCGGATCGCCACTGGTCCAGACGATGGTCAATCGCTCTGTTGACGTCGCTGATTCGTCTGCACGACTGTCGTTTGACATGATGACAATACCGCACTGCGTCAAGGTGCAGATTGAAATGAAGATGAGTGCGGAGGATGTTTTGACTGGGAATCGGCACATGGGATCTCTCCAAATTCAAGGGGGGGGTATCCGTTCAATGGTGGTGATCCGCATGCGACCCTCTCCCCTTGAGGGAGAGGGACCGATTCTGAAGCGTCAGCGAAGAATCAGGGTGAGGGGTGGGCGCGAATGATCGGCTGTCGCACAGTCTGCGCGGCGCCCCCTCACCCTGCCTTCCTCGCTCCGCTTGAAGGCTGTCCCTCTCCCTCAAGGGGAGAGGGGGTTGAGCCTCGCCTTCACTCAACATCTGGACCATCACCATTGAATGAATGTTCCCTGTGTAACGTGACTCTTGCTGTTGGCTCGCGGCAAAAAGTCAGGATCATTATTCCTCTGCGAACGGCAGTTCGTTGTCACGTCGCGTGGACATGCCGTCTTTGAAATGTTGGCGGCAGACGGAAACGTAGGTCTCGTTGCCGCCGACTTTGATTTGCTCACCCTCCTTGAGTGCGTTTCCCTCTGCGTCAATGCGGAGAACCATGTTAGCCTTGCGACCGCAGTGGCAGATTGTCTTGATCTCCTGCAGGCTGTCAGCCCACGCGAGAAGGTACTGGCTGCCTTCGAACAGGTTGCCGAGGAAGTCGGTTCGCAGTCCGTAAGCCAGCACCGGGATGTCCATCTCATCGACGATATCCGTCAGTTGTTGGATCTGTTGCTTCGTCAGGAACTGTGCCTCATCAACAAATACACAATGCAGCGGCTGCGATCCGTGTTCCTGCTCACACACGCTGCGCAGATTCGTGTGCGGTTGGAACGTGACGGCATCCGCCTGCAGACCGATTCGAGAGGCCACTTTGCCAATCCCGTAACGGCTGTCCAGTTCAGGAGTGAGCACGAGCGTATGCATGCCCCGCTCGCGATAGTTGTACGACGCCTGGAGCAACGTCGTCGACTTCCCTGCATTCATCGCTGAGTAGTAGAAATACAGCTTCGCCACGAATGATCGCCTGAACGCGGGGACCGGTGAGTCAAACTCACAGTCTAAACCGTCGTCTGTGAGCAGGACAAACCATCGCTGGACTGTGTCGACTCGGCATCCGCGACCACGGCAAGCGGATGCGGCATCTTCGGTCGCAGTCGGGCCTCATGGCCAAAGTGAATCCCCAACACCTCAGCCTGCTGCGGTGACCGCAACACAACCAAATGCGTTCTGCCGAGCGTGACGATTCGTCCCAGGCGTTGATAACCCAGCCGGTCGCAACTGCGAAGCGACGCTTGATTCGTCCAATCGACCGTCGACACCAGCTGCACGACCCCTTGGCGTTCGAGTGACCGCAACGCCAGCCCCATCGCGCGACCGTGGAGTCTCAGTCCACGATAGTCCGGATGTGTGAATCCGTTGTACATGTACGCCGTATCTGAAGGGAAAGACATGGGGATGCCGAAGTTGTGCTCGCCCTCAATACAATCGAGTGCATACCAGCCATATGCTGCGAGCTTCTCACCTTCCAGGGCCGCGAAACAGAAGTCTTGTTCCGCCGCGACGCGATCGACCAACGTCGGGCTGAGCCTGAGAGCCGGATCAGCGGCATATCGCTGAATCTCCTCAGCCTCCAGGAACCGAAACACAAACCGCTCATCATCGCCGTTCAGTTGTGACAAGCCGGCAGCCTCCAGCCAGACAAGCTCGACGATTTGCAGGCCGACAGTCGGATTGCCGACACGATCGATGAGTCGCTCGAACGATTCCCGCCAGCCACGTTGGCCACATTTTGGCTGAGAATGTCCGACGACAGGGTTTCGGGAAGCAATCATGGCTGTGTCAACCTGAGAGTTCGGAAGTGCGCAACGCCTAGGAGACTCTAGGTCGCCACCCCCAATCGACAACGTTCAGAAGACGATCATGGTTCACTGGCCAAACGGGCGTATCGGATATGCAGATTGTGACGGCTCAGTCTGACATCTCGGCCAGCTGAGCATGAGTTACCAGAAGCGTTTTTGAAACCACCATTGGTGAGGGTGGCAGGGTCAGCAGCGAAGCCGATGGCCCTGCAATTGCCGACCCGAGCCTTTCCGTTGGTCAGACCCGGCCACCCCTGTTATGGATCTTGAAACTGCTTCGAGTGCTTCAGACACGACTCACGCAGCCTTCATTGGCCTGCGTGACGGTCGCCGAGAAATCTGCGAGGTAACCACGGGGATGCTTGACGACCGACGGCTCGCAACGCGATTTTCGGTTTGCCAATGTCGCCTCATCGACATGGAGCGTCAGGTTGCCTGCCAGCAGGTCAAAACTGATTTCGTCGCCGTCTTCAACGAAGGCGATCGGTCCGCCGACGGCGGCTTCGGGAGCACAGTGGACGCCGATCGCGCCATGACTCACACCGCTGACTCGCGTGTCAGAGAGGAAGGCGACCTTGCCGTCCAACTCGGGCGTTGCCAAAGCCGCTGTGGCGACGAGCACCTCCGGCATGCCGCTGGCGACCGGGCCGAGATGTCTCAGGATAATGAGATGCCCCGGCTGAATCCGTTTCTCTTCGACCGCCTGCACGACACTGCGGACATCATCGAAGCAAATGGCGGTGCCTCGAAACGTTGAGTCCTTCATGCTGGAGACTTTGTAGACAACGCCGTCGGGAGCGAGGTTGCCGAAACAGATCTGCATGTCGGCATGAGGTTTGAAAGGGGTATCGATCGGGGCAATCAGGTCATCGTCTCCGCACGTGGGTGGGTCAGGGATGTCGGCGAGATTCTCTGCGTGGGACTTGCCAGTGACAGTCATGCAAGAACCGTTGAGAATGCCGGCCTTCAAGAGATGCTTCAGGAGCAGAGGAGTGCCGCCGAGATGGTGCAGGTCGTACATCGTCTTCTTGCCGCGAGGCGCAAAGCTGCAATAGACGGGGGTCTCGCGCAGGATCGTCTGCATGTCTTTGAGCGTAAAGTCGACCTCGGCCTCTCGCGCGAGAGCCAGCAGATGCAGAATGCCATTCGTCGAACCGCCTGCCGCCGCGATCACAGCCGTTGCGTTGGCGAAGGCGTCGCGGGTGAGGATTTGACGCGGACGCAGATTCTGCTCCAGCAACAATCGCAAAGCGGCTCCGACCTCACGGCACTCCTGGAGTTTGCCGTCTCCCACAGCGGGGATGGAACTACTGAACGGCAGCATGATGCCCAGCGCCTCGCAGGCGATGCCCCATGTGTTGAACGACGCCGCGATCCCGCATCCACCGGCACCGGGACAGGCCGTTCGCAGGATTTCCTCGGCTTCGTCGTTCGTCATCGCGCCGACGGCTGCTGCGGCTTGCGAGTCGTAGACGTCGAGGATCGAGATGTCCTGCCCCTTGTGACAACCCGGCGCGATGCTGCCGCCCGAGACAATCAAGCCCGGATAGTTGAGCCGGGCGAGCGCCATCGCAAAGCCCGGGCCGTTCTTGTCGCAGCAATGCAGGCCGACCATGGCGTCATAGCCGTGCGAGCCGACGACCAACTCCGCACAGTTGGCGATGATGTTCCGCGAGGGGAGCGAGCCGTTGCCCCCCTCTTGCCCTTGCGTGATGTTGTCACTGACCCCCGGCGTGCCGAAGGGAAACCCGATCAGCCCTGCCTCACGACACCCTGCTGCAATCTCCTGCCCAAGACCATACGCGTGCATGTTGCACAGATTGCCTTCGAGCAGAGGTACGCCGATGCCAATCTGCGGACGGTCGAAATCCTCGGGCGAGAAGCCCAGTCCGTAATAGAAGGCCGTCACGCCGCGCTGCCAGCCATGCGTGAGATGTTTGCTGTTCCAGTTGAGTTCGGTCATCGGTGTATGTTCTCAGTTGTCAGTTTTCAGTGGGCGGTGTTTCACGACGTTTCAGCACGATGAAGTACCCGTCGGTCTCGTCCGGGAGGAGTTCCCAGTCGTGGGGATGCTCGCGGAGTTCGCGGACCTCATCCGGACTCTTGATCTCGCTGTAGGGGTGCTGCGTGTCAATGACGATGTAGTCGGTGTCGTCCGGGACCTTCTGCTCATAGTCGGCGACCTTGCGGAGATAGCCGCTGTAGTCGTAGGCGCGTGTGTGGTGGGTGTAGCGGGGGTGCACGAAGTCGGTGGAAGCCACGCGGGCATCCAGCGGGATGAGGGATTCGATCTTGGCAAACTGGGTCGCGCGTTCTCCGGGGACGTATAATCTCTGCCAGTAGGTGGAACGGCCCGCGTCCCAGAACTTGAGCGACAACGGATGGAAGCAGACGACTGCCCCCGTGAACAGGGCGCAGAAGCACGCCAGTCGAGCAATCGACACGGGTGCTGGTCTCTTCCTGGGCAATAGTCGCACAATGTTTGGCAGTCCTGCCGCAGCGGACCAGAGGACGATCGGCACGAGAGGCGCATGAAAGTGGTGGATTGGAGCGGGTGTCGATTGTGCGATCTCGTTGAGGCACAACAACAGGAACAATGGTCCTCCCACGAGCAGCCGAGTCGGTGAGAGCAATGGCGTGCCTCCCAGCGGGACGACGATTCGCAGGGCGTACAGGATCGTCCCGGTGGTCAGCAATTCGCCGAGCAGGAGACCCGGTTGCGTCACCATGTTGGTCACAATCTCCGTCGGTGTCTCCCCAAAGCGGCTGAAATAGCGCGCGTAGTGAACGGTGTCTCCGCTGCGAAACCACGGAATCAAGACCTTGACCGTCAGCAAGAGATAGACCGTCATCAGAACAGCGGTGACGATGCCCACGATGATCGTCCGGCGATGGGATGAAGTGGGCTCGCCTCGCCACGCGGTGATCGCCAGCCACAAGCCGAGCGGAGCAATGACGATCGCAAAGTCCTCCTTCGCGGTGAGTGTCGCGACGAACAACAGGCCCATCGTAACGAGTCTTCCGCGTTCCATCTGGTCGATGGCGAGCAACAGTAGCGGCACGCCAAAGCTGATCGGCCGAAACGTCTTGAAGTCGATCGCAATGTCCAGAAAGTGCAACGGGAAATACAACAAAGTGGCAACGGCCATCCAGACTGCTGCCCTGTCTGATCCCGTGTGACGGCGAGTGATCCAATAGACGGGCAAAGCCGTGATCGCCAGAGCGAACGACTCCGTAAATTCCAGCAGGAGATGTGACGGCCAAATGGCATAGAGCGGCAGCAGTCCGAGATGGATGAACTGAATGTGTTCGCCGAGAAACAGCCCTTGATCCAGATAGCTGCGAAATCCTTTGCCGTGCAGCAGATTCCACAGGTGCTCTTCATACATGGCCGAGTCGCCATGTGGAACGAGCAGGCCCCGATACATCTGCCAGTTCATCGCCGTGTAGACGATCGTGTAGACGGCGATGGCAGCCAAAACAAGGAGGCTCTTGCTCCACCGTGACTCGCGAGTCGTAGAGATGTCGCTGGACTTAGCCATCTTTGGCGGTGTCTTCGACTCGCGGCACACGCCGATGATGCCACTGACCCACCCTGCGACTGACACCGCACACCACAGATCGACGGATGCCCCCAGGAGTGCTGCGATCTGATTCATACCAACAGAGGTGACTGCGAGCCAGGCAAGAAACCACGCGCCCGCCACACTCGCCCAGATGCCGGTGTGACGAGCTCCATCCAGGAGTCCCTGCTTGATTGGCGTGCCTTTGCAAGCCTGCACAAGGAGGGCTGCTCCCAAGACGCCTGCCAACATGCCAATTCCAACGGTTGTCGAGACTGCTTTGAAAGGCATGATGGCAAAAGACAACGCCTGGCCCTGCATGTGGAACTGTCCTCCCAACAACGTCACCAGTTCTTGCCACTTGCTCCCGCTCAAGAATGCGCTGGCGAGTGACAAGTTTTCCAGCAGAGTCGCGAACTGCATTGACAGCGTCACCCAACCCACGACGATCCAGAGGAAGGCCGATACGAATGCGACGGAGACTTGAGGTGTGTTTTTGTCGACAGACATGGGACGCGATGGCGAGGGAGTGTCGTTGGCCCGATGATAACACGCGAAGAGGCCGATGGCGCGAGTGACCAGTGGCTGCGATCGGAGGAGCGAACCGATACAATGTCTGTATGAGCGTGCCGTTCGCAGACATCCCAGAATTAGCCGACCTCGACACGGGAGGCGGGCTGATTCGTGTGCCAATGGAGATCAACGTCCCCTTCACACCCCGCGTGCGTGCGCTCGTCGACACGGTCGAATTCCAGCGTTTGAATCAGATCAGCCAACTCGGCCTCGTCTCGCGGGTCTATCCGGGGGCGAGACACTCACGCTTCGAGCACGCGCTCGGCGTCTATCACAATGCACTGTGCTATCTCCAACAGCTGCGAAAGGACGCTCGCTTCTGTGAGCTGATCGATTCATCTTCGGCCGAACTGTTGATCGTTGCGGCTCTGTTGCACGACTTGGGCCACTGGCCCTACTGCCATCCCATTGAGGACCTCGAACTTGAAGGACTGGCAGCCCATGAGATCTTCGCCGCTCGCTTCCTGCAAGAAGACAGCGAGCTGGGTCAGGTGTTGAGTGAGCAGTGGGGGCTCGATCCGGCTGACGTCAGCGACGTCCTCTCCGCGCAGACCGATTCCCCTCGGATGCGTGTGCTGCGATCGATCCTGTCCGGGCCGATCGACATCGACAAGATGGATTATCTCGACCGCGACAGCCTGCATTGCGGCGTCCCCTATGGGCGTCATTTTGATCGGCATCGGCTCATTCAATCACTCGTGCTGAACGAAGCGGGCGATGGATTAGCCATCTCCTACAAGGGCAAGACGGCAGCCGAGCTGATGGTCTTCGCCCGGTACGTGATGTTCAGCGAGGTCTACTGGCATCATGCCGTCAGGGCAGCGACAAGCATGTTTGCCCGCGCGTTTTACGAACTCCACAATCGGCTTGATTTAGAACAACTCTTTGAGCAGTCCGACGCAGAGATGATCACAGCTCTGCGAACTCAAGGAGCAGGGACGCCGAGCGAGCCACTTCTGGAGGGGGTCTTCGGGGCTCGGCGGTGCCTCTACAAACGGATTGCCGAGTACGGGCACGACCGGGAACAGGAACTCTATCTGCGACTCACAGGCCGACCTTATGCGGAGATTGTCGCCTGCTCCAACTCATTGACGCGACTGATCAGCGAACGATTGAATCGCCGTCTTGACAGGACTGCTCTGCTCATCGACGCTCCGCCACCGCATCGGGAGGTTGAGTTTGAGATCGATGTCTACTATCCACAACGTCAGGAATACCGCAGACTGCAGCAGATCTCCCCCGTGGTGGATGCCTTGGCTCGCACTCAGTTCGACGACTACGCAAAGCGGGTTCGAGTCTTCGGTCATCCAGACATTGCCGCGGACGTCGCGGCCATCGATGATTTCGATGAGCTTCTCTTCAATGTCGTGGAGAACACTGAGCGATGATCATTGCAGAGACTCTGCCGACTGATGAGCGTGATTCCCACAGGAGCCACTCGATGAACGTGACCATCATACTTCCCCGTCGGCTGCTTGTGCTGAGCATCATCCTCATCACCGGCTGCGGAGGCAGCGAGCCATCACCTGCGCCCCCTCCCCCCATCTCAGCCGCACCACCACGTCCTCAACGCGCCCAGCGAGGACCGGCACAGGCAGTCAAGCCAGCAGCGGGTCGAATGCCTCAACAGCCTGTTCCGCAGACGGCCGCAACTCGACCACTGCCCCCGGGGACCAACCCGGACGACGTCATGCAAGCGATGCCCAAGGGGACCGGGAACTTCGTGATCGTTGAAAACAGTGATGGCGTTCATCCCGATGACTGGTTTGTCGCTGTCAGCCCAGCCGCTGGAGCCGACTCGTCTTCCTTCATCTTACGGCATCCAGGTGGCGCAAGCGTGACACCGGCCTCCGTGGTCGCGCTCCCATCAGGATTCATTGCCGTCGAAGGCACCGGTCTCACCTCCGAAGGATGGCCGGAACGAATCCGCTGCGAAGTTGATGGAGCAGTGATGGCCATTGTGCCCGGCGGACTGTTCCTGCAAGGGATCGACGGTGAGGAGGAGAACGCGGCTCCGGCGCATCCGGCCGAAATCGACGCCTTCTACATGGATGTGACAGAGGTGACGCTCGACCAATATCGGCTCTTCATGGAGGCCAGCCGGGCCGAAGGACGCACAATCCCAACACCGGCCAACGCAGATGCACCCGACGATCATCCCGTATTGGGCATCGAGTGGGGAGAGGCAACCGCTTACGCGAAGTGGGCAACCAAATCACTGCCAACTGAGTCTGAATGGGAATTCGCGGCACGGAGTTCTGAAAACTTCAATTGCCCTTGGGGAAACGGACGAGCCGTCTGGTCCGCACACCGAGAGGCCGGGCAGATCGACGCCGTCGGCTCACACCCCAGCGACCGGTCGGTCTTCGGCATCCTCGACATGGCCGGCAATGCGAAGGAGTGGACATTCGACCTGTACCATGACCGGGCTTATGAGTTGGCCGCGTCAGATGGGACGGCTGTCAAGAACAGCACCGGTCCGAAACGAGCCTCACCTGCCAACCAGCGTGTCGTCAAAGGAGGCGGACCCCACTGGGAACTGTGGCATCGAGCGGGTGCCAGCATGGTCTCACCACCAGATGATGTTGGCTTCCGCTGTGTGCTCAGGGTCGCTCTGAATGGTCGTTCTGTCACCATCCGCGCCCTCGATGGCGGAGACAAGCCGGAGACAGGGTCCCGCCGTCGGCCAAGTCCGCGTCGCCCCGGACCAGCACGGCCCACGCGATAATGGTGGTCCAACAATCTGGCACATCCCTCCCACAGGAATGCCCTCCGTTCGCTGGCGGACGACCCAAGCCTGTGTTAGCCTACCGCCTCGAATGAATCCAGAATCCTTCTCAAAAAAGTTGAGTGGAGTCGACCGACAATGCCCGCAGCACAGCCACAGGCCATCTCCGGCGTGAGTGCCGGACGTGAATCTGTGATGGAGACCGTTTACCCCTCGATCTCAGCGTCCGGGCTGGGGCGAATGATCGGATCAATCTGCGACTCCATCCCTGTGCGGATCGCAGGGATCAAAGTCTCCTGCCTGCTGTTTGGTCTGCCACTCGCGCCGTTGGCGCTTGCTGGATATGCCGTCTTCAAACTGTTCGGTGATCGTTACGTCATCAGTAACCGAACGGTTAAAGTCATTTCCGCTCTTGGCGAGACGCTGAAAGGGCAGGCCAACATCGCCGATATTGACAACGTCGCGATCAATGTGAAGAGCGGGCAAAGCTTCTTCAAGGCCGGAGACTTGATCCTGTTGAAAGCGAACGGCGATGAGATCCTGACACTCCCTGCCGTCGTCCGTCCGGAGCGGTTCCGGCAGGTCATTCTCGAAACACGCGAAGCCCGCCTGCTGAGCGATTCGTCACTCGCGACCATCGACGCCCGCCAACTGCAACCGGCGTAGCGATATTCAGTTGCCGTCCGCGGCAGACGACTTGGCACCATCGTCAAGGTGCAGGTAGTCCGGCAGGTCCTGAGCCTGGAACCGCAGACGGATGTCGCCCTGACAGCACTCGCAGGGCTTGATCTCGTACATGGGGATCGAGCAGACATCGCACCAGTAGTCGGTGTACTGCCGCTTCCCATCCTCGTCGAACGTGAAGACCATCAGCACCTGCAAGTAGGGCAATTGGTCTCGACGGTAGGCGACGAGTTCGACCTTGCGATCTCGCAGCCGTTCGTCTTGAAAGAAGGCTCGGCCCCGCCAGTCGGCCAGCAGTGGGACCAAGTCACCTTCGGGAGTCTCCAGCACCGCCTGATCAGCCATCTCCTTCGCAACACGCATGTCGCGACGTTTGAGCGCCTCACTCAGCAGGACCACTTTCCCACTGAATAATTCACGCTCAATCCTTGGATCGGACTCGACTTCACTCGTTGTCGTGGCAGAATCATCGCCAGTTACAAACGTCAGCGGGGGAAGTGTCGTCAGACTGAGAGCGGCCAGCACCACGACCGGCCTGCTGAAAATCAACGGCGTCCTCCGGTGACGGAGTGTCAGAGGCGTCATTCTTCGCCGATCCCGACAACGACCAGCCGCAGCGAGACCGGCTTGTCCTCACCCGTGGACGTCTGCAGGATCCAGAAATCGTGATCGTCGTCGTGGGTGAGTGTCGACTTCTCGTCCTGCTCCTCAGGCGGCAGCAGTGAAAAAATGGCAGGATGTGAGGAGCCAGCAGCATCGGAACTGATCAATTGCAACTCCTCTTTGTCATCCAGTGTCTCGCTGGAATCATCGTCCTCAATCGGCAGAGCCAGCAGAAAGTCGCGGAGCTCGCTGGTGCCAACGTGGTTCCCGTCCTGTGGCTGTTGTCCGTATCGCAAGGTGTACAAACCGGGCAGGATCACCTGATCGCGGAAATCGGTAAACTCCGGTCCCTTCTTCACTTCAAGCACGCCCACGAGTGCACCCATGGGCATGGGGTACTTCACGCGCAAATCCGGTTTGAAGCCATCCTTCGAGGAAAGCGAATTCACGAGCCACAGGTTACACAGTGGTCCCTCAGGACTGATAATGTGATGCCCTTCGCCGGACAGGATTGCTGTCATTTCATCCGACAATCCCTTGGGAGGTGCATCGGCTGACTTCAGTTTGTACTCCTCCGCAGGTGCCCTGCTGGCGGATTGGAACAAGGCGAACAGACAAACAGCAATCAGAGCGTAAGGCTTCATGCGAACTCGTATCATGAGGAGAAATCAACAGTGTGAAGGGAACCGCCCAGTGACGGACAGTTACTTCTTGAAGACGGCCATGAAAGCGCTGCGTGAGCCTTCGCTACTCCAACGGCAGTTGAGGCCTTCACCTGCGTACTTCTGCTTCAGCGTGTAAGCGGGTGTCGCGTAGTGCACGTCGGTGAGCGGCTGGAAGAAGACTTCTTCATTCGTGCAGATGCAGTCGTTGCCATCCAGTTTGCGAGTGTGAATCTCTGCCATGTCGCCCGCTTGGAAGACGCCCTCAACGCTATGATGGTCGTTCTCCAGCTTCAGGGGCACGCGGTCAATTGTCGTAACGTCCTTGGTGTATTTGTCGGCTGCCTCTTTGGCGAAACTGACTAACGCCAAGTGCTGCTCATCGGTCGCCTGATCATCGACCAGGATCACTGATTTGATGTGTCCGGCCTGCATGGGGAAGACGCCGTCTTCCCCCAAGGTCCCCTCAGCTTTGAGGATGACTGCCACACTCAGTCCTTCAAGCGAAGTCCCGTTCCAACTCCCCTCGTCGACCTTCCAGGCCATCACGGCCTCTTTGCCGACCAGGCCCATCTCGCCATTCGCGAAGCAGGGCCCAGTGTAAACGTCACAAGTACGAGCTTCGAGATACTGCCCTCGAATTTCGATGGCGCGGGCCGCAGTCTGACCGAGAAAAGTGCCTGAGAGCAGGGCCGCCATTGCCAGAATACGCATCGTTTCGACCTCAAACGTGGGAATCGATCTTATCGGGAGAGAATTCAATCTCACTTCTTCGATTCTCACCCGACGGGGAGAGGTCGTCAAGCGGGATTCAGGGAATGATCGATATCTCCCTCGAAAGCAAGAGATGCCGCTTGCGGATTAGCACGGCCATCAGACAAACGTGTAGAGAATGTGTCGGCGATTATCCTGAGAATCGCAAAGCAGTGACGATGTCGGCGCGAGCCGCATGGGCAGCGGGGGCGATGCCGGCGATGAGACCGATCACGACGGAAGTCACAGCAGCCGTCACCACCATGTTCCACGACGGTTCGAAGGCGATCGTCACGGCCTCGGCTCCCACGGAGATCCCGGCTTGAGAGAGGACGAGGGCTGCCATCGCAATCCCAACGCAGCCGCCGATGACGCTCAGCAGGACGGTCTCGGACATCACGAGCCGAAACACGCGGAGTGTTGAAAACCCTAACGTCTGCAGCACGGCATGCTCGCCGATGCGATCCTCGACCGTCATGATGGTCGTCGTGCCCAGCAGAACGGCCATCAGGAAGAGGCACGCCCAGCCGAGGTAATGCGACAAGTCGATCAGATGAATCAGGTCGGCCAAGCTCGATGCTTGAAACGCTCCTTTGGTCCGTGTGTCGGTTTCAATCTGTCCCGACTTCAGTTTGGCATCGATGGCCGCAGCGACCTGTTCGGGGTCAGCAGACTCGTCGAGCCAGACCTCTTGTTGCGTGACTGTGCCCACGAGGTCGAGCCCGCGCGTTCGTTGCAGGAAGTCGAGATGACAATAGACGTAGTCCTCCTCGGCTCGGTTCTCGCTGGTGAAGATCCCGGCGACAGCGACAGTCACATCACCAACGGAGAACTTGTCGCCGACTTGTATGCCGCGACGTGAGGCGAGCGTTTGCCCGACGATGGCCGCGTCCTGATGGCCTTCAAATGCTGACCAGCTTCCACCGACGAGTGTGAAGTCCCGGACCTGGCGGATCTTGTCCGCCAGCGTTCCGTAGAACACGACGACATCGAGGCTCGCGCGACAGTTGTTGGTGAAGACCTGAATCGGCACGACGTCTCGGACGCCTTGCATCTCACCGATGATCCGGTCGTAGTCCTGGGGAAGATGACTCGTGGCCGGACAAAACTTGTTGGCCTGAAAGACGACCAGCACGGAATCGTCTTGCTTTGTGAGTTGTTCGAGTCCCTGCTGGACAGTCAGTACGAAACAGAACACGAACAAAGCAACGGCGGAACCGCTGACCGTGAGTAGGGTCCGCGTCCGATGTCGCCACAAGGTCTTGAGGAGGTAAGGAGCAAACTTGAACATTACGACGCCTCCGGATGAACGGCGACGGAGACTCTCTCGCCCTGTTCCACGAGTTGGCCGTGATCGAGCCGCAGTTGTCGACCGGCGATCGCCGCTGCGTCCGAATCGTGAGTGACCATCAGCAATGTTGTACCCAGTTCGGTGTTTAATCGCTGGAGCAGATCGAGAATCTGTGAGGACGTTTCCGTATCGAGATCGCCGGTCGGCTCATCGGCGACGACAACGGTCGGATCGGTCACGATGGCGCGGGCAATGCCGACCCGCTGTTCTTGTCCTCCGGAGAGTTGTCGCGGGTAGTGATTGGCCCGATCGACCAGGTCAACCGCCGTCATGGCGATCTCGACGCGTCGTTGCCGCTCGGAGCGATTCATGGGCAGCAACAGGAGTGGCAACTCGATGTTTTCGTAGGCCGTCAACACCGGGATCAAGTTGTGAGTCTGAAAGATGTAACCGATGTTTCGTGCCCGCCATGCGGCCAGTTTCGTTCTCGACAGCTGAGTGATGTCGGTGCCGTCAACGACGATCCGACCGCCGGTGGGCTTGTCGATCCCGGCAATGAGGTTCAACAGTGTCGACTTCCCGGTGCCGCTTGCACCCATCAGAGAGACAAACTCGCCGCGATCAATCTGCAACTCGGCTTCGCTGAGTGGCGTGATGGTCTCGGAGCCCTTCCGAAACTGTTTACTGACCCGGTCAACGTGAATGAGAGACATCAGTCGCCACCTTATTTGTGAGTTGATTCAGGGAAGCGACTGGGCATACTGACGTCCGAAACGTCGTCGGCTACAGCGGCCCCTTCACCCGTGATGCGAATGCGATCACCGTCACTCAGGCCTTCAAACCCGGAAGCAATGAGCCGGCTCGCTGCCGTGAGTCCCTCGGTGATTTCCACAAAAGATGACGTCTCGGTCGCACCGATCGTCACTCGAAGGCGACGAGCGACCTGATCCGCGATGTCGGCGACCCAGACAAAAGCGGCGTCCCCATCACGTTCGACCAATGATCGCGGCACGAACAAGCGAAACTGCTCGGATGACTCGTCGTCAGTGGCTTCTGTTTCGGGGGCGAGAAACGTTACGTCAACGAGCATCTCCGGCTTGAGCACGTCCGGCGGAGCGTCGATGCTGACTTTCACTTCCAGCGTGTTCTTCTGAATGTTGGCGAAGCCGGTGAGGAAGAGGACTTGCCCCGTGAGCGGCTCGGGCACCGCCGGGCTGCGGATCTCCACCGGCTGCCCGCGTCCTGTCTGCGGCAGGTCCTCGAACCGCACATCGACGCGGACCTGGAGTTGATCCGGTTCGTACATCTTGACGACCGTGCTGCGATCTTCGCCCTGTGTCGCTCCGATACTTCCAGTGACGTTCGATCCCGGTTGAGTCACAAGATTAAGAATCCGGCCTGCGACGGGTGAATCGATGGTCATCCGTGAGAGTCGCAACTCGGCTTCATCGACGGTCACTTTCGCCTGCTGGAAACGTGACTTTGCCCCCAGCAGACGGGCCTGTGCCTCAACGAGAGCCTGTTGCTCGTCCGTCTTGAGTTCAAGTCGCTTCGCAGTCGCAGACACTTGCCGGCTCAGTGCTGTTTGATGTTTCACGAGTGTTGGTCGCCGTTTTGTCAATTCAGCAACCTCTGCGGTCGCAGCGTCGAATTCGGCTTGCGCCTGTTCGGTCCGCAGTTGCGTCACGGCTTGACTTTGTGACAGAGATTTCGTCTTCTCAAGGTCATACTTTGCCAATCGCAGCCGTGCTTCCGCTCGCCCTTGCTGGTGAGGCAGGTCGGACAACTGCGTCTCGATCGCCGCGAGAGCCGCCTCAGCCTCTGCGACAGGCAACTCCAGATGCGCGGGGATGTCAAAGTTAACCTGTGCCGCTGTCACGGCCGCTTCGGCTTCCTGAATCTCGGACTCACGGATTTGAAGGAGTGCTTGAGCCTGCGCCAGTGCGAGACGCGCATCTTCATCAACCAGTCGCGCGATCGGCTCACCCTCGGCCACGAGTTGATCCTCGACCACTAACAGTTCCTCGACGACACCCGATGCCAATGCGGCCACGCGGATGGGCGTCGGTCGCGGTTCGACCCAACCAGCCGCGTTGAACAATGGAGTCCCTCCCGTCTGCAACTCCGAGAGACTCACGCGTACTGGCACGACCGTCACCGGCGTCCGAGGCAGATACGCGTCACGCGCCGCCCACGCCAGCACCGACACAAAGCCGATGACCAGCAGAACAGGCAGGACGATGCGAGACACAACCCGCCGCTTCGGCGCGATTCTCGCTCGCTCGTCCGGCTCACGCCGGATGGCGAGGTCTTTCAGGTCAATCTTGGCGGAGCTGATCATGAGTCGCCCTCACCTCCATCGGTCGTGACCTCCGCCTCGTCGTGATCTGTGTCGCTCTCATTGTCGTGAGTGTGATCATGGCCATGCGCATGATCGTGATCCGCATCACCTCGGAGCACCTGACCGGGATTCGTGGGGTCGACGTAGATTCCACGTGCAAGGATTGTCACGTTGCCGGAATCGTCCTTCTGGGCTTTCCCTTGAATCACGACCGTCTGGAGTTCGGTCAGCCCCAGCAACTCACGAGCGCCCGTCGACACGAGTTCACCCTGTTCATCGACCACTTTGACGAGCGTGGTCGCTGCCGGCAGCTTGTCGGTGACGCAGCAGTAGTCCCAGGGAGTGGGGCACTGATCGCCCGGGATGTCTGTGCAGGCTGCAAGTGATCGGTCAACCAGTGAGAAAGCGGCCAATCCATCGACCCACGGATCGTGACTCCCCCCGATCCGCCCGATCACAACGACGTCCTGCTCATCCTCAACGTCCTCCCGCATGGGGATCACATCCTGCGCTTCACCCGGAGCGCTACTCAGTAGGAACTTTGCTCCCTCCGTGGTCGGTTGTCCCACGACTGCAGACGTGTTGGTGGCTGTCTCCGATGAGCAGCCGAACAGGCCTGCGATGACAACAACGCTTCCCATCCAAACGATTAGACGATTCATCTTTCAATCCTTTCCAGAGTGAGTTAAACCGCTTTGAGTCCGTCGACGACGGACAATCGAAACACACGAACCGCCGGCGGCAATGAGCCGACGATTCCGAGAAACAAGGCGATGCCGTATCCGATGAGCAATGTGCCGCTGTCGATCTGCAGCTCAAACGCCCCCATCGTGAAGCGGACCGCAGCCCGATGAATCAGTCCATACGCGATGATTGACGCCAGCAAGGCTGATGTCATTGCGAGGATGGTACCTTCCTGCATCACGCTGAGAATGGCCGCTCTCCGCGAGAACCCGATCGTCTGCAACGTCGCCAACTCAGGAATCCGTCCGACGACGGCCCCGTACATTGTGTTGAGCCCCACGAAGACCCCGGCCCCCGCAACCAGCACGACGACCAGCCAAGACAACCAGCGAACCGGGTCGTAGTCCTTCTGGAGTGTGGCGAAGTAGTCGGTTTGTCGAATGGCCTGCAGTTCGAGATCAAGGCGTTCTTTGCAGAACAAGTCGACATACTGAAACGAAGCGTCCGGTCCCAGGGTGATGGCCACCAGGCTGAGATCCTGTCGCTTCATCGCCTGCTGCAAATCGTCGAGTCGGCACCAGATTTCCGACTCGTAAGTCGATCCGGCAGCTGCAAACGTTCCGCTGATCGTCCATGTCCGTCCTTCAAACAAGAGTTGCTGTCCCGGTTGAATCTGATCCTCGGTGAGTCCCAGTTTTGTCGCTGCCATTCGCCCAACGAGTACCTCGTTGACACGGGGCCAATCACCATGCGTGATTTCCATGTTGCTGTGGACCAGGAGTGCAGAGGGAGTCAGACCACGGACGAGTCCCATTTCTTCCGATGCTTCAGTATCGGCTTTGACCTTCGTTCCCAGATATAACTCGGGCGATGCGTACTTCTGGCCGTAGCGCTCACGGATGCCGTTGATGCTCGATGCGAGCAAGTCGGCGGTACGCATCGGGACTGAGGAGTACTCGAGGTTCTCTCCCATGCCCAACGAGAACACGATGACCGTCTGCGGGTCGCCACTGACGGCTAAAGATCGGTCCAAGCCGCGCACGAAGCCCAGCACGACCATTACCAGCAAGGTTACGGTCGTCAGGGCGAGCAGCGTCAAACCGGTGCGGAGCGGCCGGCGCAACAAGTTGCGGATGCCATATTCCCACGGCAGTGGTCGGAAGAAGAACACGAGATCGTCTTGTGCAAGGTCGTGGAGCGTGATGACGTCACGACACATCAGCGAATGTGTCAGTTGTCACAATCAACCCGTTAACGCGTGACAAAGACGCATCAGCACAAGAACGAACTGATCGCAATGCGCAGACTCTCCCCGTAGGGTATCGAGTCGAAATTCCCAAGCAGGCCCCGTGTCGATGGCGACGCCTGCTGGGCGGCAGCGTGGGACTGGGGACAACTGCAGATCAAGAGAACATTCGACTGAGGTCTGACATCGGGAAACGCCTCATCAAGGACGGCTCCATTGCAGAGGCAACAGCTCGTGCAATCTTCATCAGCAGGTTGCTGGTCTGACCCTTCGCGAGGCACCTGATTTTGCTGGCACTTCTCACAACAGGCAGACTGCGGCTCGACTCCTGTTGACGCGCAGCACCACGACCCCACAAAACATGCATAAGGGCACGTCAGCAGGACAGCGACGATGATCAATGATGTCTGGCGGTGTGTCACGGGGCACTTTCTGCTGCGACCGCTTTGGTCAACTCCCAAGTCAGAATAGGCATCCAAGACGACATTGGTCAATCCGAATCGACAAGCGACGACGACGGAACACGACAGGACATGTCAACTCCCGAACAACATTGGGTGACACATGACGACGTATTCCTCACAGGAATCTGGTGGTCAACGCTCAGTCTCGCGGGAACAGACAAGTGCAGACCAAGTGCTGTTTCCCCTTTGTCCTGCCTCCGCCGATGAAGCGGGCAGCTGTTGCCTGTTGGACAAGCAGGCTGTGCTGTCTGACTCGCTGAAATCTGGACCAGAGATACCTTAACCACTGTCTCTGAAGCCATTTATTGTCACCCATGGCATGGCCGTGAGATTGTGGCACGACAGTTGCATTTCTGACAAGTGATGTGATCTCGGCATTCCTCGCAAATGGCTTGTAGCCGTTCGCGTGCTCAGATTGCCCGGCTGAAATTTTCTGTCTCCAACTGCGCTCATCTTGTGCGCGGTGGACTGCTGTGATTCAACTGACGAGGAATTTGATCATGCTGATTCGGAAAGCGCTCTTTCCCCTGTTGATGACGATGCTGCTTTCGGCATTCGTTTCGCCCCAACCGATTGTTGCTCAGGATGCTGAAGCAGCTGAGGACACGACAACCGTCGTCGAAGAAGTCTCAGAGTCTGAGTCGGAAACTGCTGAGATCGACTACTCTGCCATCAGTTGGGACCTGGGATACACGATCAACACATTGATCATGTTCCTGTGTGCGGTGCTCGTGCTATTCATGCAGGCGGGCTTCGCGATGGTCGAAGTGGGGCTGAACTCCCAGAAGAACACGATCAATATTCTGTTCAAAAATGTGATGGACTTGAGCTTAGGCATCGTGCTGTATCTGTTTGTGGGATATGGCTTGATGTACGGCGGCGATACTGAAGGGAGTCCCTGGTTTGGCTGGGGAGGCTCGATGGTCACACGTGATGCTCAGATGGGCGAAGACGGAACGTGGGCAACGCCGCCGACCGACTCGGACGGAGCTCCCTATGCCTCGAACGCGGCTGACTTCATGTTCCAGGTCGCGTTCGCTGCCACGGCAGCAACGATCGTCTCGGGAGCGGTGGCTGGCAGAATGAAGTTCATCGGTTATCTCTTCTACAGCATCATGTTGACCGGCCTCATCTACCCCATCAGTGGTTACTGGAAGTGGGGCGGCGGACAACTCGATCAATGGGGCTTCCAAGACTTTGCCGGGTCGGTCGTGGTGCATGCGGTTGGCGGCTTTGCAGGACTGGCAGGTGCGATCGCCCTTGGACCTCGGATTGGAAGATACACCCCTGAAGGCAAATCTGTGCCCATGCCGGGACACAACATCACTTACGCTGCGTTGGGAGTCTTCATCCTGTGGATTGGATGGTATGGCTTCAACCCCGGGAGTCAGTTGACCTATGATGGTGCAGTGCAGGCGGAAGCGACGACCTACATCGCTCTCACAACCACACTCTCGGCAGCGACAGGAGCAATCCTCGCGATGATCTGCTCGTGGGTGAAGTTCGGCAAGCCGGACATCACAATGGCCTTGAACGGTGCCCTTGCCGGTTTGGTCGGCATCACGGCCAACTGCGATCGAGTGTCAGAGTTTGAAGCTCTCGCTATCGGAGCAGTTGCGGGCATCATCGTGTTTGCTGGCATTCTGGCCTTGGATAAACTGAAGATCGACGATCCGGTCGGTGCCTTCCCTGTGCACGGTCTGTGTGGCATCTGGGGCGGCTTGGCAACCGGTATCTTCGGTGATATCCCTGATGGACTCTCGACACGTGGGGAGTTCTTCATGGTGCAACTCCAATCAACCGCCATCATTTGTGCCTGGGCATTCGTCACGATGATGGTTGTCTTCTACGGATTGAAGGCCACCGGATTGCTGCGAGTCTCACCCGAGGAGGAACAGCGGGGCCTCGACATCACCGAACACGGCATGGAGGCCTACACCCTGAGTTGAGTGCAACGTCCGACCTCTGACTGCTGCAAAGGCCCAATTGGAAACAATTGGGCCTTTGCGTTTCACTCATGACAGATTGTCAGTCGATTTCGGCGAGGATTTGCTCGAGGAGTCGGGTGACGTATTTCCCCAACCGCGGTGGCACACCTTCAGCATCACGCGGCAGATTCTCCAGGTGATGACGTTGTGGTTCAACCTTCTCATCCAGTTCATCGAGTGCATTGAGTGCAGCCATGGCGGAATAGAGACCGTACTTTTGCATATTGGCTCGCAGAACGAGGATCGTGAGCGTTTGTGTTTGGTCGTCAACGTCATCGCTATAGCGGGCGAGGGCTTCTGCGGCAACGATCTTCACAGGCCCAGAGGGATCCTCCAATCCGTCGACGAGTCGCTCGTGAGCAGCAGTGACGGCTGCTTCGCCTCGCATGAGCAGGCCAAGTGCTGCCCAGTATCGCACGACACTGTTGTCGTCAGACATTCCCTCAGCAAGTTGGGGTGTCGCTTCCTCTTCGAGGGATGACGCCAATTCCGCCATGTCGAGAATACGTTCAAGCGGATACAGAGCCGGATCGTGACCGAAATCGTAAGGCGTGAGCCCGTCTGGCAGTGAGTGGAGATCGGCTTCCGGGAGGAAGCCGACGTCACGAATGGCCATGATGTGTTCACGGTTCGTCTGACGCAGACCGGCGAGTGTCTCCTGATGTTCTTTGCTTTCCGCAAGGTTGTGCACTTCATCTTGATCGGTCTGGAGGTCGTACAGTTCTTCGGGCGGTTTGCTCTGCCAGAAGTGTGACTGCTCATCGTTGAGTTCGCCGAGTTCGAATTGCTGTTTCCACACGCGAGTGGTGGGCGTCTGAAACATGTAATTCAAAAACTGACCGTAGATTTCATGAGGGTTGTAGTTGCGAATGTACACGTACCGCTGGTCTCGCACGCTGCGAACGAGGTCGTAGCGTTCATCCATGCGACCACGGAATCCGTAGAGGTACGGTTGCGGATCAGCGACAAACTCACCAGCGAATGCGTGTCCCTGGAAGTGCCCGGGAGGTTCGACGCCGATCAGGCTGAGCAACGTGGGAGCCATATCGATGAAGCCGACGAGACGATTGGTTGTGCCCCCCGACTTGTAGTCATCCGGTCGGAGGTGGGCGAACTTCTCCGGAATCCGAACCAACAATGGCACGTGCAGTCCCGAGTTGTAGGGCCAGCGTTTGTTGCGAGGCATGCCCGAGCCGTGGTCGCCGTAGTAGAAGACGATGGTGTCCTCCGCCAGACCGGCGTCCTCCATCTCACGCAGCGTCTCGCCAAACTCCTTGTCCATCATGGTGAGGCGGTCATAGTACTGCGCCCAGTCATGGCGGACCTCCGGGCGATCAGGATGGTATGCAGGGATGCGAACGTCTTGGGGATCGTGAATGCGATGTTTCCGAGGGATGTCGTTACGGATTTGACTCTCATGGCTGATCGTGAGGTTGAAGATGGCGAAGAAAGGCTGGCCCTCGGCCCGGTTCTTCCAATGAGCTTTTTTTGATGACTCGGCCCAGACTTGTCCGGGCTTTTCGAGGTTGTAGTCTTCCTTGGAGTTGTTCGTGCAGTAGTAGCCCGCCTTTCGCAAGTATTGAGGATACATGCTGAATCTCTCGGGCATGCGGACCTGACTCCGCATGTTCTCCGCCCCCGTGCTGGGTGGGTACAGGCCGGAGATGAGACACGTGCGGGCCGGTGCACAGACGGGGGCATTCGACCAGCAGGTGAGGTATCGCAAACTCGTCTCTGCAAACGCATCGAGATTCGGTGTCGTTGCGTAATCGTCGCCGTAACATCCGAGGTGAGGACCGTTGTCTTCGCTGGTGATCCAGAGAATGTTGGGTTGGTCCACCGCTTGCACGGTATTGGTAGAGAGTCCAATCGTGACTGCGAACACAGATAGAATCGTCGTGAGAAGTTGACGTGCGGTCATGGCAAGTCTCTCGCTGAAGTTGAAAACACGTTGACTTCACAGCTGTGAAGCACGTGATCTCATGATGACGGGAGACAGCGCTGAATGCCAATCACGGGAGGTGATTAGACCATTTTCATGGTTGCTGTGCAGGAGCTTGTACGCGTACTGGCCCCTGTTCGCTGAGAGGCCCTCCTGCTGATACCGAAAACCATTTCTGGAAGTGCTCGAGATCGCACAGACAGCGTCGTACGACGGCGGGGGGCGCGCGGGATGAATAACAGTCCTCTGGTCGATTTCTCAATTCGAACCAACTTCTGGTCAATCCCGCGCAGAGTCTTGCCCCCACGAAGGCGCGGGGCGGGAATCCCGTGAGCGCGGCACGGTTGTCCAAACGTAACCAGCTCCCCCATGCCGTCTGGATTCCCGCCTGCGCGGGAATGACGAATCTGGAAAAGCGCTGCGTGCCAAAACAGGACAGTAATAGATCCCACGTCCCGAGC
>JAJDEJ010000041.1 GCA_029259815.1 Planctomycetaceae bacterium | reverse complement strand
ACGGCACTACCCGAAGAAAATCAAGGTGCCCGATCATGAAATGAAACAACTCAACATCCACAAAACGAGATCATGTCCACAATGGAACTACACCATCAAACCAGAGTTTCAGGGAAGTAATTGATTCCCACTTTCTTAGCAGAGAGCTGTCACTGCTGCCTACACGTTCGCCGCGCACGTTGCGCGGCACCACCAACACACTCCACTCAACTGAGGAACAATAACCATGACAAAGAAGAATCCAAAACTGGGTCTGGGAATCGATCTCGGTTCAGCCAATCTCGCTGGCGATGTCTTCGACGGTAAGAAACTCACTCCCATCGAATCGCCCTTCGACGGATCACAGATTCCGACGATCGCCTACTGGGACGAAGCGAACGACGAATGGTACTTCGGAAGTGATGCCGTCCTTCGGTCATATAACGACAAGAATGACAATCTCGCGACCCACATGAAGCGGAACCTCCCTGAGTCGGCTCACGAAAAACTCTACTGTGGAGGCAAGTTTAGTCCAGTGGAGATTCTGGCGAAGTTCATCGCCTACTTCATCAAGTTGCTCGTGGCTGCCCGGCCCGAACTCAAGGACCATGCTGCCTTCGGCGGGACGAAATACTCTGAGGATGAGCTCGGAATTACCTTTACGGTGCCGTCGAATTGGTCCATCCAGGAGCAAACGGCATACGAGGAAGCCATCCGCAAGGGCGGATTCAGGCACTTCGATGGTTCCATCGCAGAACCGATAGCGGCCGTCCGTCGGGTCGCCCGCGAGAGCCAAATCCAGCTCTGTGATGGCGATCTGATCCTTGTGGTTGATGTCGGTGCAGGGACAACTGACTGTACGGCTTGCAAGTACAACCGGGGAGTCTTTGACCAAGTCGCTGCCGCCAGCGGTGATGGCTACATGGCTGGCCACGACTTTACGAATGCGTTGGCCGAAGCCATTGCCAAGAAGAACCACATCTCGTGGGACGGCGTTTATGGGAAAGGCGGACTGAATCTTCGGGATGTGAAGCCGCGCCGTCGACCGCAAATCATGGCCGTCTGGATGGCGGCAGAAGATGCCAAGAAAAAGCTCTCCGTTCTGGATGAGGTGACAGTCCCGGTCGAGTTTCCCAAAGGCCGCAGAACATTCTCCTTCACCCGAGAAGAAGCGGCGCAACTCTGGCAGCCGCTGGTTGAGCGGTTCAAAGAGTGCATTGCCAATGCCCTGGAGGGAACACAGTTCTCATTCTCTGATGTCGACCATCCGATGCTTGTCGGAGGGTCTTCGCGACTTCCCGGTCTTCGAGAAGCAATGGCGGAGACGATGGCACGGTCAGTCTCCGAAATTCTCGTCTGCACCGATTCTGAACATATTGTCTCTGGTGGTGCGGCTGAGCATGCCTACCACCAAGACGACGCATCACAGTCACACGAGACTGGTCTTGGGTTCCGTGTGTTCGACCCTTCGCTTAAGGGCTACCGCAACATTCTGATGGTCGAACCCGGCCAGATTCTTCCTCCCGATGGTCTCTACATGGAACGTGCTGGATTTCAGATCAGTACTGTCGGTGGAAGAAAGACTTTGATTTGTGACCCGTTTGTCTGCAAATCCGGGGTGCGGGCGTCCGTTGTCCACGGTCGTGAGACATTTCTGACTGAGACAGAAACAGTTCGTCTCCAATCGGTAACCGCTCCATTGGACGGCTTCCCCGATGGAGAGCACGACATTGTTGTCGGCATCAAAGCAGATCCCAATCGCAACTTGCGATTACTTATTCGTCCGACAAATCTGCCGCAGGTGGAGCCTCTGACAATTCCTTTGTTGATGGAGCATGGTGCGACTAGTTCGGCTCAACAATCTATGCAGCATCAGATTGCTCTCGTGCTCGACTGTTCAGGAAGCATGCACGGTGACAAAGTTCAGATGCTCAAACGCGGCGCGACAAAGTTCGTGCAACTTGCCACGGAACGGGGAGCGAATGTCGCCATCATTCGCTTTCCCAATGGGGCACTTCTAGAGGCATGTCTTGAGTGTGCGACAACAAATAATGTTCGCCAACTGGAGCAGGCTATCGAGTCCCTGTTCGCTTGTGGTGGTACGCCGTTAGGCGCTGGCTTGCAGCTCGCGGAAAAAACGCTGCCGTCGGAGCGAACAGAAGACCAGCTGATTGCTGTGCTGTTTACCGACGGTATTCCCAACTATCCGGCAAGTGCTGTTGCTGCCGCGAACTCCCTCAAGCAGTCGACCCGGCTGATTACCGTTGGCATTGGAGACGATGTCAACCGTCCGTGGCTGGTCGACTTGGCCTCGACGCGTGAGGACTACTTCGATGCCGAATGCCCCGAGGACATTCTCGGTGCGTTTCAGAGTGTTGCTCAACTCATCTGGACTGGCAGTGGTACGGCGGATGCCAGCGAAGAGGATCACTCCAATTTAGATGACTGGGGATACGAACGGGATGAGGACTGGAACGAGATCGAAGACGAGGAGGCAGCCTGATGAAAACGCCAGCCAAGAAGAAGGACGGCGGTTCCGGCAAGGCTCCACGAACCGTTCAAGAACTCGCCCCGTGGTTCAACATGCACTTCGGGCAACTGCATGCAGCACTTCAAGCGACGTCGTTATCCGATGACGATCTGGACGCGGTTCAACTGTCACCGACAAGCCGCGAGCAGGCCGTGGAGCACCTGCTGGCAACGCTGCATCAGCTTCTCGCCTACATTCGATTCTTGCTGACGGACTGCGCGAAGCCAGCGGCAGCGAGTGAAGCCACCGTTCAGGATCTCACGCGGGCGATTCTGGTCAGCGGCGGCGACCAGAAGTTTGAGCCTGCCATTCAAACGGCGATCCGGGAGTACGCCGACACATTCAGTGAAATCCGACGGTGTTCGTCTCGCCGACAACTTCCAACCGCTGTTCGTGACGACATCATTGCCGGTTTCACCCGCATACTCGCCAGTCAGCGACAAACGCTTCGTTTGCTGGATGTCACTGTTGAGGAAATCGCGGAAGGCACTCCGCTGGATTCGTCACGGCACAAGGTGGTGAGGCAGCTCACGGCGTCTGACCCGGCTCTGGTCAACACCGTGCGAGCATGCCTGAAGCCGCTCTTTGCTTGGAAGAGCGCCTACGGCATGGAGCGGATCGAAGTGGCTGAGGTTGTTGCCTACACTTCACTCGATGAAGCAGAACCTGATCGGCAGAACGACAGGGGACCGAAACCAATCGCTCCCCTGAGCGGAACTGCTGACATCTTTGGCAACGAGTCATCGCTCTTCGATGACAAACCGTAGCCCTGAAACCAGTCGCAGCGGCACGGAGGCCGCTGCGACTTCTTTCCTTCCTCAATAGACAATGAAAAATGCAGTACCAACCTGAACTCCAGCCTCGCGATTGGCTGATCCTTGAGCCACTTGCTCATTGCTACCGGACAACAACCGCGCGCTACGAGGCGATTGAGCACTCCATCAGTGAATCGACAGCACACAAACGGCTCAACCGTCTGGTGGAGGGACGATTTCTCAACCGGTTAACGGTGTGGGCCTCAGAGATTCCGGCCATTCACCAGCCACTTTGCGAGTGGCAGGTTGGCGATCCGCCTCCGGAGTTTGGAGCAATTGCCTACGCAGCTCAACAGCGCTGGGCCGACCGACCGATTCGGCAAACGACGGTCTATACAGCAAACCGGAAGTTGCTCGCGATGTTCGGCCTGTCACCCCGCAGTAATCTCAAAAAGCACCACGCCACCCATGACCTTGCGCTGCTGGTGACCTACCGCTATTGCCGCCAGCGATGGCCTCATCTTCGCTTTGTGGGCGAGGACATCTTTGCGCCGGACCGTGGTCACGGCGAGGGAGTTGAAGACGCCTTGCTCTTCGATGGTGACAGCGCCATTGCTGCCGTTGAGTATGCGGGCAGCTACCGGACCAATCGGGTTGCGCACTTTCACAACCACGTCTCGGAGCGGCAGCTCCCCTACTACCTCTTTTGATGCCATGATCAGGAAATACCACAAACCGGACCTTGATAATCGCCGCGAGAATTGCGTGCTGATGCACTTGGCTCGTAACTTCATCAGTCTCCCGTGCGTGCTCCATGAGTTGTACTTTGCGGGGCGCAGTGTCGACACGAGTCGCAAAGTTCTCACTCGACTCGTTCGCCGGGGCTTCCTCGCGAAGTATCGCCTGTTGCGGAATGAGCACTACTACCGCTTGGGGCCGGAATCCGTAAAGCGTTGGGGCTTTCCCAGAACCCGAACGGAGAAACTTGGTGCCCAGCGTTTGCCTTATGAAATCGGCGCACTCGCCTATACCTCAATGGATGTGCGACCGCGTAAACGGCTCTTTCCGCACGAGTTGCTAAGCCGACTTCCCTGGTTCCCGGAGTCGCTCCTGCAATGGGCTTATCTCTGGGAGAACAACCGACTGGTAAGTATCCGCGTTGAGCATCGTGCGCGAGCGGAGCACGTCGTCGCCAAGTTATCCGACCAGCTCTATCGCTACTCACAGCACTTCGAGTTTCGCCGCCTCATCGAGGAGGGGCGATTCCTGTTTGTCGTCATCACGGCCACCGATCATCAGGAACTCGCACTTCAGGCCGAGGCGCAAGAGCAGCGACTGCGCGTCGAAGTCTTGACGGCGAACTATCCCGAACTCATTCACTTCATCTAGGAGCGCTCAAATGAGTGCCACCGATCTGCACGTTCCTTCAGCAACAACCAATCCGCTGAACCATCCTCCTAATCGTCGCCAGTTGCCAGCCACTCGGCCAGCAATCATGTTCCCGGTTGTTACCCATTCAAGGGAACAAGATCTGCGGCACGCATTGATACTACTTGGCGTTCTCATCGGCGTCTGCCTGGGTGCAACAGGGTGTTACGGATTTGTCACGAACGACGTGGGGCCGGACGGTGCCACCTGTGTCATCATTTTCATCGTACTTTGCTTCTTGCTTACAGCACTGCTCCAAGTTGATGAGAGTGGCTGGATGTCACTGCTGATCATCGGTGGTTTCGCACTCTCCGCCTACTTCACAGTCACGCTGCTGGAGCCGTATCGCTACGCAGTTCATGCCTTTCTCTCGGTTTGGCTTGTCCGAGAATCCCTCCGGTTTCGTCAGCACACCCTTCAGCGAGCCTCGATCGGAATGCTCGATGCGAGAACGGTTCGCGAATTCCGAGCGCATCGGCGTTTGCCTCGCGGTCTGAAACCCGCACCATTGATCGCTGGGTACATCGATGCCCTTGTCAGCTATCTCACCTACAACCGCTGCCGTGTGGATGTTCCCGGCATTTTCCGAAGTCCTGTCGGAGATTACCGTACTCGGTTGATTCGCCTGACTGCGCTGGTCTTCTGTCTCACCTACGCTGGGTGTCTCGTCTCAGTTCCTGAGATGATCGAATCGGCAGGACAGATGTTGGGAACCCCGTTCACGCTTCCCACTCTCGTACATCTGTTTCTGGGCGTCCCGTTTGCTGGCCTCACGCTGACGATCGGTGCGGCGTTTCTTTTCACGGCCTCATTTGCCGGAAAGGCGTATGCACTCAAGAGCAAGCAGATGGCACCGGCTCACTGGGGCCGAATGCTGAGCGGCATGTGGAAGTCCTCGGACTCGATCGAGAAGCGGAGCCTGTGGCTGGGCATGGTCGACTATGACAGGTCTCCCATTCTCTATCCATTCAAGAAGCTGTTCACGCACGCATGGATCGTCGGCAAGACAGGAAGTGGAAAGACGGCCTTTCTGCGGTTGCTGCTTGACCAGATTGTCCGTCGAGGCACAGTCTCACTCATCCACATCGATCTCAAGTCAATCACGCATGAAACGCTCGCGACGATCAAGGATGCCAATGCGTACGCCGAGCGAGTGAAGAAGAGCCGTTTCCCGCTCAAGCATTTCACTCTCAATCACGGCGAAAGCACCCACCTGTTTAACATCTTTGGGCAGGAGTGGTGACAGAATCTTCCTGCGGTGCAACGAGCCGGAGTCGTGCTCTCCGCACTGTCCGTCTCGTACTCGCAAGCATTCGGGCAGAGCTATTTCCGCGATGCGGCTTTTGAGTTGGCGTTTTTCGTCCTCACCCGGCATCCCGATATCGCCAGTTGGGCCGAGTTTCGTGAGCACACTGAAGACGCCATACGCCATGCCAAGCCTTGGGAGTTGAACCCGGAATCCAAGCGAGACGGCGCACATGTGCTTCTGATCATCAAGCGACTGGCAGACCTGCCCGCGCTCAATGACTACGGGCAACATCCGCAGCAGGTTCTTGATACGGCCATCGACTTTGCTGAAGCCTTCAAGTCGCCGCACCACTACCACTTCGCGTTGCCAGTTATCGCAAACGGCTTCATTGCCGGTGAAGTCGCGCGCATCGTGCTTTCATCCCTGTTGAGTGCCGCATACGCCGCCAAGCAGCGTCGCACCAAAGTGGTCCTTGTCATTGACGAGTTCGGCGAAGCCGTCTCCGGTGACTTGGAGCCACTGCTCACTCAGGCACGCGGACTCGGAATCGGTGTCATTCTCGCAAACCAGACCTCATCGCAGCTCGTCAAGCCGGATTGCGATATGCGCCCCATCATCGAGGGCAACACATCGCTCCAGATCTGGATGCAATCCACGGATCGCGAAGGTCGCGAGCAAATGCAGCGACTCGGTGGTCAGCACATCGTTCACCTGAAGACGAAAACCTTCGGACCAAACGGAAGTAGCGTCAGCCGGAACGAACACGTCACCGACCGAGTCTCACCGAACCTGATCTCTGAAGTCGGAAGCGATCCACGGCGGATGCTCGTACGCATCACTGATAACGATGACTACGCCTGCTACGGAGACATGATCTTCGCCGGGCGGACGATGTTCCATGAAAGCAAGAATGCTTACGAAACCGCGTGCGGAATGGCATGGCCAGCTCAGGGGTTCGGGACGTTCATCAACACTGGACCACCGCCGTCCTCACCGCCACCTCCTTCGCAATCAAGAGTCCCATTGAAACCGAAACCAACGGCTCCGACCGCAGCATCTCCGCTGCCAACGAACCGAGCGCGAACCCACACGATCGGTAATCGACCAAAGTCAACACCATAGAAAGGAACACGCTCTCGCGACCATGATTCAGAACGTTCAGCAAACCAGAATGCCCACTTTCCAATCGAGCCTTGTCTCGTTGCCACGGCCGTACTCAAACGGCCATTCCTCTGGTTTTGCTTGGGGCCTGCTGAGGATCGGCGCAGCAACGCCGAGTTCTCACCGCTGTTGCGAGCGGCGGCCCGAAAACGTCACGGGATCGTCCCCGAGGTTTTGTCTCGATACTCAGGCGGCAACAGCCGCTACTGAGAAGAATTCGTTCCTCAACCCACCTCAACTTCCTTCCCAACAGGGGCCGTCCGGTCCCGCTAATCCCACGGGCCGGAGAGCGAACTCGTTTCGTATCTCTCGCCTTACGGTTTGGTCGGGAACTCCACAGGTAGTGGCGTCGAGTTTCACGAACCGCGATCGACTTCGGTCGGCGATGTCTTTGTCACCGCAGACGGACACGTCTACCAAGTTGACGCAGTCGGTTTTGAGAAGTTCGGCGAAGTGCCGGGGAGGTCGAGATGAGCAATCGAAACCTCTCTGGAGTTCGCAGATATGAGTACGAACGAGCGAGAGCACAACTGTTGAATTTCACTCTGTTCGTACTGATGAGCACGATCATCGGAGCGATTGTGTGGTATCTGCGTGACATGCAGTAGAGGCTTGGCACCTCAACAACGCGGACTCTTCGGAGTCCGCACCTTTCGGGTCGACCCCAGCAATCCTGCTGGGGTCGACCCCCTTTTCTCACCATCCATGCGACCACATAGCGGAGTTCACCGATGGCCAAACCGCCGATTCACACGATTCGATTCGGACTGATCCAAGTCTCCATTTGGCGCAACCACACCAAGTTCGGAGATCGCCACGCTGTGACTGCCAGCCGGAGTTACAAGGACGGAGATCTCTGGCGCGAGTCCGCGCGATTTGGCCGCGACGATTTGCCGGTGCTCGCCAAAGCACTCGACATGGCACATACCTGGATCTACCAAAACAACCACACGACTGAGGCTAGCGATGGCGAGTGAGCAACCCACCGGCCTGTTGACCGTTCGCGAAGCGGCTTCGCGGCTCTCCTGCGGTTTGACCAATCTGTATGCCCTGATTGATGAGGGATTGCTCCCCGTCGTTCGCGTCGGCAAAGCCAAAGGCTATCGCATCGATGTGCAGGACATTGAACGGTTCATTGCAGAACGCAAACAGTCCAAACACGCAAGCGGTGCGGCCAGTCTTCAACCCCACCGCAAGCTCAAGCACCTGCGGCTGAAATAATCCGAACTGCCCCCGTAACAAATCGTTTCACCGAGGACAGTCCGAATCGAGTTTGGCTATCCCGCCGCCTTGCGGGCCTGCTCCAACATGTACTGTGGATTGTGAGTCAGATGCTGATACACCTTTGCCAACGTCGACGGATCTTTGTGGCCCATCAAGACGGCCACCGTCAACGCATCAACTCCCCGCTCCAACGCATGCGTCGCCCAGGAATGACGCAGCGTGTAAAGCAAGTACTTCGGGGCCAGCGATTCTGTGAGCCGCTCACGAAGTTTGCGTCTGGCTTCGAGGTACAACTCCCGCTCACTCTTGGTGACGGTCTTTCCTTTCATCACACGAGTTGGCTTGAGTTTCGGCAGCAGCGATCGGATCTCCTTTTCAGACACATCCAAGCCTTGCACATCCATCAACTCCTTGCCCATCTTTCGCCGGAGTCGATTGAAGCCGCAATTGGTGGCACTGGGTGTCCACGGATCACCTTGCGAGTTGCAAAACAACTTGCCCGTGGGATGCCGCAAGACCAAGCGCCTCGTGATGGCTGCCGCATCGTCGGTCAAATAGACAACTCGCGGAATTCCCCCTTTCGCTTCACTTTGAGGAAAGACCCAGCGGCTGGCCGTCAGGTCGACATGCCTCGCTTCGACGCGAAGCGACTCTTGCGGACGGCAGCCGCTCTCCCAGGTCGTAACCAGCAGATCGCGAAAACTCTCCTCCGGCACCAGCGAAAGCAGTTGGTCAAACTGCACTTGCGAAATCACCGTCTCCCGACGACCGCAGCGTGGCTCGACCATCTCTCCAATCGGATTGAGGTCAATGTATCCCTGCTGCTTGGCCCAGCGAACCGCCCGCTTCACCGATCGGCAGTAGTTCCGCTTCGACCCACTCGACAGTTCCATCGCATCAATCCATTGCTGAACGTGAAACGGTCGGATCTCAGTCGTTCGCAGATTGGGATACGTCCGAACGAAACGCTCCAGCCGGTAGCGATACCACTCGTAGGTGTGAATCGATCGGTGTTTGTGCGTCCAATCGAGAAACAGGTCGACGATGGCCGTCAGCGAATCAGAGCGAACCACGCGCTTTGGCGGTTCGGCCATCAACTGATGAAAGCGTTTGGTCGCGGCGGCTTTTTCGAGAGCGAGAAAATGACGCGTTCCGTCAATGGTGACGTACCACGCTTTTCGCGCCTTCCAGAACCACGGTTTGGGAGCACGAGCCATTGGAAAACCTCCAGACTTGGGGTGAGGAAAAACCATCCCCAGCAAGCCTGAAGGTTTGCTGCTGCCTTCGGGTGGGTGGAGCCACCCGAAGGCTCTTTCATTCTACGCGATCGAGATTCTGTATCAAATTCTGTATCAGCAGAATCTCGAATCGACGTAAGTCAAGCACCCCCGACAGGATTCGAACCTGTGACCTTCGGTTTAGGAAACCGATGCTCTATCCGACTGAGCTACGAGGGCGTGATGTTTAAATGAACTACTTTGTGTTACGCCGCAAAAGAAGCTCCCAAGTGGGAGGGACACCCGATTGGACACCCGGTCGTCCAATTTGATGTCCTGTATCGACACGAGCCTCCTGATGACAGTTCAAAACGGAAGGTGCACACCTGACCAACCTTACTCAGATTTTCCACTTATTGCACACTCGAGCGAACAGCGGGTGAAGAAAACCCAATGATGTCTGTACAGCTTTGGGCCATCAGCATCACAGAAGCGACACTCGACTTGTTCCTCCACCAGCGAGATAATCCCCTCATGTTAGGTCATCACGACCCTTCGGACGCTGGCGGACAAGCCGATCGTTGACTCCCGAAGCGAAGCAGATTCAGCCGCTCGTTCGTCGTTCTCCGGGACGTCGATGGTGAGAACTTTCCATATGGAGTATGGTCCCGAGCCCGCTGACGAATCTGACCTCGGGGCAGGCCCGAGATTCCACAATACAAAGGAGAGTGCCGTGGGATTTTGCAATGCCGGTTTGGGACCAGCCGACCAAGAGGCAGTCAAAACGTTGCAGCTTGATGTGATTTCCACCTTGCGAGAAGCATCGACGCAGGTTCTGCAAGGCAAGGGCGGTGCCGCCAGCTTGCTGTGGTTTGGCGACAACAGCGACGCCTGGATGCTGACGTTGGGCCAGAAACTCAACACGATGGCCAGTCTCATCAACACCAAGGACATCGCGGTCTCGTTCTCGAAGCTCAACGGCAGGTGCTCCGGGGAGTTTGCGGCAGCTCCGATGCCTGCTCAAGGGTGGAACGACTTCGCGACCCAAGCGAACATCATGACGAAAGCTCAAGGTCAAAATTTCAGGATCATTCTAAATTTGGAGTGGAACAAAGCTCCTCTGTACCGCCCCGGCAAAACACCGGCGGACAGTAAGTTTCAGACGATCGTGCACGAGTGTACGCATCTGTTTCTCGACACCGATGACGACGCCTACGGCGTGGACACGTGTCAGATGACGGCGTCCAATAGCCCCACCGTTGCCAAGAAGACTGCCGATGGTTGGGGCTATTTCGTCGAAGGCTTCCGCGGTTGACCGCCGTGTCCAGTGGTTCGCACCCTGAGACGGCGTGCTCGCAGGGCATCGCTGGAATTGGGATCGTCGCACCACTCCGATCACCATTGAGTGGATGCACGCCTGAGGGGATCATTCTTCGGGGCACATCAACAATGGGACGAGATTGTCACACGTTCCACAGTGATGGGCACTCAAGCCATGGACCCAGTGGAGGTCGTTTTTTGTGCGGCGCTGTGTGTTGGGTTGATAGAAGATCTCGGACATCTCCCAGTTCCGGAAGTTGGCCCCCAGTTGGGGGGTTGAGAGGGCGTGTTGAATCCAGTCGCGGGGCAGCGCATCCGCCGGGAGAGGAGGCACCGGATGCCTGCGTTGCCATGTACTGTCCGGTCGGAATCAGACGGCCACATGCAGACTTGTGCGGACCCTCGAGCGCACGCCGTGGGGGGGCAGATCTCGTAATTCTTCAAGGCGGCGACTCGTTTGAAATCGGCCTTGTTGTGACTCATCCCACAAGTCTCTTGACACAGGCTTCCTCATAGATGCCCTTCGAGGGAGTGTCCTCTGTCACATCTCTGCCACATCTCTGCCACGATCACGCAGCGAGCACATGCTATCGAAGTGTCTCCTCGAGCTGCCGCTGCATGCGGGCATTCTGCTCCGCTTGGCGCTGGTACTCGGGTCCGGCAGCCGGGTGAGCGTGAACGTCTTGGAAATTCGCCGGCTCAATGATCGGATATGTGCCTGTGGGAGCAACGCCCTCATAACCGTATGTCGAGGGATTGCTGACAACCGGTTGTGTCTGTTGGAGTTGATTCCACTGCGGCTGATACCCCGCTGACGGATGTGGTCCGTACGGGCTATTCTGAATGGCTGACATCGGGACTCCGGCTCCTGTGACAGTCTCGTAGCGATGGTAGAACTGCTGCGAGTAAGGAGCCGTCGGTGACATTCCCCAAGACGCTGACTGAGCCGACTGGGAGAGGACGTTCTTGTAGTTGTAGGGTCGGTAGCTGTGGTAGCCGCCGTAGAAAGGCATGACTTGAATCCAACCGTGCTTCCAGGCTTCCTGGTCGTCGTATGGATAAAGGGGCTCACTCGCACCCGACACGGGGCCGCCAATGGAAAAATCCTGTGCGAGGCCGTTACCGGCCATCACACTTAACACAATGACTGTCCAGACACTCCGTCTCATGATCCGCCTCCCTGCCTGCTCCGGGGTGGAGCGTAAGCCGCCATCAATGGCTTTGAACTTCGTCCGTTTCCTTGAGATCCGGGCAAGTCTGTTCCAAAGGAATCAGTACGGTCCCTTGATCATATCATCGGCGAAGGCGCCCTCACTGCTCCGGCGAAATAGGTCGATCAACCTGTACATCCCGCACAGACGGCTTAAAGTTCGCCTGACAGGCACGTTTTATCATGCTGTCCCAAAGCAACGCTCAGTGCTGCGATTATCATCGGCAGTCACTCACGCCGTCGCCTCTCACCCATTTGTGTGAAAGAATTCAGGAGCGAATCCTGCCGAACTCCCTCCGCTCACTTGAACTGTCTGAGGAACCTCCCCATGCGTGCTTTCGTCGCCCTGACCTTGGTGACCACTGTTGTGATTTCTTTCGGAGTGTTGTCTGCGACAGCGGACGACCCTGTTTTTTCGCCGCCAATTCCCTCTGCGACCGACTCTGCCCCCCACTCTTCGTTCGAAATGACTGCCCCTGTCGAGCAACCGTTTGTTCCCTCCGCTCCGCAGGAGATGCCCTCGTACGAAACGTACTCGCCTGCCGAGTCCGCTGCACAGCCACCTGTGACCTCTTCCGGTGCTTACGATTCGATGCCTCGTCCTTCTTATGAAGAGGTCGCCTCGGGATACCCGGCTCCCTCGCATTCTCTGGTTCCAGCGGTTTTGTTGGATGGTCCGATGTTTGTTGGCTCGGGAAGTTATGGCGGTGCCTACGCGGGCGGCATGCACACCCGGTATCCGTATTACAACTACCGCAGCCCTTGGACGTACGGCGGCCCCGCAAGCATGAATCACACCATCGTGTGGTAAAAGCGAGGCCATGACACATGGCGACGCAATGAGTGCGTGATCATCGGCAGCCGGATCGCAGCGTGAATCTTCAAGAGCCTGACCATTCTGGTCAGGCTCTCTTCGTTGATCGCTCTCAAACGTGCCAATATCCAGCGTGGAGAGCCGATCTGCTCTGGGTATTGATGATGAAACATGCCCTTGTGTGTAATGGCAGAGCCTCTCAATTTCGGTATTACGTGGACCCGCAGCAACCCACTAGGCGGCAAAGTTTGCCAGTCCTGACCAGACCAACAAACGACGTCACTCCAGCGACGCGCAGATGGAGAATTGGGCCTGATGTCAGAGTAATTGGCTTCAACTCATTATCCGCTCTGCGCCGATACTGCTGATGACCGTAGGCATTCAGCCTGTTCAGTATCTCTGGTGCGCCGGTCGACGACCCGCTGATGGATCAGCGGTATTCGAGGGGGAAACAACGCCGCAACAGCTCCAACGTCCGACCTAACGTCTTGGAGAATCAGCTCGCGGCATGACTGTCAGGGAAGACTGGGAGCAACACCGGATGTTGAGCTCGCCTTGTAGCACTTGGGGCCAGAGACGCGCACAGTCTTGGCCAACAAAAAATACCTTCGCGATTGTCCCTCGATGGACGACGTTCGCGGGCTGTAGCCTCATGGTCCTTGCCGGGTTGGCAGGACAGGTTCTTGCTCAAGCGCCGGTGCAGGGTCCGCAGCTAGAGGGACCGTCGATCAAGGGAGCACCGTTGATGACAGCGACCGCTCCGGGAGTGCCCGCATCTGACATGCATCAGGTGCAGTACCAGCTTCCTAATACGTTCCCCGCACATGATGCACGCATCAATGTTGTGCCGAAGGGTGAGCAAGAGTTGGAACTGATCCAACACCGCAGCCAACTCATTACCACCACCGATCGCGTCCGGCGGATTCATATCGCTGACCCGTCCGTGCTTGAGATCATCCAGTTCAGCGAGACCGAGTTCTCTCTGATCGGTCTCAGTCTGGGCACCACGGACATGACTTTCTGGTTTGAAGGCAGCGAGACTCCGTTGTTGTACTTGGCGACAGTAATCCCTGACCCGTCGCTCGAAGAGCAACGTCGCCTCGACTACGGCAAGATTGAACGCAAACTCACTTTGCTGTACCCGAACAGCAAGGTCTATCTGATTCCGATGTCGCGGAAGATTATCGTTCGCGGTCAGGCCAAAGATGCCCAGGAAGCGGCCCGTATCATGCAGATCGTTCGTGGCGAGGTGCTGACCCAGGAAGGCGACATCTACGGCGGCGGTCGAGGGGGACTCGGTGTCGAGAACACAGGCGGCCGTGGTGCGGCTGGTGTTGGTGGAGGCGCCTATGGTGGAGGCATCGGTGGCATTGCCGGTGGCGACCTCCTCTCCTCACTGATCGTCAACGAACTCCAGGTTCCCGGTGAGTTTCAAGTCATGCTGCGTGTCCGCATCGCTGAGCTCAACCGATCACAACTTCGCCGCTACGGACTCGACTGGGCCGTCATCTTCAATGATGCCCAACATGTCATCGGACAAACCTTCGCCGCGACCGCACCTGTGCTGACGGGTCTGTTTTCGAACGGGGAAGTCACTGTCCTGCTTGATGCTCTGGCGTCGAATGGTCATGCCAAGATTCTGGAAGACTCGGTTGTGGTCACGATGAGCGGAAACCCGGCCAGCTTCCTGTCAGGTGGTGAGTTTGCTGTGCCCAACACGGTTGGCACCGGTGGTGTCCTCGTCGGGACCACGACCTTCCGCGGCTTTGGGACCTCAATCATCGCCACACCGACGGTGATCGACGACGACCTGATTCGCTTGCAGATCATCCCTGAATTGTCGGCGATCAATAGCGGCAACTCAGTCGGCGGGGTGCCGGGGGTCGATGTCCGTCGAGTCCAGACAGTTGTCGAGTTGCGAGAGGGTCAAACGATCGTCCTGGGCGGCTTGTTCTCTCGCCAGCAAGCGGCCGAGACCACCCGGATCCCACTTCTCGGAGAGATTCCGATCGTCGGGACCTACCTGTTCAATACCAAACAGGCGACCGAAGACGAGACCGAAATGCTGATCGTCGTGACACCTGAGATCGTCAGGCCGATGGACGCTGAAGAAGTTCCGCCTCTGCCCGGTTTCTACGTCACGCATCCGGACGACTTCGATCTGTACAAGCTGAACCGCACGGAAGGCAACCCGGACCTCAGCCACTACCGTCTGCTGCCATACGGCAATGGCAACGGCTATGGCGAGAACGCAGGCTTTGGCTTCCACAACCCGGATTACAACCAGATGGGTGGTGAGGGATCTCTCCCTCAGGACGGTTACAGCGTGCCAAACTACTCGCAACCGCTGACGGATGGCGGACAGATGAACTCGTATCCCGCACCGCAGATGCTGCCGACCCCCGCCATGGGAGCGACTCCTCAGCAGCAAGGGGTGATTCAACAGACCAGTGGACAGCAGCCTGGACCGCAGGCATCCAAGAAGGGTTGGTTCCGTCGCTGATAGACCCCACGAAACGACGAGCGGCAATGAATTGAATGAGACTTCCGGACCCGCATCCGGAGCATGATCCAGAACCGTGGACGTTGTAGGAGTCTGCGGACAACAACAATAAAGACATCGGCTCTGCTTAACTGGGCCGACTCAACAGAAGATGGGGGACAGCCAATGTCCAGCGAACTGCGAATAATCTCGGCCGGCCTGCTCGCGATGGCCGTCGTCTCAACAACCATCGGCTGTGCTCACTGGGGCGGCGACCGGGTCTGCAATGACGCCTGTGGCGGAGCCTGCGAGGCCTCGTGCGGACCGTCGTGTGAAGCCCCATGTGAGTGTGACACCTGCGGAGGCTGCGATCCCTGTGCTGGTGCAGCCTGTGGAGGTTGCGGACCCTGTGGTTGGCTGTGTGGCGCTTTCCATCGCCGCTCGAATGCCATTCCCGACGTATTGCCATTGGGAAGCACCGTGCGGGCTCACTATCAAACAATGGAGACCAACGGCGAGGCCGGTGACTTCATCTTCCATCGTCACGACTTCGTGGGACAAACGGCTGAGTTGACACCCGATGGCAAAGACAAAATTTTGGAAGTGGCTGTCCGTATGAAGTCGGCACCATTCCCCGTGCTGATCGAACGCAGCACGAACAACGCCGATCCGGAACTGGACTTGGTTCGCCGGAACCTCGTCGCTCAGATCTTGACGGAGTTCGGCACGCCCGATGCTGACCGGCGGACCATTGTCTCCCCGTCTTACGGCCCCGGATACAATGCCATCGAAGCTGAAGCGACCTATTATCAACATCTTCTCCAAGGTGGTGGATTTGGCGGTGGTGGGTTTGGTGGCGGAGGATTCGGTGGTGGAGGTGGATTCGGCGGTGGTGGATTCGGTGGCGGAGGATTCTGAACCTAACTAATTACGCTGAATGCACTTTAGCCACTTCGACTTGAGTAATAGGCACCTCTCTCTGAGAGGTGCCTGTTTTCGTATGCGCCGATTCCGCCGGAGTTGGTAGGTCCCTCGCCAGCGGTTTGAACTTGCACTCGACTCATGTGAAAGCCCGCCTTAGACTTCCCGCCCCTATCTCAAGATCCGCCTTCCTGAGGATCTCGATTGATTCCCCTCCCCATGGAATTCGTTCTGCGACCTCTGGTCGGATGGACAGTCCGTTCGCATCCGACTCTGGTGGGCTGTCCTATGAAAACACAATTCCTCACAGCGGCACTGATCCTGACTGCCTGCTGCGGCTGCAAATCGTCGAGCCCTCTGTTGAGTTGGATGGGGCATGATGACGCTGACAAGCTGGCAGCCCAGTCTGCCAATGATTCATCCCAAGATGCAAAACTTCCCCCGCCAACGAACGTCAACCCTCGCAACGCAAGCCTCTCTGTCAGCTCTCTTGATGAGCACCTGCAGCTTGGCGAATCTGAACTCAATCTCAGACGATTCCCTCAAGCCAGAACACACTTCGAGAGTGTGCTGAATGAGCAGCCGCAGCACGTCAAAGCGAATCATCGTATGGGAGTGCTTTGCGATAAGCTCGGCGAGTACGACACCGCAGAGCGACACTATCGCCTCGCCCTGATCAACAATCCACAGGACGTTTCCATCCTGAGTGACCTCGGCTACTCGTACTGGCTGCAAGGGCGTTACTCCGACAGCGAACGTCTCTTACTGCAAGCACGTCAGGTCGATCCCCAGTATAAGAACGCGATCGCCAACCTCGGCATGCTCTATGGAACGACGGGACGTCCGCAGGAAGCGTTGGCCATGTTCCGGCAAATCGGCGACGAAGCGGCCGCTCAAGAGATCATGCAACAAGTGGCTGCAATGGCACCTCAGTCAGCTGCACCGGCTGTCTCAGGAGGCTCGATGTCACCCGTCACGCTTGCCGACCATGAGGCTCAGCCGTCAAGGGACCCCTCGCGTGTGGACCTCGATAGCGTCGATGATCGCACACGCAAAGTCCTCGAACTCATGGAAGAAGGACGCTGGCAACGAGAGTTGGCAGAGCAAGAACGGGCTAATTCGCTCGCTTCCCGTCAGCAACAGGTTCCTCCCTTCGTTCAGAACCGTGCAGCAACTCAGCAAGGCTATTCGCCTCAAATGGCCGGTGTTGATCCCTTCCGCGGTCAGCCCGGTCGAACTGCCGAGCAACCACGGATTCCTGACGCAATGCTCAGCCAGGCACTCGCCAACATCGACCGGCACGGTCGTCGAGCACCATCTGACAGACCGATAACTCTCGGCCCGAACACCAACTCATCGCAGTCGAACGTCCCTGCGTACGGTGCATCCCAATCCAGTGTGCCTCAATACAACACACCTCCGCCGACCGGTTACCCTGCCCCCAATCATCTCGCATCCACCGGGGGTCCCCAGCAAGGCATCCCCGTCTTTACGGGGTCGAGCCAGCCGTCGCAGGCACAACCTCGGTTCAACACCAATCCCTCGCCTCAGCCACCGTACAGCACAACTGGTTCCGTTCCCCAGTTTGACCCCGGCATGGCGGCTCAGCCTCAGCAGCCGGTCGCCAATCAATATGCGTCATTCGAACCCGCTCGCCCAGCCGCACAGCAAGGTTCATCATCCATCATCACCTATGGCAACCCACATCGAAACCCATCACAGGCCGGAATGGGGTACCCGACCCAGCCAACCCAGTCGATGGGACCGCCAGCCAGCCAATCATTCTCAACTGCATCAACAGCGGGGATGCCTCATTCGAATGGAGTCCGACAGGCGTCGGGATTCGTACAACAACAGGGTGACTCCCTGGCGACCGGACAGCATGGATTCGGACCGTCGCCAGTGGAACACGCTCACCATCAACAGCAACCCGGAGTGCAAACGCCGATCGACCTGTTGAGCGCCTCTGCTCAACCGAACAACACGCCACCCACGCCTGTGGACACATCCGCCCCTGCGACTCCCGGCAGTCAATGGCCCCTCATTCCGTCCGGCACCGCAAACCCGAACGATCCCTACCAACAAGCACGACGACAAGCTGCCCTCATGGGTTTGGAAGCCGGTCCCGGGCAAATGTTCCCCTACGTCCACCAGACGCAACGAGCCGCCCCTGGTGCCAGTTCACTGTTGAACGGGGCCCAGTATCCGCCACCTCAGCGCCAACTCCCCTACGGCATGAACCCGGCCGATCTTGCACCGTCTTTCGCAGCTCCACAGGCGACCAACCTGACTCCTGGCCAGAACTTTCAAGGTCAGCACCTGCCGCAGGTCGCAGCTCCCATCAATACACCCACTCAGTTCGGAGCACCCGCCTCCCGAACTTTTCAACAATACCAGCAGCCCGGGTATGAGGCTCAGCCCGCCACAACCTACACACAGCCATACGAAGACATCCGCCAGCAACATGCTCAACAGTTGAATGGCTTGATCGATCAGACGTACGGACAGCCCGTCCAGACGCCTCCTTCCGGGATCGCCGCGATGCCCTCCCAGACGTACCACGCTCCGCATGGTCCGCCACCCACGCAGTACAGCACTCCACAAACGGGTACAAACGAGCCGACGGTCAACACGACTCCGCCCCCACGCTGGACTCCACCTCAACTGACCGCTCCCACGACGCAGTCAACCCGACCGACTCAGTACGACAACCGTCAGTCTTACAATACAACCCAACCAACAACATCCAACACGAGCCCGGGAATTGTCGTTCCAGAGCAGTATCCTGCGGCAGTCAACTCGGGATATCAAACGAATTCGACATATCAGCAGACACCTGCCCACACTCTCTCCAGGCAGCAATCTGGCGGCTTGCCGGTCATCGTCCCCGGCGAGCGTTGAGCAACGGCGTTCACTCACTCAGTTGGTAGAGGTACGACCTGCACCCACGCCGGACTCTTCCCCACGGAAAATGTCTGCATCGGTGAGAGACTGCCGTCATCACTCATACGGTACGCCACAAGCTTGCCCGACCCCTGACCAGCCGCGTAGAGCCACTTGCCGCTCGGATGGATGTTGAACGACCGCGGCGTCGCCTCCGTCGGTGTCGTGGGCGGCTTCAGACTACTTGGCTTCCCAGTCGTCTGATCGATCTGGAAACCCGCCAAACTGTTATGACCGCGGTTCGAGACGTACGCAAAACGTCCATCGGGTGTGAGTTCGACATCGGCTGTCGTGTTGTCCTCCGTGAAGTCCGACGGCAGCGTGCTGATGTATTTTGAGATCGCCGTGAGTGTGCCCTCGTTGGGATCGAACCGATACGACCCCATCTCACTGCCGCCTTCCATGCTCACATAGGCCAAGTCCTTCGTCGGATGAAACCAGAGATGCCGCGGTTCGTGCTTCGCCGCTGAGTCTGTCGTGTCGACATGCCCCGCCGGGTTGGGCGTGAGCCGTCCGGTCTTCTCATCAAACACAAATTGGAAGATCGCCTCCGGCCCCGTATGCGGCACGAAGACAAACCGGTTCGACCGATCGATCACAATGCAGTGAGCATTCTTCGCCGTCTCAATCGACTGCACCTGCTTCCCCAGCGACCCATCCTCAGCAATCCGATGCACGGCGACCCGACCGTCACCGTAGTATGCGGAGAACAGGAACCGCCCGGTCCGGTCGGTCGCCACAAAAGTCCCACTCCCGCCGACGTCAATCTCATTCAACGGCGCGAACCCACCAGGCTCAATGCGATAACTCGCCACCCGATGCGTCGACCGCAACGACACATACAAAGTCCGCCCATCCGGAGAGATCGCCATCGGCCCCGGGGCTCCATCCACGTCGAAGCCCTCGACCGGCGTGAGTTCACCCGACGACTCATCAATCGCAAAGCGTGCCACGCGCTCCTCGCCGGAAACCGAGACTAGCAATACTGATTCTGAGTAGGGGGGGGTAGCCATGCACACAATTCCTACAAACGCCGACAGAACACATCGCATCATTCAACTCCGATTATGGATTGGTCATCACACAATACCGTCTCAGCCTGCACGAAGTCGTCTGAGATTGCAATCCGAGCGCACACGATGATCGATGAAACGAAGTCGATCAGAATCCATACTTCTCGGGGTGATCGAGAATCGTGTTCACTGACCACTCAGGCGTTTTCACCTCGACGCGCCTCAGCAAGTCAATCATTTGAGAACGGTCCCGCCTTCGAGCGGCATCGTCGAAAGCGTCAAGCAACCCCGCTGCGAACAGTCTCTCATTGAGCATCATCCCGGAGTAGCCCGGCTGTTCTTGTTCAGGAAGGGCAATCATCGTCTGCCCAACGACCAAGATCAGCAGGTTGCGGCTGTTGACTAACCATTCCCAAGCAGCAGGAGACCGCAACTCTGCTGCATCGTTTTGTTCGTCAGAAGGGAGCATTCGCTATGGAAAACGCACGTCTAACAGTTGCCGGAACTGAGATTAGTGGCGATCCAGTGAAACACACCCCGCTGTTCATTTTGGATTCGACTGTGTCCTCTGTATCGATACAGCGAGGCCCACTACTGGATGGCAGCAACCCTGAGTCGCACCGATGGTTCATGTTTGTCGTCGCCGACAAGAAGGAGTTCCAGTGGGAATACAACAGTCGCGACAAAGCAATGCACGACGCACGATCTATTGCGGATTTCCTTGGACAAGTGCTTCGCGAATCTGTGCGATCTCATTAGCAGTGACACAGTAGTCGTGACCACTTTGCATGACGACTCGTCGTGTCTGCGTCGGCTCTCGGTAGTCCTCTGGGTTCATTCCTTCTGGGGCATTTACATGCGGATCGATGATCTCGACGATGTGATCAAGTCGGACTTCGACGTCTTCGAGTGATAGATGAATAAAACGAGACATTGTGCGTAGCCTTTGTGGGTGAAGTTTCTCTGACGAACTAGTGTTTATTCGGAATGATTCCGGATAACGTGCGCACGTTATCCGGAACGAAAGTCGTCAAAGTCAGCAGGGCTGCGGACGCCTTGTCCGCCTCGGTTGAGAACGTGAGTGTAGATCATCGTCGTCCGAACATCACTGTGGCCAAGGAGTTCCTGCACCGTGCGAATGTCCGAACCAGACTCAATCAGGTGAGTCGCAAACGAATGCCGGAACGTATGCGCGGTTACGCGCTTCGTGATATCACTCCGTTTGGTGGCGGCGCGAATTGCCTTCGAGACAGATGATTCATGCAGGTGATGGCGGCGATGAATGCCACTGCGCGAATCGCGACTGATCCCTGTGGCCGGGAAGATATACTTCCATCCAAACTCGAACGCAGCCTGCGGACACTTCCGTGCGAACGCATATGGCAACTCGACTGAACCGACGCCTCTCGCAAGATCCTCCTCGTGGTATCGGCGAGAGACCTCCTTCTGGTATCGGAGTCCGTCGACGGCAATCTGTGGGAGCATCGTCCGGCGATCTTTATTCCCTTTCGCTTCCCGAATCGTCAGCTCAGATCGGCCGAAATCAACGTCTTTCACACGCAGCCGCAATGCTTCGAGGAGACGCAAACCGGAACCATACAACAGCAAACCAACCAGTCGATGGACGCCGTCGAGTTCGTTCAGAATGCGGCGTGCCTCTTCGCGGGTCAGCACGACCGGGAGACGCCGTGATCGTTTGGCACGGACCACACCCTCCAGGCTGTCTAATGGTTCCTTGAGTACATGCTCATACAGAAAGAGCAGAGCCGCGAGTGCCTGGTTCTGAGTCGATGCGGTGACGTCGCCATTAACGGCAAGGTGAGTCAGGAATGCGTTGACCCCCTGCTCGCGAACTTCACGGGGATGTTGTCCCGGATGAAAGCGGACAAATCGACCGATCCAGTGGAGATAGGCCTTCTCTGTGCGACGAGAGTAATGAGCCGTCCGTAAAACCTCGACAGCGCGATCATAGAGACGTGGCTGGGACTGATCCGGAAACAGCCCGAGAGGAGCGGTTGTGACTGGAATCGTCTGCATGGCTTAACCGTAGCAACATTGTCACATGCGATGAACGCATTTCACCTGCATACCCTGGGAGTTGTCAACCCAGCGCTGTCGGTCAGGCTCCTGCCTGACTCAACTGTGAGTGAACGTCCGCTCGTCAGGCAGGAGCCTGACCGACCGCACTGCATGCGACCGACAACTCTCCAGAGGATCAATTCTCGAAGCCAAGGCGAGCAGTTCCTGTCCGCGACGATTCGTATCTGTGTTGCCAATGCTGGGATGCGAATGTGCGCTTCGGATGCGTGCCGTCGGCGCAGAGCGATTCACACGCAGTCTGGCTCCGCCTATCGGGGGACTTACGTCCCCCGCTCGCCTTGTCTTGCGGTTCCCCCGACGGCGGGGTCGGTCCACAGGCACGGGAGCATGTGTCGGATGGCGGACCAGTAGGTCGGGAAGAACGGGAGACTCGTCGTCAAGCGGACTTCCTGGCGACTTGCTGGGTCTCTTCGACCAACTGCTCAAGCGTCTCGATGTACAGATCGAGGAACGCGGAGGCATCGGCATGCGTGAAGACATGAGGGTCGCAGGTGGCATTGATGAAAAGGTGACCCGCGTAAGTCCCCAACGCGATGGCGACGCCTGTCTGCGGTCGGACAGGGGCTGACCCCAAGAGGGCCTCGAGTGTAACCGAGCCGGCAACGCAACGTCCCTTCTTGAGCGGGAAACGATTGGCGAGCGCGCGACGGACTTCTCCAATATTTGAAATCACGGCGGTCGTAAAGCAATAGTTCGATCGGTTGGCGCAGAATTTTCCGATCCAGGGCAGGTGTGTCACCACTGCTCCGACGCCGAGCGTGAACACAGGACCATCGACACCGCCGACCGTTTGAGCCGTCCGCCTGCCGATCCGCTGTAGCAACTGCTCCGGCTCGTCATCCTCAAACGAAGTGAGGGCCATGTAGCTGAGGATGTTCGCACAGGGTGAATCGTCGTGTAGGGGCGTCCGCAGAGTCACCGGAACTCCCAATCTCAGTGTCTTCCTGAGACCATTGGAATCATGCAGATCATTCCAGCGACGAAGTGTCTGAAACATGACCAGGGAGTAGAGATCGTTCACGGAGACTAGTCGCTTGGCCGCTTCCCGTTTGAGCTCCCGGAACGTCGCCTTGTCCACTGTCTGTGACGCCATGTTGGGAAATCGAGGTTCATCCGCATCGTACAGATGGCTGACCGACGGCGGGGCGATCGGTGACGGCACTTGAGTGATGAACTCCCAAGTGCACTCCAGTACTCTTTTGAAAGCCTCGAATTGGGGTTTCCCGTCGGGCCAAAGCTGTCCGCGATCACGGAGCCGTTCGAATGTGACCGGCTGCAACTCGGGAGCCTCCTCGCCTTCGGGTGTTGTCAGCTGCCCGTAGATTGCCAGCAGATCGCCGATGAACTTGACCGCACCCAGTCCATCCGTTGCAGCGTGATGGAATTGGAAGACGACCCGTGACTCCGCAGGCTGATGCTCGACCCACGTTCTCAGTCCCGGCTCCGTCCGCAAATCGATGTGATTCCGCTCCCTTGCGAGATCGTCACCGGCAGAGGAATTCCATACCACTGGACGCACACGATCACAGGCGGGCACCCAAGACCAGCGTCGACGGACTTTCTGCACCACACATTGCAACAACGGATGCCGGTCGAGTGCCTGCTCGTACGCCGGTACGAACGCGTCCCGCAGCAGATCTCCCGAGAGTCGCAGGTCGACAAAAATCGACATCGGATGTGTCGGCCGATCGTCGACCAACATGTAATTCTCGAAGTACGACAACGGCAGGGGAAACAGATCGTCGGGCCACCCCTGTCTGGAGAGAGGGGCGTCCAAGTGAGACAACGTCCTAGAGGCTGAGCCTGCCGCGCGTCTGAGCCGGAGGCGGCCGTCCTTGGCCAATGATTGATTCAAGACGGCGGCCCCTGCTCAGAATGCGGTGTGATTAGTACCGGTAGTAGTCCGGCTTAAACGGTCCATCGACCGGCACATTGATGTACTTCGCCTGCTCAGACGTGAGCTTGGTCAGCTTCACGCCCAACTTCTCAAGGTGGAGTCGCGCGACTTCTTCATCGAGATGTTTCGGCAAGACATGCACGCCGATCTCGTACTCGTCACCACGAGTCCACAATTCGATTTGCCCCATCGTCTGATTGGTGAAGCTGTTCGACATCACGAACGATGGATGTCCGGTCGCACAGCCCAGATTTACCAGACGTCCCTCCGCCAGAACCAGCAGGCTCTTGCCGTCGGGATAAATATATTTATCGACAGGACCACCGACGTCTGAATCCTTTTTTATGGATTCTTTCACAACATCAGAGCGCCCGTTCAGGTAGGCAATGTCGATTTCGAGGTCGAAGTGGCCGATATTGCAGACAATCGCGTTGTGCTTCATCGCATCCAGGTGCTCGCCTCGGAGGACGTCGCGACAACCAGTCGTCGTGACAAAGATATCTCCCTCGCTGGCCACATCCTCGACAGTCGTGACCTCGTAGCCCTCCATTGACGCCTGTAGAGCACAGATGGGGTCGATCTCGGTGATGATCACGCGGGCACCCAGTCCCTTCATTGCGTCTGCGCACCCCTTGCCCACATCACCATATCCGCAGATCACGACCACCTTACCGGCGATCATGACGTCGGTCGCACGCTTGATACCGTCTGCCAGTGACTCGCGGCAGCCGTAGAGATTGTCAAACTTACTCTTGGTGACCGAATCGTTGACGTTGATCGCCGGCATGCCGAGCTTGCCCTCTTCGTGCATCTGATGCAGACGATGCACGCCGGTCGTCGTCTCCTCGGTGAGACCTTTGATCCCCTCCATGAGTTCGGGATACTTCTCATGCACCATGAAGGTGAGGTCGCCGCCGTCATCGAGGATCAGGTTGAGCGGCTTCCCGTCCGGCCAGAACAGCGTTTGCTCGATGCACCAGTCGAACTCTTCCTCGTTCATGCCCTTCCAGGCGAATACGGGAATGCCCGCAGCGGCCATGGCAGCAGCCGCGTGATCCTGTGTCGAGAAGATATTGCAGCTCGACCAGCGAACTTCGGCTCCCAACTCGATCAGCGTCTCCATCAGTACGGCCGTCTGGATTGTCATATGCAGACAACCGGCAATCCGTGCCCCCTTGAGCGGTTTGCTCTCGCCGTACTTCTCACGGAGCGCCATCAGTCCGGGCATTTCGATCTCGGCGAGTTCGATCTCCTTGCGGCCGAACTCGGCCAGTGACATGTCCTTAACGCGGTAGGGGAGAGTTTCTGTCGTCGACATCGTGCGTTGCCTTTGATCTCTGAGTGAGAAATTTGTGCAGAAGTGATTCAGCAGATGCACCTGCTGATGACGGCTCCATCGTGGCCAGAGCGTAATGAGTGGTCAGAGCATGCTGACCGAGCTTGTCGGATCGGGCTCCAAGCATCAATCGACTGGCGAAATCAGGCGAATCTTGCCGATTCCGTGATTTGTGACGTCTTCATTATTCAGGAAGATAGTCAGTCAGACACCCATGAACAACGCCTTTTCTCCGTTGCATCACAGGATTTCGGAGAATTCACTTCAGTCACGTGACCAGCCAAACCAACCAGCGACCTGAGAATCTCGACTTGCGCTACGGCGGAAGTCCGGCTAAAAGTACCGCTCCTCTCAGATCAGCGACGATTCTCAGTCGTCGCTCATTCAAAATCTCCCCCCTCACATCTCGAAATCTCGCTGGACCGCCTGCCGGCCTGTGATCGATGTTCGTCCCTCCTCTTGGATGCTCTTCATGCCCAAGTCTCAATCCCTCCATGACTTGCTGCCACATCTCGCCTGCTCCGAATGCCAGCAACCTCAGCGTCTGTCGATCGAGTCAGCACCAACCGATCAGGCCGAAGAATGGCAGACCTTGCTCCGCGAACAGGCTCGACCGGAACATCAGATCATCTGTGGCAGCTGTGATCGCACCTACCCAATCACCGCCGATGGCATCCCCATCCTCTGGTCACGAGTGCTGGAGCAGACCTTCGACAGCCTCGATAACGACGTCAACGGAGTCGATCCGACGGAGCAGGACGTCAAAGCGGCCAACATCCAGGTCTACGATCAGATCTCCGACGCTTATGACACCGAAGGCGTGCATGCTGATGAGGTGACCCGTTCGCGACTGGTCAACGCCTACTGTGAGGCGACGAACTCCCGCGTGGGCACACACGTCGACGTCGGCTGCGGAGCGGGCAACGTCCTGCAGTTCTTCGCAGACGTCATCGACGGTCCGAAGATTGGCATGGATGTGAGCTTGTCAGGGTTGCGAGCTGTCCGCCGAAAGGGATTTCAGACTGTGCTGGGCGATGCTGAAAAACTGCCATTTCCTGAAGGCTCGCTCGGTCTAGTAACGGCGTCTTCGGTTCTACATCACCTGTTCCGCCCCGATCGTCTCATGCAGCAAGCCCATCACGCACTCAGCACTGGAGGCGTATTCCTCACCGACTTCGACCCCAACGGACGGGCGGCCCAATGGGGATGGCTGGCCCTGCAATTATATGCTTTGCGGCGTCCCGTCTATCAGATGCTATCCCTTGGCCGACGTCGCGTTTTCCACGGCTCTGAGCAGGTGCAGACATGGAACGCAGTCGCCGAGTTTCACAATAAGCCGGGCGAAGGCTTCGACATCGGAGAACTCCAAGCCGCGATTATGACCGCCGGTTTCGAGCTACATCGGCTGTTTCCCCACAACTGCCGGGACGCCTCCGTCAATCGTGGATCGTTCGTGAAGCCCTCGCCTCGTCACCTGCTCGTGCAGGCTCTTTCGGGACGAAACCCGTTCAGTCGCCATAATTCAGACACACTGCTGACGGTTTCCGTCAAGCCGGCGGCCGTACCGGTGATGCAGCCAGACGGGCAGATTTCGCCCGCTGCGAAGCGGCAAATCCAAGAGTTGTTTGCAGAGGGTCGATCCGGTCTGCAAGAATTAACAGAGCCCCGTGAGCCGCAGGACGGCGATGTTGTGCGGGCAGCTTAACGATCCCTTGAGCCGACTTGCGTCCCACGTGAGCCGACTCATCCGAAACAAACGTGCCCTCCATGCGTGACCTGTATCAGCCGAACTCATTCGACCTGTCGATCGAGATCTTTCCGCCCAAGACACCGCAAGGCGACAATGCCGTCTTCGAGCACTTGCAGCGGCTCAAGTCGTTTGCACCCGCGTTCGTCTCCTGCACATACGGAGCAGGTGGCTCGACGCAAACGCGAACGGTCGAACTCTGCCAGCGGATTCAGAACGAACTGGGCACCGCTGCGACCGCCCACTTCACATGCGTCGGCTCCACCGTCGAAGAGTTACAGAACTGGCTGACCTACGCACACGAAAACGGCATCCGCAACATTATGGCCCTGCGAGGTGATCCGCCCCAAGGTGAGGAATCATTCCAAGCGGTCGAAGGCGGACTGCGATACGCCAACGAACTCGTCAGCCTCATCCGCGAACACTCGCCCGAAATGGGGATCGGTGTCGCCGGCTATCCGGAGAAGCATCCCGAAGCTTCGGATGCAAAGACCGACCTCGACAACCTCAAACGCAAAGTTGATGCGGGAGCCGATGCAGTCTTCACGCAGTTGTTCTACGACAACGATAACTTCTACCGCTTCCGTGACGCCTACACAGCGGCGGGCATCAAGGTGCCTCTCGTGCCGGGTATCATGCCGATCACTTCGTTCGCGCGCATCAAGCGGATCACGAGCATGTGTCAGGCGGTGTTCCCGGACGACCTCTCCAACCGGCTCGAAGCCGTGCAGGATGATGATCAGGCCCAATTCGAGATCGGCGTCGAGTATGCGATTGAGCAATGCCGCGAACTGATCGACGCGGACGTCCCCGGTATGCACTTCTATGTACTCAACAAATCACAGGCCTGCGAACGCATCCTCGACGCCCTCGGCCTCTGCCCAGCGACATGAGTCTTGGGTGGCACGCCCAGACCAACGGGATGGGCGTGGCGATTGAGGAAGAGCTATTCGATCGCTGGAGACGCATGCGCCACGCCCTTCCTGACGTCAGGGCGTGCCACCCGATCCTTCATGCCCGACCCAACATCCGCTCGAACTCTTTGCGCTGCTCAATCAGCGCTGCCACCTTGTCCTTGGGATCGGTCCGCGCCTCCAGCAGGATCCAGCCGGGGTAGTCCATGTCGGCAAACAGATGCATCAACTTCTGGTAGGGATACTCGCCCATGTTCAACTCACGCACATGGACCGTGTCACCGAGGCGATCCTTCACAAGATTGAAGTTGTGCTCGAGACCCTCGCCTTCGAGATCCACATCGTTCGAGTTCCAGCAGATGGTCGCATTGGGGTGATCAGCCACGTCAAAGATGGCTTTCATGACCGGGAGTTCTTGCGTCTGCCTGCCATGCACCTCCACGCGAATTTGTTGACCAAACCCCTCTCCGTACGCTGCGACCTCGTTCAGCGACTTACCGATCTGTTCGATGGTCTTCTCACGCGGCACATCGGCGGGGAGTGTGTTCGGTTTGACCTTCACACCGGTCCCTCCGCAGTCGTGCATGAGATCAATGTATTTCTTCGTCAGGTCGATGTTGTGTTGAAGCTTCTTCGGATCGGCCTCGTGGTACTGGGCATTGGACCCATACCCGACGAGCGTCACTGGACTGTCTGCGAAGCGTTTGCGAACCTCGGTACGTTCAGCTTTGGACAACGTTGGCTCGACCGCATGAGCATGCTCGGTCCGCAGTTCGACACCGAGCACTTCTGACTTTTCACAGACGTCAAGAAGCGTCGGGAGGTCCATGTCCTTGCCCCACAGATAGGTCACAAGCCCGAACTGCATGCCCTCGCCCCCGGCGACCGCGTGGGCTGTTTGGGGCAATGCTCCCAGCCCAAACCCCGCGAATCCGGCGAGCGTCATTCCCTGCACAAAGTCGCGTCGTGTGAGTGATGTCATGGTGGTGTCTCCCTGGGTCGGTCGAAGAAGCGCTCCCGTTGGTCGCGGATAAACAACATGTTCGATCTTGTTTAGCCGCGACCAACGGGAGCGCATGTAGTCACTTAAATATCCAAATCCTTCACGTCCAGTGCATGTTTCTCGATGAACTCGCGGCGGGGTTCGACGTGATCGCCCATCAGGACGCGGAAAATCTCTTCCGCCGCTGCCGTATCCTCCAGTGTGACCTGTTTGAGGACGCGTGTCTCGGGGTCCATAGCCGTCTCGAACAATTCGTTCGGATTCATCTCGCCCAGGCCTTTGAAGCGAGTGTAGGTCAGTCCACGGCTACCCATATCTCGGAGTGTCGGTACGAGATCCCGCAGACTCGTCAGCCGCTTGGGTGTCTCCTCCGCTTCGATCGTGTAAGGATAAACGGCCTCTGCGTTTCGGGGAGGAGCCGGAATGAGATCGTTCAACGACAAACCAAAATCAGATCGCAGGGTCTTCAAGACTGTGTTGATGGTCCGCACTTCGTGCAGATCGGTGACCTGCAGTTCGGTCGTCTCTTCTGCAACTGACTCCGACGTTTGCTCCTCATCGTTTTGATCTGCTTGTGGGATTTCATCGGCGACCTTCAACTCGCCTCCGACCTTCTGTTGCTCAGTCGCAAGGAATTCATCCATCTGCGTTTTGCTGGAGAACCAGTGCTCCACGGCTCCCAGGAAGACACGGTATCGTGGGAGCAGGCCGGCTTCCGTCGCATGGTCGATCGACAATCGCCGCAAACTGATGCCTCGACGTTCGAGCGTTTCCAGTGGTTCTTCAATTTGCGACATCAACTCTGCCAACTGACGCAGTTGGTTGTTTGTCAGTGAAGACTCAGCGGTTCGTGTGCCCCGTTCGATGTCGCCGAGTTTGTCGGACAACAGACTCTCGCGAGGATGCAGAGTCAGTGTCGTTTCTCCGAGACCCAACTCGAGCAACTCGGTCATCATCTCTTCGTGCGTCTGCACGTAACGGGGATCCTGCTTGCGTTTGCCTTTGGGGAGTACGCGGTAAAGCGGGGGTTGGGCGACGTACACGCATTCCTGCTTGACGAGTTCCCGCATGTGACGGAACAGGAAGGTCAGCAGGAGCGTACGAATGTGTGATCCGTCGACGTCGGCGTCCGTCATGAGTATGAGTTTGCCGTATCGCCGTTTGTTGATATCGATCTCCTCGGCCATGGGCGGGATACCGATCGCCTTGAACATGGCGGCGACTTCCTTGTTGCCGAGCACCTTGACGATCTGTGCCTTCTCGACATTCAGGATCTTACCTCGCAGCGGGAGAATGGCCTGCGTCGCCGAATCGCGACCCGTGTCAGCAGAGCCGCCGGCAGAGTCACCTTCCACGAGATACAACTCGGAGACGTCGAGTGAGTGATTACGGCAGTCGCGGAGTTTTTCCGGGAGTCCACCGCCGCTGACCTTGTTCTTGTCGCGAGCGAGATCACGAGCCTTTCGCGCCGCCTCACGCGCCTCTGCTGCACGGAGGCCCTTGTTGCACATCATCTTGGCAATCGTCGGGTTCTCTTCCATGAACTTCGTGAGTCCCTCGCCCACAACCGACGCCACGATGCCGTCGACTTCCGGGTTAGTGAGCTTGATTTTTGTCTGAGCTTCGAAACTCGGATCGGGATGCCGGACCGTGATCACGGCCGCGATGCCTTCGCGGAAATCCTCTCCCTGCGGCACGGCATCTTTGAAGATATTGGCCTTCTTGCCATATGCGTTCAGAACACGTGTGAGGGCCGAGCGGAAACCACTGAGGTGCGATCCACCTTCGGAGTTGTAGATGCCGTTGGCGTAACAGCGAATGTTCTCGGAAAAACCGTCATTGTATTGCAGGGCGACATCGACGCCGACAGGTCCTGAATCGCCTCCCTGCTCTCCTTCGATGTGAATGACCGTGGGGAAGATGGCGTTTTCCGTGCGGTTGAGGTGTTCGACGAACGCGACCAACCCATCTTCATAGTGGAACTCATCAGACTGTCCCGACCGTTCGTCGGTGATCTTGAGTCGCAACCCTGCGTTGAGGAACGCCGCATCCTGGAGAGTCTTGTGCAGGACGTCATACGAAAAGTTGGGATTGGGGAAGATGGTAGGATCGGGTTTGAACGTGACCTTTGTGCCAGTCTGATCGGTCGCCCCCAGCTTGGTGAGTTCGGCGCTCATCTCGCCCTTGAGAAACTCCATCGTCCACACGTGACCCTCGCGTCGCACCTCTGCTTCAAGCCACTCACTACATGCATTGACGGCTGTGATGCCGACACCGTGCAGTCCACCCGTGCCGATGGTGTAGCCACTCGTGCGGTCGAATTTTCCTCCGGCATGAATCTCGGTGAAGACGACTTCGAGAGCCGAACGGTTCTCCATGTCGGGCATCTTGCCGACGGGGATACCGCGACCATCATCCATCACTGTGCAAGAACCGTCGCCGTGAATCGAGACGGAGATGTAGGATGCATGACCATTGACCGCCTCGTCGATCGAGTTGGCAACCAGTTCGTAGATCAAGTGATGCAGGCCGTGCAAATCACGACCACCGATGTACATCTCTGGACGCAGTCGGATGCCCTCAACCCCTTCCAGGGCACGGATCTGATCTTCGCCATATGCCGTTGATGCGTCGTCTGTCTCTTTGGAACTCGCCACCGTGGGTGACTCCTCAATTTCAAAAACGGTTGATGTTCGATGTTGTTCAGTGAACTTGTGATTGGCCGGCGGATGCGTTCAGGCGAAACTTGATATCTGTGATGGACAGGTCGCTGTGCTCGCTCGCCAATCGTTGGCAGAGTGAAAACTTGTGAAACGACTCCAACTCCTGCAAGGTGGAAGAATTGTTGACTGCGATCTGCAGGACACCATTCTTGATTCCCTGGGCTTTCGTCCGCCCGGCAAGTGACTCCCCGGCGATCTGTCTCCAAATGTCCTGCAACTGGCGGTTCGTCTGGACGCGACCATATCCTCGCAGCGTGAACAACTGTGAGAGGACATCGCCCAGCGCCTGCGGTTCATCCGCACGCCTGCGGGGGGTTGACTCCATCCGTACTCTCTCTCCCTGTGAACTCCTGACTCTGGAACAAGACCCGTTGCGTCAGCCACGATCTCGTGACAGAGGCATCACCACGTAAGAGTAGTTGTCATCTGCTGTGAAGACAGCGGCGCTGTTTCCGTCAATCAGTTTGAGAGTCACCTGCGCGGCGGGATCCAGCACCTTGAGGAAGTCACTCACAAATCGTGGGTCGAACGTCACGACGATCTCATCGCCGTCATAGCCAATCGGCATTTCGATCTTTGAGGCTCCGACATCGGCCACCTGACTGCTGAGTTTGAGGGTGCCGTCTCCGAAGGAGAAGTCGACGCCTCGGCTCTCGTCGTCTGTGACGATCATCGCCTGCTTCACTGCGGAATGGAAAGGCCCCACGACCATCTCGATCTGAGCTTTCGACTCTGCCGGGATGACATCCTGGTAACGCGGGAAGCGACCTTCCACCAGTCGGCTGTAGATCGTCGATTGTCCCGACTTCACTAATACATCGTTGTTGCGAACAGCGATCCAGACCTCCTGATCGTCATCGGACACACTGCGTTCGATCAGCGACATGGCCTTTGCAGGCACGACTGGCTCGCCCTTTTCCTCCGTGACGTTCCCTTTTGCCGAGCACGTCGAGTGCGTCACGGCCAGTCGGCGACTATCCGTGGCAGCGAGCGTAATGGAGTCGGGCGTGAGTTCGAGCCGCACTCCACCGAGTGCGTACCGCGTGCTCTCGACGTCGGTGGCGAAGATCGTCCGATGAATGAGTTGCTTCAGCGTCTTGCCAGGGACTGCATGATAGTCCTCGCCCGTGAAACCCTCAACGTCCGGAAACTCCGCCGGGTCTTCGGTCGACAGGCGGAATTCACTAGTCCCTGCTCGGACCCAAAGGGTGCCGTCATCGACTTCAAGTGAAATGGTGTCATCCTGAATCTCCCTGAGGATGGCCGTCATCCGTTGAGTCGGAATAAGCGCCTCACCGGAAGAATCCGTCTCCACCTCTGGGAGGGTGTACCGGATGCCAACTTCCTGGTCGGTGCCGATTAGTGTTGCCTGCTGATCCGCCACGATCAACTTAACATTCTTGAGAATCTCTTTCGGGGTGCGAGTGGGAACCACACCGCTGACTGTCTGGAAGGCGGCTGCCAACATGGTTCGGGGACATTTGAGTTTCATGAGTGGGTCTCTCGAATAGGGGACAGTCCTGTTGACTGTACAGCTTGGATGTGTACCTTCATTTTTCCAATGAAAGAATTTCTTTAGCAGTCGTTGTATTAGGCAGACATGGGCTGTGAATTGTGAAGTCAGTTATTGACAGAAGGCGAAGCGACGGCAGGAGTTTGAAATTGTCCTGCGACTTTCATGGGTGTTGATATTCCGTCAATTGATAACGGGAAAACAAACTGATTGGTGTTCAAGAACGAGTGAGTTATCAAGAGGGATGGTCTGAATCTTAGATTCATTGAGTGTTACACATCGGTGATCTGACGAGTTTTCCATAGGCTGTCGACAGGTCGTGTGGAGAATTTCATCGGGTTTGCAGTCGATCTCGTAGTCCATCAACTTGTTGACGAAATGCCGTGTCATTGTCCAGTCGCTCACGGACACGCTGGCAGGCGTGCACGATTGTGCTGTGACTGCGACGTCCAAAGTACTGACCGACATCGGCATAGGGTTGCTTGCTCCATTCACGAGCTGCGAACATCGCAATCTGTCGCGGGAGGACAACTGCCCGAACTCTTCCCGTTGATCGCAAAGCAGAGACTGTCACGTCAAACTCGGAGGCGACAATCTTCGTGATTTGCGAGATTGTTGGACACTCATCACAAGCAGCGTTCCGAATCGATTCGTTCACGATGTCTCGGGTGATCGGCTCTCGGCGTTGATTGGCAGCAACCTGCAATTGCGTCACAACGCCCCGCAATTCGCGTGGAGAAACGGCCATGGATTGAGCGATCACACCTGCAAGCTCATCCTCCAGCAAAGCGCCACTTGCAGAGGCAAAATGCTGGAGGAGTTTGTGTCGTGATGGGACGTTGGGCAAAGGCATGTGAGCACAGATCCCGCCCCAACAGCGACTCCTGAGTTTTGAGGAGTATTTGTTCAATTCGCCCGGGGATTTCCGACAGGAGAACAGTACGCGGCCACCATTGGCAACGACTTCGTCAATGATCACGAGTAACTGTTGTTGAGATTCGCGACGCCCTTCGAACGACTGCAAATCTTCACAAACGAACAAATCGGACTGCCGCAGTGAGTCCTGTAACTTAGGAATCGATTCTGCGTGCGAGGCTTTTGTGAAGAGGGCTGTGAACTCGTTGGCGTTGAGGTGAGACAAGCGTCCTGTGAATTCTTGACGCTGAATCTCGCTGATGAATTGTCGGATGAGATGCGTCTTGCCGACACCCGAAGGACCAAACAGCGTGACAATAGGCGGCGATGGTTCTCGCAATCTCGCGACGGCGCTGAGGGCAAACTGATTCTCCGGGAGGAGAAGCAGGCGACCGAACGTATCGTCACTCCGTTGCCGCATGGATCCGTCAGTTTCTCAGGATGGTCGAGCGAGAAAGTCCCGCGAATTCGAGTTTCCCAGTTTACCAGAAATCATCACCCAATACGATCAGCTGCGAGGGCTCAAAGACAGGGATTTCCTACGACTTCGCTCGATTCGCACAGACCGTAAGTCAATCATGGGTCAAGAGCGGGTTGACCAGGACAGGGGCCGCCATCCATGATGGCTCACTGAAGGCAACCGGCCCCTATTGTACTAGGATTCCGAGAATGTGTGCCACCACCAGTTGTTGGTCGAAAGGCGGGCTAATCCTACTCATTGCCGTTGGCGGCGTGCGGTCAATCCGAACCTGCGCCGCTGCTGATAACGCGGCGATCAAGCAGACGGTCTCTCGTGCGAAAGACTACCTGCTTTCAACATTGGAGAAATACCCAAGCGACAGAAAGCTCCTGGCAGCTTATGCCCTGTACAAGGCGGGTCATCCAGCGACAAGCCCTGAGGTATCTGCTGTCCTGTCGGAGATCGAAACAACCTACTCCGTGGGAGGCGATAAGCCCGCTTTTCGGGATTCGATGGTGTACGAGGCCGGCGTGGCCGCCATGCTGCTGGTCGACATCGATGCAGAGAAGTACCGACCGCTCCTTCAGGAGATTGCCAACGATCTCCTCGAAAGTCGGAGGGAGAATGGGAGTTGGGATTATCGACGAGGAAACGGCGACACCAGCGTCACTCAATACGGTTGCCTTGGACTCTGGGCCGCAGCGAGAGCCGGGATCGAAATCCCTGACGAAGCCTGGGACAAGATTTTGCTCTGGCACTTCGCTGCCCAATTGCCCGAAGGCGGATTTCAATACACACCAGGCAAATCCATTGGCCCCGGGATGGGTGCACCCATGTTGAACATGACAGGGGCAGCAGTCGGAAGCATGACCATCGCAGCGATGTATTTGTTTCCTGAAGAAATGGGAAAATCACTGGGCTTCGTGGCTCAAAAGAAGAAACCAGTGGCCACAGATGATTTGAGGAAATTTGGAGTTCTTGACCGCAGTTTACCTGAACCAGCGGAAGGGGAGGAAACCGGTGATGTCAGCCAGCCAGTGAAACTCAAACCGCAAGGACCATACAAAGTTAAGTCAACATTTTCAGAGTACAAACAGCATGTCCTCCGTGCGGTCAATTGGGTGAGTGGACACTTCGAACCGGTCAACCCGTCGGGGCCCAAAATGTATTACTACTACACTTTGGAGCGGATGACCGCCCTCACAGCGATTGATCAATTGGGCGGACAGGATTGGTTCGATGTCTGTGCAGACGAAGTGATCAATCGGCAGTTGCCTGATGGCAGTTGGAACTTGGCGATCCATGACGGCAATGGACCCAAGGCCGTTGGCACGAGCTTTGGCATCCTGTTTTTGACACGATCAACAGCGAAACTCTTGAACCGCATGCCGCGGAGATCTGCGATTGGCGGAGGACTACTGGCCGGTGGCCGCGGGCTGCCCGATGATCTGAAACAGGTCGATCTTGACCAGGGAGACGTGAAGACACGTGAACCGTCCGGACCCCTCGACGAACTGCTGCGCGATCTCTCGCGGGCCGGGGGAGACGAACTGTTTGAGGTTCAAGAGAAGATCGTTGAAAAGATACAGTTGGGTGATCGCTCAGAGTTGATCGGGCAAACGGACCAACTCATCAAGCTAGTCGACCATCCACAACCACAGATCCGGCGGACGGCCATGTGGGCGCTGGGCCGGTCCGACGATCTCACACTCGTGCGACACGCCATTGCGGCGATCGTTGACGACCCGGATACTGATGTTCTGATCGAGGCTCACGCAGCCTTATGCTGGTTTTCGCGAAGACCTGACGGCTTCGGGCTTCCCGATAGTCCTGTGGCATCGCTGCCTCCTGATGTGAGCGATGAGGACCGACAAGCAGCGATCGATCAATGGCGCAAACAGGCCGTCAAGGCATGGGGCCAATGGTACCTCCGGGTTTGCCCCTATGACGAGCGCGACGATCCATTTGTGATTCAACTCAAACGACGTGTCGACGCTCGCGGGTGAAGTATCGTCGAGCGGTACATTCCAAGTTGTTCTTGTGCTTCAGCTTCCACCAAATGTTATCGTCGCTCAGTGAGCGGACTCATCCGAAGATCGGTCCCCGTGCTCGGTCGTAGCGACCCAGCACTTCGGGATTCCTGGAATACAAGCATTGGATTCGACCGTCGACAGTGTACTTGTCGAGTTGGATCATGGAACTCAGCGCCTCTTCGGGCGACCGAGACCATTCGATGATCTTCGTGCGCAACACATGTGGAGGTCGCTGTACAGCCTCCAGAGCCTTCTCCGCATTTCTAAAGGCACCTTGGAGTCTCCACCACTTTCATTCTCAGGTCGTCCCCCTCAGTCACGTTCAATCCCAGCGAAAAGTCCGCAATGCCAGGGCGAAGGTGATGACGCCCCACCCCAGAATGATGACCAATTCCGAGCCGATTGCTGTCAATCCGACCCCCTCAAGCATCACCTGTCTCAGGGCGCCGATCAGCGGCGTGAGCGGCAGCAAATTGATGAACGGTTGTGCAAGATCTGGGAAGCGGTCCGGTGAAAAGAAGATGCCGGAAGCGATCCACATCGGAACCATCACCAGATTCATCAATCCGGAAACAGCTTCCAGTGTCTTCGCACGACTGGCGACCAGCAGACCGATGCCCGCGAATTCGAACCCTCCCAGCACGACCAGCAGACCCACGAGAGCATAACTCCCCTGGTTCTGCACACCGAAAAGCAGACGTGAGAACACGAGTAACACCACGATTTCCGGGATCGTGAAGATCAGGCGGCTGCACATCATCGCGGTGAGGAAGTGCCGTTTCTTCATCGGTGTGCCGAGGAATCGCTTGAGCAATTGGCGAATCCGCATGTCGACAATTGCGAATCCGACGCCCCACATGCCGCCCCCCATCAGACCCATGCCGATCAATCCGGGGATCAGGAAGTCGATGTAGCGGCTGCCGGGGTCGCGGACTTCGGAGTCGCTCGTCGTGATCACGTCGACCCGTCCCGCCGCTCTTTGAAGCACATCGTCTGTCGCATTGCGGGCGAGGAGACTGCCGGGTCGCGTCGGGTCGAACAGATACTTGTAGGACGCATCGCTGCTCTCGTCCGCCACGACGATCAACTCGGCTTTGCCCACACGCAGGCGTCGACGTGCCTCTTTCTCAGTGCTAATCCGCAAGCGGAAGCGAAGGTCTGTCTCCAGCGTCTCGCGAATGGACTGTGCGGTGGAACTCTCTTGAATGTCGACCGCCATCGACTCGACTGGTTCGCTACGGAACGCGAGGCCAAGTGCGACCACCATGATCAGCGGAAACACATACACCCAGAAGACAGCCTCCGGCTGACGGATGAACTCAAGGACGCGCGCCCACATGAGTTGGACGAGAGGGTGCATGAACAGCGAGCGATTCACGACTCGTCCTCCACGTCATCGAGATGCCGCCCCGTGAGATGCACAAACACGTCCTCCAAGGTCGCCTGTCGCGTCGTCAGCGATGTGAGTTCAAGCTCCTCCTCCTGCAAACATGAGAGCAATGCCGGAATGACGACGTGCGGCTGCGCAACGAAGAGGCAATGGTTGTCTGCGTCCCGGCGAGCTGCGGAGACGCCCGGTAGATCGGAGCCAAAGTCATCCGGGAGAGAAACGTCGCCAATCTCGTCGACCTCAAAGTCGATCATGTGATCGGCTCCCAACCCGTCGATGAGGTTCTGCGGTGAATCGAGAGCGAGGATGCGACCGTGGTCGAAGATGGCGACCCTGTCACACAGCCGCTCGGCTTCGTCCATGTAGTGCGTCGTAATCAAGATCGTCCCGCCCTTGCTCCGAAAGTCTGTGATGATACCCCACAACTCACGTCGCGACTGCGGGTCCAGCCCCGTCGTTGGTTCATCGAGAAACAATAGTTTCGGGTCGCCGACCAGAGCAGTCGCAACAGCAACGCGCTGCTTTTGACCACCGGAGAGATTCTTGATCCAGCTGTCCGCTTTCTCCTCCAGCGACACCTGTTTGATTGCTTCCTTGGGTGAGATGCCCTCTCGGTAGAAACTGCGGAACAGGGTGAGTGTCTCCAGCACCGAGAGCTTTTCGGACAGACGCGTCTCCTGCAGAGAGATGCCAATCTGCTCGCGAATCTTGTCCCCTGCTCCATTCCAGCTGTGACCGAGGACGCGAGCCTCACCGCTCGTCGCTGCGAGCAGCCCTTCCAGGATCTCAATGGTGGTCGTCTTGCCTGCGCCGTTCGGCCCCAGGACGCCAAAGCACTCGCCCTCCTCGACAAGCAGGTCGACGCCACGCACCGCCTCCACCGGCGGACTGCCAGCGTACATCTTTCGTAGATCGTGGCACTCAATAGCGTAAGGCATGAAACTCGGAACGTTTCGTGGCAATCGATCGAGGAGATCTTAGACAGCCGATCAGCAAATTGCTCGTCTCTACGGCCGCTTCAGACACGTCCCGAATGTAATGGCGATGTGCGATGCGGAGGGTTAGAATTGCCGGGCAGACATTGCTTTCCACCAATTCTACGAGCGGGCATGACGGTCGAGCATTCACAGACCCACTGGTTGGAGCAACTCAAAGCGGGCGATCTGGCGGCGGCGACACCTCTCTGGGCCGAATATTTCTGTCGGTTAATCGGCCTCGCTCGTCAGAAGCTCTCTGGGAGTCCTCAACGAGTGGCGGATGCTGAGGACGTGGCACTCAGCGCGTTTCACAGTTTTTGCAGAGGTGTTCTCGGCGAACGGTTCCATAAGCTCAATGACAGGAATGATTTGTGGCAAGTCTTGGCGATGATAACGACTCGCAAGGCGCTCCGGCAGATGGAGCGGGAGCGGGCTCTCAAGCGAGGTGGCGGAGCCGTCAGGGGCGAGTCGGCGTTCCTCAGACCGGACGGGTCGTTCATTGGTGCGGGGATGTCGCAAGTCGTGGCGGAGGGGCCGACGCCCGACTTTCGGGTTGCAGCCGAGGAGCAATTCAACCGACTGCTCGACCAATTGGACCAACCCCTCCTGAGGCAGATCGCCTTGCTGCGACTGGAAGGGCACGCCAACGACGAGATCGCAGAGAAGATTGGCCGCAACGTCCGTACAGTGGAACGGAAGCTCAACCTCATTCGCAGTCTCTGGTCGCAGGAGACACGCGATGACGACCAATGAGCACATCAGTGACAGCACGCCAGTCGTCGATCTCGCTCGTCGTGTCGACATGCTCTGTGACGAATATGAGGAAGCACTCCTCGCAGGTAACGAACCGCGATTGGAAGACTATTTGACGAGGGTTGATGCCAGCGAACGGTCTGCTCTGCTACGCGAGTTGCTGCCCCTCGAACTCGATGCCCGGTCGCAAAGAGGCGAAGACGTTTCTCGGAAGGAGTGTGTCCGAAGGTTTCCCGAGAATGTCGATTCGATCGACGACACGTTCCTCGAACGAGAGCCTCCACTGACGGTCGACCAGTTTGTCGACAGTGTGGTCGCCTCTGGGCTGATTGAGACCGACGACCTTCGCAGTCGCGTGACTCAACAGGACTCCAACTCGTACCAACTGAGTCGTCAATTGATCGACGAAGGGCTGCTGACGGATTACCAGACCCGCGTCTTGATGCAGCCCGGACCGCATCCGCTTGTGCTGGGCGACTACGACATCCTCGATCAACTCGGCAAGGGGGGCATGGGGCAGGTCTATAAGGCGCGTCATCGACGAATGGAACGCGTCGTTGCCCTGAAGACACTGCCCGTCACGGACGACTTCGACCAACAATGGCGCGTCCGCTTCCAACGGGAGGTGAAGGCCGCCGCAAGGTTGAGCCACCCGCACATCGTGACTGCCTACGATGCTCGTGAAGACGACGGCGTTGCCTATCTCGTGATGGAGTATGTCGACGGCGAGGATCTCGGCCAATACGTGCGCGCTCATGGACCGCTGCCGATCGAGATGGCACTCGACTGCATTCGCCAAGCGGCATGCGGGTTGGAGTACGCCCATCAACAGGGGGTCATCCATCGCGACATCAAGCCGACCAATCTGTTACTCGACACGGAAGGAACCGTGAAGGTGCTTGACATGGGGCTCGCACGGATCGAGCAAGTCG
>JAJDEJ010000005.1 GCA_029259815.1 Planctomycetaceae bacterium | reverse complement strand
TGGAGTTGACTACGTACCGGGGGAAATGGGATATCGAATGCTCACGCCAGATTTTGTCGCGAGAACTTCTCATAAATGCGCTAGTTCTGGGTTAGGTTACCTCGCTGTCCATTGCCACCGTGGAACCGACCACGTCAGTTTCTCGTCTACGGATCTCCAGTCACACAAACGTGGATATCCTTCTTTGCTCGACATCACCCGGGGTGGGCCGGTTGGAGCACTTGTGTTTGCTGAGGACGCAGTTGCTGGGAGCATTTGGACTCCTACATGTGTGTCATCACTTGAGCACATGACGGTCGTTGGACCACAGCATAAGGAACTTCGACCTCGACCATTGAGTGACGTCTCTGACGTTGCAGAGATGTTTCATCGTCAAAGTCAGTGTTTCGGTCGAACAGGACAGGCAAAGCTACAGAGATGTCGTGTCGGCATCATCGGACTGGGCGGAGCGGGCTCCCTCATCAGCCAGTCGCTAGCACATCTCGGTGTCGGGGAAATCATTGCTGTCGACTTTGACAAAGTCGAGCCATCAAATCGGTCACGGATCGTCGGCGCCAGCCGTTGGGACGCAAAAGACTATCCGTTGCTCCAGCGCCAGCAATGGCTACGCCAATTGTCTCGTCGTTTATCAACTCACAAAGTCCATGTGGCAAAGAGGGTGGCTATGCGGGCAAATCCAGAAATCAAGTTCACCTCGATCATTGGGAACCTCGCTGATCGACAGACGGCGATGGCTCTCAAAGACACTGACTTCCTTTTCCTCTGCGCTGACAATGCCCAGTGCCGTCTTGTGTTCAACGCGCTCGTTCACCAGTACTTGATTCCTGGAATTCAAGTCGGCTGCAAAATTCCGATCAATCAAGCTACAGGCACCGTTGAAGATATCTTCACGGTTTCACGTCCAGTCTACCCCTTTCAACAAGGTGGATGCCTCGTATGCAATGACCTCGTTCAATCTGATGATTTGCAGCGGGAAGCCCTCGACGAGGAGGAACGAGATCGAGCAAAGTATGTCGACGATCAGGAAGTGACGAATCCGAGTGTCATCACTCTGAATGGCGACGCATGTTCACAGGCGACAAACGACTTCTTGCTGAGTTTTCAGGGCCTCATGCGTACCAATCATGCTGAGGGCTATGTAATTCATTATCCACGTGAGAGACGGTGGTCGACTGTCAAATGCCGTAGTGACGAGTTCTGTCGACATTGTGGCAGCAGTGGGAGATCCGTTCTGGCATCTGGAGATCTGAGTTCGCTTCCGTGCAAAGAGGTCGCATAGCAAGGCTTGTCAACTCTCGTCCGACTCGCGCAGGCTGGCAAGCACTGAGTAGTCCTCCAGCGTCGTCGTATCGCCGGCGGATTCTCTTCCGGCGGCGATGTCGCGGAGGAGTCTACGCATGATTTTTCCGGACCTTGTTTTGGGCAGGGCGGCGGTGAAGCGGATTTGGTCGGGGGTGGCGAGGGCGCCGATTTGGCCGCGGACGTGGGCGATCAGGTCTTTCTGGGCGGCCTCCAGGGCGTCGCCCGATTGGACGTCTCCCTTCGGGATCACGAAGCAGCAGATGCCTTCGCCTTTGAGGTCGTGCGGGAAGCCGACGACGGCGGCTTCGGCGACGCCTGCGTGGGAGACGAGGGCGCTTTCGATCTCCATCGTCGAGAGGCGGTGACCGGAGACGTTGATCACGTCGTCCACGCGGCCCATCACCCAGTAGTAACCGTCCTCGTCCTTGCGGGCTCCGTCGCCGGCGAAGTAGTACTTGCCGTCGAATTTGCTGAAGTACGTCTCGATGAAGCGGTCGTGATCGCCGTAGAGCGTACGGAGCATGTGGGGCCAGGGTTGGGTCATCACGAGGAGGCCGCCCTGATTGGCTTCGAGTTCTTCACCCTGTTCGCTGACGATGGCGGGGACGACGCCGGGGAGTGGTTTGGTGCACGAGCCGGGTTTGGTCGCGGTGACGCCGGGGAGGGGCGAGAGCATGATGCCGCCCGTTTCTGTCTGCCACCACGTGTCGACGATGGGGCATTGTTCATTGCCGATCGTCTTGTGGTACCACATCCAGGCTTCGGGGTTGATCGGCTCGCCGACAGTGCCCAGCAGGCGGAGCGAAGAGAGGTCATGCTGTTGGGGCCACTCGTCACCCCATTTGACGAACGCCCGGATGGCGGTCGGGGCTGTGTAGAAAATGTTGACCTTGTGACGTTCGACGATGTCCCAGAAGCGACCGTAGTCCGGCCAGTTGGGAGCCCCTTCGTACATCATGGTCGTTGCTCCGTTGGCGAGCGGACCGTAGACGATGTACGAGTGGCCGGTGACCCAGCCGATGTCCGCCGTACACCAATAGGTGTCTTCGTCCTTGAGGTCGAACACCCAGCGTGATGTCATCTGGGTGCCGAGGAGGTAGCCGGCTGTTGTGTGCAGTACGCCCTTTGGTTTGCCGGTCGAGCCGGAGGTGTAGAGGATGAACAGCGGATGCTCGCTGTCAAGGTGCGTACACTCTCGGTCAGCGACGGCGTCCTCCATCAGGTCGTGCCACCACAGGTCGCGGCCATCCTCCATCGTGACGTCGCTGCCCGTCCGCCGCACCACCACGACCTTCTCGACCGACGGGCTCTTGCCGTCCACGAGTGACTCGTCGACCTTGTCCTTGAGGGTGATCTCCTTGCCGCGCCGCCAGCCGCCATCGGCGGTGATCACCAGTTTAGACTGGGCATCGTGATTCCGATCGGCTATGGCATCGGCACTGAAGCCGCCGAAGATGATCGAGTGCGTCGCCCCCACCCGCGCACAGGCCAACATGGCGATCGCCAGTTCCGGGATCATCGGCATGTACAGCGTGACGCGGTCGCCCGCTTCAACGCCCAACTTGTCCAGCACGCTGGCGAACTTGCAGACCTCATGATGCAACTGCTGATATGTCAGCGTCCGCACATCGCCCGGCTCACCCTCCCAGATGATGGCGGCTTTGTTCTTCCGCCATGTGAGCAAATGCCGGTCGAGGCAGTTGTATGACGCATTGATCTTGCCGCCGCTGAACCACTTGGTGTTCGGCATGTCACCATCCATGACCGAGTCGTACGGCTGGAACCAGTCGAGTTCGGTCTGTGCCATGTCGCCCCAGAAGCCGACCGGGTCATCCTTGGCCCGGTTCCACATCCGCTCGTACTGCTCCTCCGACGAGATGTGAGCATGCTTGGCGAACTCCTCCGACGGCGGGAACGAGCGAGTCTCGGTGAGGACGGATTCGATGGCGTTGCTGTTGTCGGACATGGTTGTTCCTTCTGAGTAGGGTGGGCTGTGCCCACCACGGTCGCATGTTGGTCATTGATGGTGGGCACAGCCCACCCTACGGGTTGTTTTCACCGCGGAGAGGCGGAGGTCGCTGAGACGCGCGGAGGGGAATGAGAGAGGAACGCACGTTTCGACCATTTGTCAGCCATCGATGCTACGGCTGAGAGGGCGGGAGTTCAACGGCTCTGGCTTGAATCTGACACGATCGAGGACACTCGTTGTTGACTTGATGTGAATTGACGATTCGGAAATCCCCGTTCTGCGTAGGATGTGTATTCACCGCAATACCCAATCGCAAGGAACACCAACTTATGGAGTAGAGTGCGAACTCGCTCCGCACGATCACACTCAGCTTGAGAAGGCAGATTGATCCGCCTCACTGCATGAGCATATGTGTTCCGGAGCTTGGACCATGCCTCAACCTCACTTGATTCGATGACTCCAGCATCACGAAGCTTCAGCAGTTGAGACTTCGCCGAGGGTCGCACCATCGAGTCGAGTAAACCGTTGAGCCTTTTGCGAAAGAGCTGCTCCTGGTCAGAGGTCACACCAGTGGGCGGCTTCCACGTCTTGTCGATTAGTTCTCTGACAGACTTCACTGACTTTGACAGCCAGTCTTCATCGTCACTTGAGCGCCAGTCGATCTCATTCACAAGGCCCTCGACTGACACGCCCAAGGCAGACCATTCACCGTCAGTCGAACCAGCAGCACCCGCTAGAACAGAATACAGGTTCGCAGAAATGGGATGCCAAGCATTCTGAGGGGCTTTCGTGAGGACTGTCTGAAAATAGGTGTCAAACAATTGCCATACTTTGCCATCCATATCAACGGAGATGAAAGCAATTGGCGGCCGAATTGAGGGATGCTCATTGCGCATCTGAGAAGAACGAATGGTTACTCGATCCATCCTCCTCTCGTGGGTCTTCATCACGATCCATTCAATGTCACAGCCTAAAACTGACTGCAAAGACTCCACCACCCTCATCTCAAGGTTATCTGGAAGATCTGGAGTTGGGCACGTTACATCAATCACAACACCTCCGTTACGTCGTTGGCAAAGAGACAGTTCAAACCCCTCGGTGTGAAACCGAGCTGCTCTCAACCCTGAAATGTTGTCGGGCGTCTCATGCGGTTGAACCACACTATTCATTGGAAAGTCGAATCCATCGATCGTCTCAAGCGAGAGAGAGGCGTGAGCTGAGTAGCCTTCCAATTCAGGTGGATATGATTCGATCTGATAGGTGATCTGTGACAGCGGAGCTGAAACGACTGACGATGATTCACGCATGTCAATCGAAACTTGGAAGCTCGGTGGTATGCTCTCCGAAATCCAAGCAGTACGAGAGAGGTCAGTGGCTGTTAAGGAATATAGTTCAGCTTCAGGAATAATCTCGCCTGCACTACCAGTAGTACTTGGGGCATGCGATACACCATTTGCATACAGATGGAACTGCAATATGCCATCATCATCAACCGAGACACATACGACTCCGTTGTACGATGGCAGCGATTTGCCATTGCCAGGTGAAAGACTACCGCTAAAGGAATCGACTCGAAATGTTCGATCCCTGATCGATTGAGCAAGTTGAAAAGTTGAATACGGGTTCATCGACCGTTGTCTCTGGTATTACGCCTTCTGGCATCTCTGCAAAGTGATCGCCCAATGTTTGGCGGTTGATCCCGCATAGGATCGTTCATGCGCAAGAACGAAGTCTTGGTGATTCGAGTAGGTGTCACCTGTGGCCGTTTGAAACCACGATGCTACGACTGAAAGGGCGAGTGTTCAACGGATGAGAACGTAGAACGTGTTAAATTGGCGGGTGCCGAATTGCGTTCACGAAACCGTCTGTCGTATGATGCGGATCAGAGTCAGGTGTGACTCGCTTGGGTTCTTTCAACATCATGGAGGCGGACATGGTTGCGACAGATAATCTTGATGAGTTTCTGACGGAGATTCCTGAGGAGTTGCAGACACGGTTTCGGGATATCGTGCAGATCACCGATCGTGTCTGTCAGGAACGGTTGGATGGTGAGTATCGCGAGGTCTGCCGTCGGTTGTTGGTGTGTTATTGTCAGCCGGAGACGGGCATCGAGCGTGGCAAGGCTGAAAGTTGGGCGGCGGGGATCGTGTACGAAGTGGGGCAGGTCAACTTTTTGACCGACCCCAGTTTCGAGCCTTACGTCAAATCGGACGAGGTGGCCAAAGCGTGTGGCGTCTCGGTCGCGACCATGCACAACAAGGGCAAAAACATTCGCGATGCGCTCCGGTTGAATCGGCTCGACCCCGACTTCTGCGTCACCAGCCGCCTGGAGGACAACCCGCTGGCATGGATGATGGAGTTGCCCAATGGCATGATCGCTGACATTCGCCACCTGCCGGATGAGGTACGACAGAAACTGAACCTTGCAGGCATGCTACCCGACGAACCCATTCAGCCTCTGGTCAGCGACTGGCGAAACCGCAAATTGGGACAGCCGCCGGTCACCGGTTCCGGGCTGTTCTACACCTTGAAGATCACGCTGAAGGAATCACAGCCACCCATCTGGCGGCGAGTCCGCGTCCCCAACTGTCTGCTGGCTGATCTGCACGAGGTGATTCAGGTCGCCATGGGGTGGGAGAACTACCACCTGCACGAGTTCGTCATTGGCGAGGAGCGATATCAACCCCCGCCTCCCGACGACATGGCCGGCATGTGGGATATAGACGACTCGGAATCAACGGAAGAGGTGGCACTGAGCGACCTCGTGCCCGCCCCGACCAAGAAACACTTTCGGATGAACTACGTCTACGACTTCGGCGATGGCTGGGAGCACACGATTGTCATCGAGAAAGTGGAACAGTTGGATGACGCCCCGCTGATGCCCATCTGTCTGGAAGGCGAACGGGCCTGCCCTCCCGAGGATTGCGGCGGCATCTGGGGCTACGAGGAATTGCTCGAAGCTGTGAAGGACCCCAAACATCCGGAACACGCCGAAATGATTGAATGGGCAGGCAAGATCAACCCGGAGGACTTTGACACCGCCAAAGTCAATGCGGTCTTCAAGCGTTGGCAGTCCGCCGGTTGAGCGGTCGATGTCAAGCGACAATTATGTTGTGACGGCTGCCGGCAAGTCGCCGACGAGACGTGTGCGGGGTCAGGAGACCCTCGTACAACTTTCGCGACGCATCGCCGAGAATCCGGCTGGGCCACCGTGGCGATTCCGGAGGGATCGTGATAATTTGCAGCGGATTGTCGGCAACCATCACTCGATGCTTCACGGAGGAGAGCGGTCATGACAACTACTCACGCGCGGCGGGCGGCAGTTTCTTTTCGGGAACAGTTGAGTCGGTTGACGTGGCATCAGGCTTGCCGACTGTTGGGAGATGACGGGGAGAAGCTGCTGCGGACCGGGGCGCGGCGGTTTGATGTCGACCCGGAAGAGCATGCGTATCTGGGGGGCGATCTGTTCCGTGTGCGAGTGACAGACGATGAGGTCGACGGCGGG
>JAJDEJ010000040.1 GCA_029259815.1 Planctomycetaceae bacterium | reverse complement strand
CCCGGACGCATCCACGACGACATAAGAAAAGGAACCCGGCCTGTCCGAGTCGCTCGCCACACTCGGACTCAGTCATCCTACGACAACAGCGCTCCGAAATCCGGCCGCCGGGCGCTCCACTTTCTCACCGCCGTCTACACTTGATCGTTGGTCGGTAGTGTGTCGCACTCGCCGAAGTGAGATAGCCCACGGCGAGTGCATCCGCAAACTCCCGGTGTATTGACGCCTGCAACATCTCGATCACGTCACCGCCGTACTCGGTGTCAAGCTTGAACGACTTGCCGGAGAGGGTCACTCCTTCTCGTTGGAGGACCGCCCGATGGACGGCATGAAGGCTCCGAATGTCTTTGAGCTTCGGCAGCTGATGCACCGACTTTCGCTCAGGAGTTGGAAACGCTGAGAGTTGATCGGAGTTGTTCGTGTCATACACGTGATCATTAGAGCTGACGGAACTGAACTCGACGAACAGCGACTGGAGACTGTCTGTGGCAATCGGCGTTGCATACATAGCGACAATCATCGCGGCGTCCCGCTGCTCACGATTCACCAGCAGGACACACGCTGTCTTCACGTTGTTGGCCGCACTTGGAAGAAAGCAGCCTTCGGTCACCTCAAAGCCCAGATTTTCCAAAGCGGACGACGCCTCCTGGAACAATCGGTCTGCCTCTGGGGGCCATTTGTATTCGTTGAGATCGAACTGCATGACACGCGGTTGTTTCTCGACTTTGACCTGGAAGAGAATCACCAACGGCGCGCCGACATAGAGCAACACCACTATCCCAGCCAACGCGTACACCAGCCAGCGAATCGGTTCCTCCTGCACACTTTCGAGGAATCGAATCGCGGCAAACACCAAGGTAAAGAACGCGGCAAACAGAAATGCAAAAAACGTAGAAATCAGGGATTCGAAGAATGCCATTCCGGTCTCTTTGAACAAATCCAGGAGTTCTCAGAAGATACCCAACTGGTCGCGGGCGTCTTCGGTCATGCGTTCGGGGGTCCAGGGGGGGGACATCGTGAGCTTGATCGTTGCTGTCTCGACATCTTCCAATTGTTCCAGGGCCATCTTCGCCTGTTGGACAATCTGTGGACCGGCGGGGCAGGCGGGGCTGGTCAGTGTCATGTCGACGTTGACCGTGCTCTCTTCCTGCGAGATGTCGTAGACGAGCCCCAGGTCGACAATATTGATCATGAGTTCGGGGTCGATCACCTGTTTGAGGGCATCGACCAGTTGGACTTCGTCAGCCATGGAAACTTCTCGCTTGTGTTCGTTCGAATTTGCAGGGCAAATGGATTCGGATGAAGCGGTTTCAAAACATCAACTTCGGGTGGCCGGGTCTGACCAACGGGATGTCACTGCCACCGGCCCGGACCGGTGATCGCAGGGCCATCCGCTTCGCTCCTGACCCTGCCACCCTCAAGAACAGCGGTTTTGAAACTCGCTCATGTGTGTCATGGAATTCTATCAGTTCTCGTCCGACTTGGCATGTAGTGAAACCGCGTATTCGCCAGAGTTGTCGTTGAGTTCGTTCCAGAAATCGTTCACACGCAGGTACAGCGTGCCATTGAACGGTGGTGTGAATTCAGCTTTCTCTCCGATGTCGAGGACTGGACTCACACGACGGTACCCCGTCTGCTGATCTGGCTCGGAGATCACAATCCCCAGCAGCCTCCCGATAGGAGTTCCCTCGTTCCAGCGAATCGAGATGCCCTGCGGCTCACTCTCCCAAGGTCGCGGAGACTGTGCAACAGCAGTGCGTCCGGTGGCCGTGATGACATACGACTGGTCGCTATGGACGGCCATTGCAGAGGACTGCCATCCGCGTGTCGCGAGAACGGTTGCCGTGAGTTGACCGTCTGGTTGTTCGATCTCGATCCCCGGCTGGAACAGCATCACCGCCCGTTCGATGTCGTACCCATAACACAGATGCCTCACGAAGAGCGTCCACTCCGGATCGAAGTCGGCGAGCAGGGGATCGAACAGGTGTGCGAAGGTGTGTTGAAAGCCGTCCTCGACATACTCACGGCCCAGTTGTCGGAACGTGTCACGGTATCGTGGGTGAGTGGCTGCCAACTGGCAGACGGTCCATGACCACGCATACGACTCGTTGCTCTCGACGAAGTCTTTTGGCTGTAAACGGGACACTTGGTCGAGCGTCAGGCTGTGTCCGTCAGCGATAGCACGTTGGATCATGGGGATGCGACCGAAACCGATAAAGTTCTCCTTGAGGTCGGGCATGACACCGAAGGAGATGGTGCCGTCGTCTGCAATCGCATGTGTTGCAAATAACTCGGCCATGCCTTCCAGATACCAGACGGGGACGTCACGTGTTGTGCCACCCATCGATTGCATGAAACAGTGCGTCGCTTCATGAATCATGAGGTGCCGACGGTAGTAATCGAAGTCTGAATCGTTCATCCAGAACTGCTGACCGTCGTGCTTACCATGCGCGAAAGCGGCTAATTGAACAGGCAAGAGTCCAGCCGTGCGAAAGGGAGCCTGATTTCGCATCAGGTAGCCCGTTAGCTGATAATCGCTGCCGTCACGAGCCGGCGGCAGCGGCCCAAAGTACGCCTCCCAAGCTTCGAATGCCCGGTCAATGACTGGGGGCAGTATCGACGCGAGATCCGGCTCGATGTCGGTGTAGAGAATGAGGCGTCGCGAGACGTACTCATGAATGCCAAGTTCGTTGAGACGTTCGGCATCGTGCCGCAGCCGCAGATCTGGCGGTCGGTACGATCTTGCGGAGACGGTCTCACTGTCGGGAGCATCAGCAGTCTCGATTGTGGCCCCTTCTCCAATTCCACTCGATGGTTGAGATGCCTCAGTTGGCGCTTTCACCTTCCCCGCGTTGAGTGTTTCCCCTTCAAAACGAGTCGCGGTGGGTGTTGAGGACGGTCGTGGCAATGTCTGCGGTTGAGTGTCACAGCCAACTGAGGCAATCGTGCAAACGACGATGGCCGATCGCAATAGCGAACGAATGCAGTCGGCATCGTGGTGGGAACAGACCGTTGGGCAGTTAGTGCAGAGCATGACAAGCGACTGTACGAAGCAACCAACGACTGCGGCAAGAGCGGTCCGTTTGCCAGAGAGTGAGGCGACAGGTACTCTGCGATTGTTGACGTCTCGGGTCATCCAAAGGTCGTGGGGCGGTCGAAAGTCATTGGGTGGCACGCCCAGACCATCGGGATGGGCGTGGCGAACGCGGGACAGACGAATGAGGGTTGAATAACCCTGCGCCACGCCCTTCCTGACGTCAGGGCGTGCCACCCGACGTTGTTTGGTGACAAACTGACCCACGACCCACCCTCCAAATCGCCTGCAGGAGTTCCAACCAATGAGTGCCTTTCTCTATTCGCTCAACAGCAGCACCATCAAGCCGACGCCCATTTTGGAGAAGATTCGTGTCGCCAGCGAGGCGGGATACGACGCGATCGAACTCTGGCACGATGACATCGACGCTCATGTTTCGTCTGGAGGGACGGTTAAAGAGATTCGGTCTGCGGTTGATGACAACTGTCTGGAGGTGCCGACGACCATCTTTCTGAAGGGATGGTGTGAGCCGGAGGGAACGGAGTATCAACAGGGAATCGAGGAGTGCAAGCGACGTCTCGAACAGGCTGCGGTCGTGGGAGCCGTTCACTCAATCGCAGGTCCGCCGCTGGGAGCGGTCGACTACGATCTCGCCTCACAGCGATACGGTGAGTTGTTGGACCTGGGTCTGTCGATGGGTGCCAAGCCGGCGATGGAGTACCTCGGGTTTGCGGAGGAGGTCAACAGCATCGCCGATGCTGTGCGGATCATCGACGGGTCCGGTCACGCGGAGGCGACGATCGTGCTCGATCCATTTCACGACTTCCGTGGCGGAGCAGGGAGTGGCGACATCGCCAAACTGAAAGCCTCGCAAGTCGCGATCTGTCACTTCAACGACGCACCGGCTGAGCCACCCGCACCACAGCAGCATGATCCCGATCGGGTCATGCCCGGAGACGGCATCGTCGATCTGCAGCTGTTCGTATCATTGCTCCGGCAGATCGGCTACGACCGCTGGCTCTCGCTGGAACTCTTCCGAGAAGACCTGTGGCAACAAGATCCATTAGAAGTCGTCCAAACCGGACTGGAGAAGATGCGGACCGTCTGCGAATTGTGATTCGCTCTGTTGGACGGACATCCAATTCCGACAGTCACGCCGAACGGCATATCGAAGAAGTCGTGACAATCGACCCCAACGGGGTCAAACCACTTAGCCCAGGGTCGCTCACCCCGTGAGCGCACCCTGGGACATTGATGCCATCTTTGAGAGAACCCCAACGGGGTTCCATCGGTCCCCAAGAATCGGATGCAACCCCGTTGGGGTTGATGACTCTACGGTTGCCGAATCCCAGGGTGCGCTCGCTTCGCTTACGACCCTGGGCTGCGATGTGAGACCCCGTTGGGGTCAACCGCCATTCCCTTACGCCGCTTTGTTCTTGCGGGGCTCTTCGGTCTGTCGCTGGGGCAGGCGGTGAGTCGTGAGCTTGTCAGACTGGTTCCACTGGCCGACGTAGTAGCTGAGAGACATCAGCAGACCGGACGCGGTCAGGGCTGCGAAGCAACCGAGCAATGCGGTCTGATCGTCAGAGAGATTTTGGAGGAGGTCCATCAAAGATCCTTTTCCATGAGGAGGCAATCGTGGCGCGGATTGGCGAGCCGTTGTGTCTGTTTCGGCATTTGTCGCCACATTTCTGAATGCCTGATGGGGGCGATGCTCGCGCTGTCACCGAGAAGCGTGTCTCAGACTCAACTTCGGAGTGCCACACATTGGTCAGAGTTGGCGGGTCAGGCAGTTTGTCGAGGTCTGAGTGTTTCCATGACCGATTCGACTGCGTCATTCTGCCCGTTTTGACTAATCCGCCATCGCTGCCAACTCGCAGTTGACGAATTTGCCCTGGTTCGCGTACACCTCCGCCCCCGTCTGATCCGGCTGGCTTTTGACTTGCGTGGATGATGCGTCCGTTCATTCCCCTGCTGCAAAGATACGTGTTTGGTGAGCTCCTGCGGGTGTTCGCCCTGGTGTTGACGGTGCTGACGGTCCTCACCATGTTTGTGGGGGTGTTTCAAGAGGCCACCGAGCGGGGACTCGGACCACAGCAGCTTATTCAGGTGCTGCCGTACATCATCCCCAACATGCTGCCCTTCACGATCCCAGCGACCCTGTTGATGACGGTCTCCGTCGTCTACGGACGAATCGCAGGCGATCAAGAGATCACGGCTGCGAAGGCTGCGGGTATCAACGTCCTCAGCCTGATGGGGCCAGCGTTCTTTCTGGGTGCCGTGATGAGCGTGTGCACGCTCGTGCTGACCGATCAGGTCATCCCCTGGGCGATGGCAAACATTCAACGGACAGTGATTGCGGCAGTCGAAGAGATCTTTCTCGACAAACTTCGAACCGAGCATCAGCTGCGGTACAGACCCAAAGGGATTGACATTACCGTCACCGATGTCGATGGCAGCACGTTGATCGACCCGGTCTTTCGTTATCGGAACTCACGAGGCGAGTACTTCACCGTTCAGGCCAGAGAGGCGCAGGTCGACTTCGATCACGAACGGGGGATGGCAATTTTGAATATGAAGGATGCAGTCGTCGACGTGCCGTTTGGCGATGGCAAGTCTCCCTTACAATTCATCCAGAAGGGCGACCATCCCTACGAGTTTCCTCTGCCACTGGAAAACGGTCAGAAGAAGCCGATGTACATGAGCCTCTCGAAGATCGATCGAGAGCTGAGTGAGATCGCGGAGCGGCGAAAGCAACTTGAAGAGCGACGTGTTGTCGAAGCGGCCATGTCGCTGACGCTGGGTGGCTTTGACCGAATGGCCTCGTCCACTTTTGCCAGCGGTCCGGAATTGGTCGTCGGGAGTGCCCGTAGGGATCGCCTGCGCACGGAGTATCACAGTCGATTTTCCTTAGCCTGCAGTTGTTTTTTCTTTGTGCTGCTGGGGAGCCCGTTTGCGATCCTGAAGGCTAAGAACCAATTTCTGACCAGCTTTCTCTATTGCTTCGGACCGATTGTCGGCGTGTACTACCCGCTCGTCCTGGGACTGGTGACACAAGCCAAACGAGGACACATGGACCCCGCGTGGTCCACCTGGGTGGGGAACATCGTGGTCTTTCTGTTCGCACTCGTCATCATTCGACGTGTGATGCGACATTGAATGCTGAGAATAAGTGCCTGGCGTCGGGTCTTTCCGTCTGAAGAGAGATGGAGACGTTTGAGTATCATCCATGGGCGAATGCGCCTCAGCCTGCATTGAGGTCGACTCTACCTTTTCGTGATCGATGCTGTCTTCTAGACTCGGAGAGTCCCGTTGCGTCGATCCCGCCGCAGCGACGTGCCCATATTCCCTGGAGAGTTCGGATGGTTTTTCAACGAGTCCTGTTGTCTGGATTGATGGTGTTTGCACTGATGTCGGTCGTTCTCCCCACATTTGGTTGGGCACAAAATGACAGCGCGTCTGCCAATGAGGGCGTTGAATTCGACACAGCGGAATGGAAAGCCCTGCTGGAGCAGAAGGCGAGCATTGTGGCGAGAATGGAAGAGATTGCCAAGACATACCAGGACGCCACTCCCAAGGAGCGCGAAGCACTCGAAAAGGAGGCAGGCACACTGTCGAAAGGGTTCCAGAGGGACGTCATGCCACAACTCGTGAAGTTGGGCTCCATTGCCTATGAGCGTGATCCGCAGGACTTGGATGCGGCTGAGATCATGATGCAGGTCGCCTACGCGAAGAATCGATTCGACCAGGCCGCAGAGGCCGCCGATGTTGTGCTCAAGAACGCCCCCGAGAATTCGCTTGCATTGAACGTGGCCGGAGTCAGTCACTTTGCCATTCACGATTTCGACGAGTCGGTTGAAATCCTCGAACGAGCACAGGAACTCGGTGCTCTGGTTCCGCAGTTAGGAGGCCGCTATCTCGAAACGGCGCGGAAGTACGTCGACTACTGGAAGGCAGAGCAAGAGATTCGTGCCAGTGAGGCCGCAGCCACCGGCGATGAAGCACTGCCTCGCGTGCTCATGAAGACTTCGAAAGGGGAGATCCTGATCGAACTGTTCGAGAATGAGGCTCCCAACACGGTTGCGAATTTTGTCATGCTGGTCGAGAAGGGCTATTACGATGGAGTTGCGTTCCATCGCGTGATCAATTCGTTTATGGCTCAGGGCGGACGTAAGAATCCGGCAGCCGGTGGGATCAACTACACAATTGATTGCGAGTGCTATCGCGAGGACGCGCGGCGGCACTTCGCTGGCACCCTCAGCATGGCTCATGCCGGTAAGGACACGGGAGGAGCACAGTTCTTCCTGACTCATCTGCCAACAGAACATCTCGATCAGGACGTGCAGCCGGAAGCGGTCCATACGGTGTTTGGTCGCGTCGTCGAAGGCATGGATGCGGTTGCTGCGCTGAAGCAGGGTGACCAGATTGTCTCGGCAACCGTTGTCAGAAAGCGGAATCATGAGTACAAGCCGGTGACCGATCCGCCGCTGAACTGACTCTGATCGCAAGTCTGTTTTTGATCATCCTTTCGACCTTCCGCATTGCGTTGCCCGATTGATGTCGCACGAGCCCCTCGCGAACTGGAACGGTGAAGAGATGCCTCTTGGTGAGGTACGTGTCTCCGTGTTGGATCGCGGCTACCTGTTTGGTGACGGCGTCTATGAAGTGTTACGGGTGTACCAAGGACAGCCGTTTCTTGAAGCTGAGCATCTCGGTCGATTTCGACGGAGCCTCGACAAGATTGCGATTGTCTGCGATGTCGATCGCCTCATCGAGCGCATGCGCGCGACCCTGGAGCACTCGGAAGTCCAAGAGGGCTTGATCTACATGCAGGTGACACGCGGGACAGCTCCACGGACACATCGTTTTCCGCCGAGTGATGTGACTCCCAATGAGTTGATCTATGTCGAAGGGTTCGATGTTGAGCCATATGCAGAGGCCCGTGAACAAGGAGCTGCTGCGATCACCGTCCCGGATCTTCGCTGGAAACGTTGTGACATCAAATCGGTCAATCTCCTTGCCAATTGTCTCGCCGCCCAACAGGCGGCTGAGCAGGGATGTGTCGAAGCTTTGCTCGTTCATGAGGACGGCACGGTGACTGAGGGATCGCACACAAGTGTGTTTGGTGTGCGCAATGGGAACGTGTTGACATCACCCTTGTCGCCATCCATCTTGCCGGGCATCACGCGAGGACTGGTCACACGACTCGCTGATCGCTGCGACATCTCGCTGCATGAGACGTCATTCACGGCTGATGAAATCTCACAGCTGGACGAGTTATTCCTGACGGGGACGACGGCCGAGGTGGTGCCACTCGTCAGCGTTGATGGCAATCCAATCAATGACGGTCGTCCCGGCCCGATTACGCGGCGACTCCAGCGTGCCTATCAGGAGTCCGTCGCCGAAACTCTGTCGAACTCATAGGCATCGTGTCAGGGATCATTCCATGCCGATCAAAACTGCGACCATTCTGGCCTTGGGACTCTGTCTGTTGGGATGTGATGCCGTCGGTGGAGGAGGGGCCACAGGTGTCAACCCGTACGACAACGAATCAGCGCCGCCACAGCCGGTTCCCGCTGCTCCTCCCCGTCCGCGATCCGGCGCACCTGCGCGAGGCCCCTCAGCTCCCACGCGGGCGGTCACTCCCACCCGGCCTTCCGCGCCGCCGACACCATCACTCAAGGTTCAGGACGCCGGTGCCCACGCTCTTGTGCTCACATTCGCTGAATATGCAAACATGACCCGGCGAGCGACGGAGATGCTGAAAGAGCTGACGAAGATCCATATCGCGGTCGATGAGTCTGCCGATGCAGCACCCTACCAAGACCGCTGGGGCGAACTGACCGCCGAGATGGCACAGCTCTATATCGACACCCTGGCGACTGGATATCCCCCCAAGGAACTGGCTGAGCAACTCCAGGAGCGGGCACTCCCCCAACTCCAGTCTGCACTCGACGCGACGTCCCAAGCGATGACCGAGCACTCCAGTGTCGAGAGTGGTATCGACCGAAGCTATGCCGACGCCAAAGGCATCTACGAGCACATGGCACACTCGTTGACGGCGAGTGAGTGAACGGGAGTCATACTCTGTGCCGACTCAACTGCTCCAAACGGTCATCCATGCGTGGAGCAACTTTCTCCCACGAGAACCGCTCCACAGCCCGGCGAGCCGGTTCGGCGGATCGTGTGAGGTCGCCCCCCTGTTGATGGGACGTGATTAACTCAGCCAGACGTCCGTACAACGATTGGCTGTCGCCTGAGTACAGAAATTCCTGTTGGTCCTGGATGAGTTCCGGATAGGCGAGTCGGTGCGGCAGCAGGGGATAGCACCCTGCGGAGATCGCTTCAACGGTCGCAATGCCGAAGAATTCGTGAGACGCCGTCGAGACATAGATGTCCGACGATTGCAGAACGGTCCGATAGGCCTCTGCACTCTCCAGGTATCCCCAGTGACGGATGCGGTCGCCGAATCGCTCACGAGCCGCGAGGAAGCACGCGGGCGCTTCCCGGTAAGACTGGCCGATCACACTAATCTTGAACGGCAGCCCGGCCTGATCAAGTTTCTCAAGAGCGGCGAAAAATAATTCGGGCTGTTTGTCATGCTCCCAGCGAGCGGCCCAAAGGATGTGTGTCGTCGTGTTGTTACCGTCGGGATCTCGCTTGGGGAACGCATCGGTGCCTGGTGTGTAGATGTGTGACTTCTCCCGAATCGTGTCTGCGGCGGATGTGAGTGTGCGATCGGGAACCTGTCGGCACAACTCACCGAGTGCGGTCAGGAATTCATCCCAATGAAACTGCGAATTCCACCAGACGGAGTCTGCTGCGAGGGCCGAGACCACGTTCGTGAACCCGAAGTGCAGATCACGCTGGCGGTCGTGTTGCTCCCCTCGTGTGGGGTAGGTCAACTGGTTCTCATGGAAATACAAAACCGACGGGAGTTGTCGCAGGTCGTCTCTGCACAGCCCGCGGAACTCAGCCAGATTGAGCATGTCTGTCACCCAGAGGACATCCCACGTCTGCTGAGCGTAAGCAGGTTCGCCCAGTTGCTCAGCGAAGTGGATCGCTGCCTGTCGCATTCGCCACTTCCAATGACGATCCGGCAGAGTCAACAGTGTGAACTCATGTCGGCTATGTCGCATCCAGCCATCAATGAAGGCCCGATGACTCCCGCCATGAAACGGATTGAGCGCCAGCACACGCATGAGTGATTCAGGTTGACCGCTGCGACGCTTCGTGAGCGAGGACGCCGCACACGAGTGTTGTCAGTTTGGGCTCTGCCTCATTAGCAACCGCGATGATCTCTTCCACAATCGCTGGTTTGAGTGCATCGGGCAAACACATGTCGGTGATGACCGAGAAGCCGATTGATCGCAGTCCCGCATGCACGGCCACGATCACCTCCGGTGCCATCGACATTCCGACCGTGTCCGCACCGATCGTCCGCAGGAAGCGATACTCGGCCCGTGTCTCCAGATTCGGGCCAGAGACCACCGAGTGCACTCCCCGATGGGCCACGATGTTGCTTCGCCGGGCAATCTCCAAAGCCACCCGCCCGAGTTCTTGATCGTACGGGGCACTCATGTCGGGGAATCGAGGCCCGAGCCGGTCATCGTTGATGCCGATGAGCGGGTTGTCGCCCATTAGATTGATGTGGTCATCGACAACAATGATGTCGCCCGTGCTGTGGAGCGGATTCATCCCTCCAACCGCGCTGGAGACGACCATGAGTTCGGCTCCCATTGCCTTGAAGACTCGAACGGGAAGAGTGATCTGCTTGAGAGGGTACCCCTCGTACATGTGAAAACGTCCCTCCATCGCCATCACGGGGAGCCCTTCCAGCCGTCCGCACACAAGCCGTCCTGCATGACTGACGGCCGTCGACGTGGGGAAGTGGGGGATGTCGCCGTAGTCGATCGCCGCCTCGACGTCGATCCGTTCCACGAGGCTGCCCAGCCCGGTCCCCAGAATGACACCCGCATGCGGTTGATGATCCCATTGGGAACGAATGAAGCCGCAGGCTGCCTGGATCTGATCGTACAACTCAAGCACAGCAAGACTTTCTTCATTGGTTGATGTGGAGCCACGCATCGACGTGTCGGTGGTCTGGGGGGATTCTCTCAGAGTTGGCAGGAGACCTCAATCGACCGGGTGCATCCGTTGAATGGTGGTGGGGACGCTCGGCGTTTTCGCTCGTGGGTACTCCGATGTGAGTTGTGGTGGCTGCGAAAACGTCGGGGGGACCCTCCCGAGTTCGGGACTCCCCCAGAGGGTCCACCCGCTTTTTTCGGCAGTCACCTTGCGAGGTCATTCACTGCGGTGCGGGCCGAAAAAG
>JAJDEJ010000039.1 GCA_029259815.1 Planctomycetaceae bacterium | reverse complement strand
TGAGCCAACCGCTGGGCTTCAACAACACCTATGCCCTCGGGGTCTCACCTCAACTGGCGGAGCGTGCACCTGATCTGCAGAAGATCTCCGACCTCAGACGGTTTCCCGACGTACGTTACGGATTTGGCAACGAGTTCATGGACCGTGGCGACGGTTGGCCCCAACTGAGCGCCACCTATGGACTGCCGACTGAGCAGGGGCACGGGCTCGACCATGACCTCGCCTATCGTGGCCTCGAATCGGGCAGCATTGACGTGATGGACGTCTACACGACGGATGCCGAGATTGAGCACTACGATCTGGTGGTGTTGGAGGATGACCGGAATTTCTTCCCGACTTATCAGGCTGTGATCCTGATGCGAAACGATTTCGCAGAGCGTGCCCCGGAGGTCGCCAAGCAGCTCCTCTTACTCGAAGCTGCGATCAATGAGCCGACGATGATCGGTCTCAATGCAAGGGCGAAGCTTGATCAAGTTCCCGAAGAGGTCGTTGCGGCTGATTTTGTGCGAGACACCTTCGACATTGAGGCGACAGCAACAGTCGAAACTCGCACTGAACGGCGGTTGCGTTACACCCGCGAGCATCTGTTGCTGGTTGGCATCTCAATGTCGTTGGCCATCCTGCTCGCTGTCCCTCTGGGGATCATGGCGGCCAAGTGGTCTCGGCTAGGACACATCCTGCTGGGAATCGTGGGCATCGTGCAGACGATCCCCTCACTCGTGTTGTTTGTGATCTTGATCCCCGTGCTGGGAGTTGGACCAAAACCGGCCATCTGCGCATTGTTCTTCTACAGTCTGCTGCCGATCGTCCGCAACACGCATGCTGGACTGATGAACATTCCTGAGACGCTCCGCGAATCGGCCCTGGCCTTGGGACTTCCTCCCGCCGCGCGACTGCGACTGATTGAACTGCCTCTGGCGGCACGATCGATTCTCGCAGGCATCAAGACGGCAGTTGTCATCAATATCGGGACCGCAACACTGGGCGGGTTCATCAATGCAGGCGGTTATGGCGAACCGATCTTCGCAGGCATTCGGCTCGACCGCCCCGATCTCCTGCTTGAAGGAGCCATCCCTGCAGCCCTGATGGCACTCATTGCCCAAGGTCTCTTTGAAATTGCCGAGCGATGGGCCATTCCGTCGTCCAGACAAAATTGATGCGGCATCAGCGAGGACCAAACACAGCACCTCGGCTGCTTCGAGCAGCCGGGGTGCTTCATGTCCCGCTGAGTGCATTCAAATCGTCTATCGCTCAGGACAGTGGGGCCGTTTTGCGACGGCGGCGTCTCACGATGAGTCCTCCGCAGGCGAGAGAACCGAGCAACGCCAATGAACCCGGCTCCGGCGCTGCGACTGCGTCGCCTGCGATCATGATGTTGTCAAAAGCGATATCTTCTCCAGCCTCAGTCAGCCCCACCATTGTGATTCTGAGGTCAAGCAGGTTGCCCATCCCGGCAATGTTCGCCACGAACTGAGTGAACGTATCAGTGATTTCCGCTCCATCTCCCAATCCGTCGTTGTTTGTATCAACGCTCGGTGCGGTCGGGCCCACAAGTGAGGATGACTGGATTTCAAAGATGCTCGCGAATCCTCCTCCGTCGACTCTTGCCTCGACAAGGACTTGCGAATTGGGGTCCCAGTCCTCAACGCCTGGAGTTGCGTTGTCATCCTCGGCAAATAAGCCGGAAAACGTGAGATTGTTGAACCCGGCGATGTTGATGCCGGTCCAGTTGACGACGCCGCTACCGATGTTCGGCTCACCGATCGTATTCATTGCACCGAAATAGCCGCCGCTGGTGTTAGTGAAACTGACAGCGCCTCCGACTGCAAGTCCGCCTGCTCCACCGACACGACCAAAATAGGACTGGTCGCCGTCAGTGGTTCCCGGATCTACTATTGTTGACGTGTAGCCAATCGTTGAGTCGTTGAAGTCCTCAAAGTGGAGGACGACTGCATGAGCGGATTGTTCAGTCGCAATGAGTGTGGCGACGAGAGGGACTGCAAAGAAAACAGTTCGCAAAGGAATCATTGACGAACCCTCCATGTTGAGATCAAATCGATTAGAAAAACTCCATTAGGCGAGAACCTAGTCAATGCGAATCCTATGTGCAACGCAAACGGACATAATTGCCAAAAGGTATCTGTCTGCCCATTTCGCCTGGACCTGGTCCGCAGACGAGGCCAGCGTTGCCTCCTGTTCAATGCAGGAAGTCGACCTGTGTCAGCAGTCAGCCAATCGTGAGACGATCGGTTGCGACTTACAGTCCAACGCGGCAGACTGCACGTCTCTCTCGCATTACTGGCCTGACGCCTCTCACTCACTGGATAATCCGGATGCAGATGTCCCCGGACACGAATGGGTTCAACACGTCGAACGATCCTCGATCAAGCGATGACGTCCAGCCGCCGCCTCGCGGGTTCTCGGCGACGATCCGACAACTCGGTCCGGGGCTGATCATCGCGGGCAGCATCGTCGGTTCGGGTGAGTTGATTGCCACGACGAAGGCAGGGGCTCAAGCCGGTATCTCGTTGCTGTGGCTGATCATCGTGGGCTGTGTGATCAAAGTCTTCGCTCAGATCGAACTGGGCCGCTACTCAATCACTCATGGTCAGACGACACTCGTGGCCCTGAATACACTCCCCGGCCCACGCCTGCGGGTCAATTGGATTTTGTGGTACTGGCTGATCATGATGCTCTGCACCATTGGCCAGTTGGGCGGCATCGTTGGAGGTGTCGGTCAGGCGATGGCCATCTCGTTCCCCATCACGGGCGACTACCGTGAAGCCATTCTCATCCCCTCGCATGGTGAATTGACGAAGCATCTTCAATGGGAAACTCACATCGCCGAGGGGAATGCAGAGTTCACCGAACTTACTGAGGCAGAGCAACAGTACGTGCAGGCAGGTATCACTACCATGCAGACTCGGCTGGAGGGACTCGGCGAGAAAGGACGGATTGCGGTGGAGACTGTTCGATCTGGTGAAGCTTTGCAAGACCCCTGGACCGTGGACGATCGCTATTGGGCGGCAGCGGCGGCATTGATCACGGTTGCCCTCTTGTACAACGGTCGTTACGGATTGATTCAGAACATCTCGACGGCTCTCGTGGTGTCCTTCACGTTCATCACACTCGGGAACGTCTACGCGCTCCAGTCGGCACCTGAGTGGTCTATTCCCGTTGAGGAATGGATCAGTGGTCTCACTCCCCATTTTCCGGATTCGGCCAAGGGGCTCGCGACCGCGTTGGCCACGTTTGGCATTATCGGGGTCGGTGCAGCAGAACTCATCTTCTATCCCTACTGGTGCATGGAAAAGGGATATGGGCGTTATGTTGGACCGCACTCAAAAGACGAAGCATGGGCAAACCGCGCCCGTGGATGGATGCGGGTCATGCATATCGATGCCTTTGCTTCGATGGGCGTGTACACGGTTGCGACGGTGGCATTCTTTGTGATGGGCGTCGCCGTGCTGCATCGCATGGGGCTGGACCCCGACGGCATGCGGATGGTCAGCACGCTGGCAGAGTCGTACGTCCCGGTCTTCGGCGAGTACGCGAAGTGGTTGTTCCTGGTGGGAGCCATCGCGGTGTTGTACTCAACCTTTCTCGTCGCTCTTGCCAGTCAAACACGCTTGTACACGGATGGGTTGAAGATCTGGGGGCTGTTGACGCCGAACGACCCGCGACTACACGACCGTTGGATCTCAAACTTTGGCGTCTTGTTGCCATTGGCCTGTCTGGCGTTGTATTGGGCAGGGATCAACCCAGTGACAGCCGTGCTTTTATCCGGCACGATGCAGGCCATCATGTTGCCCATGCTGGGCTTCGCAGCGATCTACTTCCGTGTGAAGCGTACGGATCCACGACTGGCTCCCAGCCGTCTCTGGGACTTCTTCCTGGGGCTGTCGAGTCTCGGGCTGCTGATCGCCGGAGCGTGGGGAGCGTATGGACAGCTTGTTGACAAGATCTGGCCTGCAGTCAACTCCTGGCTTGGGGGATAATGTGAAACGGGAATAGTCACATGGGAGAAATGAACATGAGTGACGACAAAACCATTTTCAAACGCATCATCGACGGCGAGATCCCTGCGGACATCATCTATGAGGACGACCAGTGCCTGGCGTTCAAGGATGTGAATCCACAGGCACCAGTCCATGTGTTAGTCATTCCGCGAAAGGAGATCCCGTCCGTCGCTCATCTTGCCGATGAGGACGGGTCGCTGATGGGGCACTTGTTGCTCATCGTGAGGAATCTGTCCCGCGAGTTGGGGCTGGATGACGGATTTCGAGTCGTCATCAACACGGGTGAACAGGGTGGGCAGACGGTTGACCATCTGCATATCCACTTATTGGGTCAGCGATCCCTGAGCTGGCCGCCCGGCTGATATTGGGTGAAGATTGCACACCTCCCATCTGTGGCGATCCGAATGAATTGCCTCAGTCACTCGGGTGCATCCGTTGAATGGTGGTGGGGACGCTCGGCGTTTTCGCCCGTGGGTACTCCGATGTGAGTTGTGGTGGCTGCGAAAACGTCGGGGGGACCCTCCCGAGTTCGGGACTCCCCCAGAGGGTCCACCCGCTTTTTTCGGCAGTCACCTTGCGAGGTCATTCACTGCGGTGCGGGCCGAAAAAG
>JAJDEJ010000038.1:2500-17835 GCA_029259815.1 Planctomycetaceae bacterium | reverse complement strand
GCCCCGGCGGCGCTGAACGCTGCGCACGGCTCGACCTCCTCACCCCCTCGCTCCGCACGTCACCCCACTCCCTCCCCCACGTCCCTTCGACCACACCAACCCCGCCCCCACCAACAAACCAAGCGCCGAACGTGATTGGGGATCGGCCCCCTTGCCGGGCGCTTTGACTTCCACGTACCCGACGAGCACCTTCCGCAGTGTGATCGCGTAGTCGGGTCGCGTTTTGAGCGTTGACAGCGACGATTCTCCCACTGCCGCAAGCCACTTTCGCTTCAACCCGCACAATTCGGCCAGATCGCCGAACAGCGTCTCCAACGGAGCACGCAATTGGTCTTCCGGTTCGCCCGTCGCGCCGGGATTCGTCAGCTTGGCTTTGGCGGCAACGCCGAACCTGGAAACGACCTTCTGAAAGTCCACCATTCTGCAGGCTCGGGCTGCTCGATCATCGACCAATGGAAAAGACCGACATCATGTCGGTCTTACGAGGTCGCAATCATATCGAGAGAACTCCAAAATACGGAAGCCTTCTCCTTCGTTAATGCAGAAAAAGGGATCAGACGCATTTCGACGTGTGGCTGGGGTTGATCATCGACGGGTGGCGGGGGCGTACTGCATCGCAGAAGCCCCCGGACTTTTGGGCAACGAGTCGGGATATTGACGTGTGCTGCGCCCGCAACACTGCGGGGGGCTTCCTTCGGTGCGGCCCCGCCACCCTGCCGATCTGGAATTTCAGATCGATCATCATCACATGCGCTTCAGGCAGTGCCGAACCTCTCTTGGCTTGCGTTTGCGAGAGCCGATCAGGCCGATGGCTCCCATGCCGAGCAAGGCAAGGCTGGACGGTTCGGGGACTGCCAACGTGAGCTCCAGGGTCGGCGTCAGGATATCGCCGCCGGGAATGTCAGGGCCCGTGAAGCCGAATGGCTGTTGCGGCGTTCCATCCGGTGGAAACACGGTCGCCACCGACCCACCCAGGACGAGCGTACTGCCGAGGAACAGGTTCAGATACTCGATGCCACCAGGGGTAATCGGGATCGCGATGACCGAATCGTCGTCCGCCGAGGAGATGGGTGTGGCCCCTAACAGCAAGGGGCCATCTCCCAACTTCGTGTACAGACCGGCAGCCAGCCCAACCAGAGGATCGGTCGGTTCATCAAATTCCGTCGAGCCAATCAGGTTACCGGCAGCCAGCGCTTCGATATCAGAAATTGACGAAAAGGGATCCGTCGTTTCGTGAATCTCGAACAGCTCAGAGGGCTCGACCGATCCCTCGAAGGTTCCGGTGTAGACCATGAAGGTCGCACTTTCGATCGGGGCCGTCACGCCGGTCAGATCGAAGACAAAGTAGTTCTTCCGAAGCATCGGCGCGATCGGTGTCGTTCCGGGCGGCGTGCCTAGAGAACCATCCACATAGTGGGACTCGAAGCCAACAGAGTAGTTGTAATCGGCCGGCGAAATCGTTCCGTCACCCTTCGCCGATCCACCCATCTCGGTCACGAAACCCGTATCAATGGCCGTTACGGTCACCAAACCGGCAGCGAGTGGCGGCGTGAACAACGTCAGCAACAAGACCGGCGTTAGAATCTGGGTAATGCGCGTGTGCATCGTTTGGCCCTCTTCGTTATACCGCGATGGTCCATCTCGTCAACGACCACACACAACAGGCAGCGGTTGACCGAAGCCTCGGACCACCTGCCCATACGGTGCCGTGTGCTGAACTCCAGCATGCAAGGTGATTCAGTGAATTGCAACGAAATTACCGATATTCGCGGGCATCGGTCGTGTCCGAATTTGAAGTGTCTCCGTCCATGACGGCGGTGAACAGGTCATCGAATGACCAGAGCCGATCGGTCACACCACCCATCAGCACATGCCCCATAGACGGAGGCTGACCGACAGAACGGTTGAGCTCGACGCCCCGATCACTTCTTGCCCTTCTGAGCAACCGTTCGTGGACAAGTGAGACGCAGTGTTTCGCGTTCACTCTCACCCACAGACATGGAGCTTGAAATGGTTGACCGCCAAGGGTCCCGCTGGACGTGTGAGGAACTGATCGCTGGCGGGTACACTCAGGGAAGTCGGAATGACGGAAAGGTTTCTGATTCGGGGGCTGGAATGATCAACGCAACACAGACACGGCCCCCGAATCAGAGTCGCCCTGGACACTCGCGGATCCACCAGCGCACCCGTCGCCCGCTCAGCCTGCGGCATCCTCATGCCTAATCCCCGCGGAGTGGAACAGAGCCCCGCAACCATTCGGACGATTCAGATGGGGGGAAGGGGTCAGGCACCATTTCGGTGTGAAGCCTTGCGAGTTCGTGAGGACGCATCCTCCGATTTGTTGCCTGACCCCGTTCGTCCGCCCCGGTGTTTCGTGCTTTGCTTCATGGGGACCACTCGAGCGCGAGGAGTGAGAGATCATCGCGGGCATCCATGCCTGAGAGCCAGATGTCAACTTCCTTCATGATAGATTCGAGGTTCTCATCCAGAGGCGCCTGCCGACGTTCTACGAAGGCGTCAGTGAGACGATTCAGCCCAAATGCCTGATCGTTTTTGTCCATCGCTTCGACAAGACCATCTGAGTACAGCAGAATTCGATCTCCGGGATTGAGAGTCAGGGTCAGGGCTTGATATGGTTCGAAATCAGGATCGTCGGCTTGCACGATTCCCACGGGCGTGCCCTTGGACTCTAGCAGTCGTGGAGGTCCATCGGCAGGGAGGTAAATCGGACTGGGATGACCCGTGGAGACGTACCGACACTCGCCGGTGTCGAGATTGACGACTCCGTACAGAATCGTGAAGAACTGACCAGCGGCAGGATCGAAGGGAAAGCGTCGGTTGAGCTTTTCCGCGACTTCCTCGGGAGGCGTCACCAGAAAGGTCTCATCGGAATCGTCAATGCGATTGCGGTTTGGCCGGTTGACGACGCTGGTGTCTCCTCGACTGGGACTCAGCATATGGTTGATGGCGACCGCCAGCAGGGCCGCTTGAACACCGTGCCCGCTGACATCCAGAAGATAAAAGGCGGCGTGATTCTCATTCAAAGCCACGACGTTGAGATAATCACCTGCGAGTTCTTCACAAGGCACATAGCTCCAGGCGAATTGACAGGAACCCAAGCGAGGCGATTTTTCGGGGAGGTTCGCCTGCTGAATTCGGGCGGCTGCCTCCAAGTCTCGCTTCAATCTTTGGTTGGCAGCCTCCAACGATGCAGTCGTCCGCTTGAGAATGACGTGAGTGCCGATGCGAGCCAACAGCACTTCGAGATCCAGTGGCTTGGTCACATAATCATTGGCACCAGCCTTGAGGGCCTCAATAATATCTTTGCTGTCATCTTTCGCTGTTACCATGATGACAGGAAGTTGCAGTCGTGTCTGCGTATCACGAATCTCCTTCAAGACCTGCATGCCGTCAATATCCGGCATCATGACGTCCAGCAGGATGAGGTCGAATGATTCTTTTGACACGAGATCGAGGGCTTCGGCTCCATTCTCTGCGAGGGTGACTTCGTAGCCGCGTCGAGTGAGTCTTCGCTGCAAAAGGTCGCGGTTCATCGCGACATCATCGACCACTAACAGGGTGCCGAGTGAATCAGACATGAGTTGCCTTTTTAAGGTCTGGTCCGGAGAAACTAGCGGACAGATTGCCAACCGGTTCCAGTTGATCTAATTCAAAAGCTGTTCGATCGCTTTCAGCAACCGGGGAAAATCGATTGGCTTGGTGAGGAAGTCATCGCACCCGGCCTGTCTTGAACGCTCCTCGTCCTGGGTAAATGCATGGGCAGTCAGCGCAATAATCGGAATATGCTTTGTCTCGGCTGACGACTTGAGAATTCGGGTTGCCTCCCAACCGTCCATCACCGGCATCCCCATGTCCATCAAGATTAAATCCGGCTGTTCTGACTGTGCCATGTCGATCGCTTGCTGACCGGTCTCTGCCGAGACGAGTTCAAATCCTTCTGATGCCAGACGCCGAGACAGCATATCGCGGTTCATCTCATTATCCTCAACCAGCAGAAGTCTGATCGTTTTCATCATCCGATTCCTCAAGGGGACGTTGTCGCAGATATTTCCTGATTTGTTCCAGGAGTTCGTCTCCACGAGAGGCGTTCTTCTGAATAATGCTCTCGACTCGGCCACTGAGCCGTTCCCGCTCCTCTTGGGTGAGATCCTTCGCCGTCACAACGACAACGGGGATTGATTGCCACTTCTCATTCTTGCGGAGTTCGGACATGAACTCAAAGCCATCCACCCCTGGCATTAATAAATCGAGCACAATCAGATCGGGCCTTTGCGAATTCAGTTGATCCAGCCCTTGTTGGCCATCACCTGCTTCTACAACACTCCATCCCTCCTCCGCCATCGCTTCGGCAATGCGCATTCGTGTGTCTGCGTCGTCGTCAACAACCAGCAACGAACATGCCGACTCATGACTGCGATACTGCTTCAATAGGCTGGCTAGACGGGGCATCTCAATCGGTTTCGTCAGGTAGTTGGAAACCCCGAGCGCAAACCCCATTTCCTGATCGTCGACGATTGAGAGGATCACAACAGGAATCTCGCACAATTCAGGGTCATCCTTCAGTTCACGAAACACGGCCCAGCCATCCATGCTCGGCATTAACAGATCGAGTGTGATGGCCATCGGACGCAGCTTACGAGCTTTCTCCAGTCCATCGACCCCGTTTGAGGCTGTCACCACTTTTAAGCCATCCCGGCTCAGGAACCGGGTCAACATGTCGTGGACTCGCGGATCATCGTCGATGACAAGGACCGTTTCTCGATCTTCACTTTCCGATGTTTCCGCTGAAGCTGAAGTCTCAGCCAGAGGAGCTTCGTCTTGGTCTTTTCTGAAAACGGGGACTTCCAACCGCTGAGGAAGTCGAATCGTAAACGTCGTCCCTTCACCGAGTTGGCTGGTCACTTCATAGTTGCCTCCCAGCATTTGAGAGAACTGTCCCACAATGGCCAAGCCCAGTCCTGTCCCACCATATTTGCGGCTCGTGGATTGCTCGGCTTGGCTGAAAGCGTCAAAGACCGAGTCGAGCTGTTCTTCGGTCATCCCGATGCCCGTGTCCTGAATCGTGAACTCGATCCACGGCTCTGCCGACATTTGAACGGTCTTGACAGACAAGTCAATCCGACCGTTCTCTGTAAATTTGCTTGCGTTGCTCAAAACATTGAAGAGGATTTGGCGAAGCTTCGTCCGGTCAGTGACCATGTTCGGAAGGGGACCGAGATCGCTCAACATCACTTGATTCGTGTTGGCCTTCGCCAGCGGGGCAACGGTTTCCACGATTTCCGTGACAAAGCTTTCCGGATTGATCTCCTCGACGAACAATTCCATTTTGCCGGCTTCGATCTTGGAGAGGTCGAGAACATCATTAATTAACTCCAACAGATGGCGGCCTGCTTTGCGGATTTTTTCCAAGTCGTCCGGCAATGACTCCTGCTCGCCGCGGTCGATATCTTCCAGCATCATCTCGCTGTATCCGATGATCGCGTTCAGCGGTGTCCGCAGCTCGTGACTCATGTTGGCCAGAAACTGGCTCTTCGTCTGATTGGCTGTTTCTGCCCGATCCTTCATTTTCAGTAACTGTTCATTCGTGTTCTCAAGTTCCGCGGTCTGCTGCCGAAGTGTCTCGATATACTTCTGCCGTTCCGTCAAATCGCGATCAATACTTGAGACGCCGATGATGTCCCCATTGCGATTGTAGATTGGCGAGATGGTGACAGACACAAGGATTTGCGTACCGTCCTTCCGCTTCCGCATGGTCTCCCAATCACGAATCGAATCTCCTGTGGTCACTCGACTCAGCGCGGCGGTCAGTTCCTCCTGGAGTTCTTCTGGCACAATCTTCATGATCGACTCACCGACAATCTCACTGGACTCATAGCCAAACAGATTCTCAGCCTCGCGATTCCAACTGATGATGGTCCCCTCAAGATCTTCGCCGATGATGGCGTCCGCTGACGACTCGGCGAGGGCGGAGAGTGTCCCCTGAATCCGCTCCGCTTCTTTGAGTTCACTGATGTCTCTGACGAATGCACAAAACTCCCACTGATCCGACAACTGAAATGGGATAATCGTCAGTTCCACCGGAAACTCCTGCCCGCTTCGTCTGAGTGCGGTCAACTCAAGACGCTGGTTGAGGATGGGGCCCTCTCCGGTTTCGAGAAATCGCTGAAGCCCTGATCGGTGTTGATCACGGTATTTTGGAGGAATGAAGAGTTCGGCCAGTTCCTGACCGATCGCTTCCTCAGCGGTCCAGCCCATGATGGTTTCCGCTTGGGGGTTCCACTGTGTCACATGCCCCTTGTCGCTCATCAAGATGACCGCATCAATGGCGGACTCAAGAATGATTTGCGTCCTGCGGTCGCGTTCCTCCAAATTGTGCTGCGCCTTCTTTCGAGCAATCGACTCCTCCTGCAACTGAGTCATCACCATCGAGAACTGTGGCAGTTCCATCGCCTGGGGGACGATCCGAACCAACGCCAAAACTGTCAACCAGGACGCGGCGGCTGTCACCAGTTTGACGACCCCTGAAACACGATACGCAGGCCACCAGAAGATACTCGCTTCGATGAGATGCACGGTGCCGCAAGCGAAAATGAAGACAGCGAACAGCCAAAGGATTTTTGGATAGACAATGTCATCTCTCTTCAGTGCGAAGTACGCCAGCACACAAGGGAGGGCCATGTACGCAGCCCATGTCGCCAGGTCGGACCCGATATGCAGATAACCGTGTCCTGCTGTCCAGTTGCCGCAATACCAGCGTGCAGGGAAATCAGAGGTGTCGAACAACCTGAACAGAAAATCAAACATAACTAGAGTCCGACCAGAGAAGGGCAAAGGCGACTGTTGCATGTTGGGCATTCACAAGAGACGAATGCAAGTAGTGATGTCTGGCGAGCCTTCCAAAATAGGAGAATCCCCCACATAGAACGTTTCGCCAATTGGACTTTCGTTGGCAGCGTGCTTGGGGAAGTTCCGGATCCCATCCTCATCTCGAGAAGCAGGGAGTGACTGCCAGTGGACCGTCCACGCCACCCCCCACACATTCGATGTCAGCGTGATGGGTTGCCATACTCTTTGTTCAGCTCGACGACTTGTTCAATTCGACGACAGAGAGGTTGTCACTTTGGGGGAAGGCGTGTCATCACGCCGTAGGACGGGTTTCCAAGTCCGTCCGTAACCACCATAAAACAGATATGTCTGACGGTGAATTGGGGAATGGGACGGATTTGGAAATTCGTCCTACGAAAAACTTACAGACTCAGAGCCATCAGCTTGGGAGGTTCGCTCCAGCGCAAAACAAAAAGCCCGGCCTCGTGCAAGCAAGAGACCGGGCTGGGGTTGTCGTTCTGACGTTGGCGAATCAGTAGAGGTCGCCGTCGCCGCCGTGGGAGTCTTTGCCGTCCTTCGGTGCCTCAGCGATGAGGGCATCGCTGGTGAGCAGGAGGGTAGCGACGCTGGCTGCGTTTTGCAGGGCGGTGCGGGTCACCTTCACCGGATCGATGACGCCCGCTTTGACGAGGTCTTCGTAGACGTCAGTCGCGGCGTTGTAGCCTTCGTTGCCTTTTCTCTCCGAGACCTTCTCACAGATCACCGAGCCGTCCATGCCGGCGTTGTCAGAGATCTGTGTGAGCGGTGCGCGGCACGCACGACGAATGATGTTGTAGCCAACCTCTTCGTCGTGAGTCAGCTTGCCGGGGTCGAGAGACATCGACGTCCGCAGCAGGGCGACACCGCCACCGGGGAGAATGCCTTCCTCCACGGCTGCGCGGGTGGCGTGCAGGGCATCCTCGACGCGGGCCTTCTTCTCTTTCATTTCCGACTCAGTCGCCGCACCGACGTTGACCTGAGCCACACCGCCGGACAGCTTGGCGACCCGCTCTTCGAGCTTCTCACGATCGTAGTCGCTGCTGGAGGCGTCCAGCTCGCGACGAATCTGGTCGATGCGGGCCTTGATGTCTTCGGACTTACCGGCACCCTCGATGAGCGTCGTGTTGTCTTTGTCGACCACCACCTTCTTAACGCGACCGAGATCGCTGAGCTGGATGTTCTCCAGCTTGATGCCGAGGTCTTCGAAGATAGCCTGTCCGCCGCACATGATGGCGACGTCCTGCATCATGGCCTTGCGACGATCGCCATAGCCGGGGGCCTTGATGGCCGCGATCTTGAAGGTGCCGCGCAGCTTGTTGATCACCAGAGTTGCGAGGGCTTCGCCTTCGACGTCCTCCGCGATGATGAGCAGCGGCTTGCCCGACTGCACGACCTTCTCCAACACGGGGACGAGGTCCTTGATATTGGTGATCTTCTTTTCGTGGACTAGCACGTAGGCGTCTTCGAGGACGACTTCCATGCTCTGCGGGTCGGTGACGAAGTAGGGTGACAGGTAACCGCGGTCGAACTGCATGCCCTCGACGACGTTGAAGTCGGTCGTGAGTGACTTGCCTTCTTCGACCGTGATAACGCCGTCCTTGCCGACCGCTTCCATCGCGTCTGCGAGGATGTTGCCGATCGTACTGTCATCATTGGCAGCGACCGTGCCGACCTGCGCGATGGCCTTCTTGTCGCGACATTCAATCGCCATGCCGTGCAGCTTCTCAACGACGTCAGCGACAGCTCGATCCATGCCGCGCTTCATCTCCAGCGGAGAGACGCCGGCGACGACCGCCTTGAGGCCTTCGGTGTAGATGGCTTCGGCCATGATGGTCGCGGTGGTGGTGCCGTCACCTGCGTTGTCGGATGTCTTACTGGCAACCTCGCGGACCATGCGGCATCCCATGTCCTCGAACTTGTCGCCCAACTCGACCTCACGAGCGACGGTCACGCCGTCCTTCGTGACGGTCGGCGAGCCGAAGGACTTTTCGAGAATCACATTGCGACCTTTGGGGCCGAGCGTGACGCGGACAGCCTTGGCGAGTTTGCTCACGCCGCGGCGAATGGCTTCTTGTGCCTCTTGATCGAAGGCGATCATCTTGGCCATGGGGTTGTCTCCTGTGTGAAGGGGTTTTCAGTTGTCAGTATTCAGTTGTCAGTGGAGCGACGAGGGGCGTCGCAGAAGCGTCGGTGACAGTTCACGGCAATCATGGCCGACTGAAAACTGATCACTAACGACTGACAACTCAATAGGTCGCCAGAATGTCACTCTCGCGAAGCAACAGATAATCTGAGTCGCCGATGGTGATCTCGTCGCCTGCGTAGGAGCTGAAGATCACGCGGTCGCCTTCCTTGACCGTCAACGGAGCCTTGCTCCCGTCGTCTTTGACATGGCCATCGCCAATGGCCACGACTTCGCCGCGTTGCGGCTTGTCTTGGGCTGAGTCCGGCAGGACGATGCCGCCGGTGGTGGTGGACTCGGCTTCCTCACGCTTGAGGACCACTTTGTCCCCCAAAGGAACGATGCGTGTGCCGCCTGATTTGGCTTTCTTTGCCATCGATTCTACCTCTATGTCCGCTCGATACTGCCAATTGGTGATTTCAAGAGTCGTGCGGAGTTTGACCGCCCGACCGCGACTTGTTGGGTTTCGCGAATCGTGTGCCAAGAAGCGTGAAATCGTAACTCGCTTAATCGTCATGCTTTGTAGTGTCTGTAATCAGAGCAGCGACTGTCGGAACCTGCGTGCAGCCGGCAATTCGGCGACAATCTCTGCCAATGTGGCAGCATCTGGCAGAGGTTGATCCCGGACGCTGATGTCGTCGGTCCGCTTACCGATCAAGCGGGCATCCAGCATAATCGTCAACTTTTTCCTGACCCGCACAATTGACAATATGGGACATGTGAGTATTCTAGATGGTGTCAGGTCGCTCGGATTCGAAGTTCCAACTGGTGATCGTCCAGTGCGGTGAGCTTCTCACACGCTCTCACAACCGTGTTTTCTCGTGAAGGGATGCCGGATTGTGAACATCGACACTTCTTTGAGTCATCCGCCGTCACTGATGCGCCTGTTGGTGGAACGTGCTGAACGTTTGGCGGGATGCGGACGCTGGGCCGCTGCCCGAGCCCTCTTTGCAGCCGCCATGACGACAGACACCTCACCAGCGGCCCGCATTGCATTCGGTGTGTTCCTCGCTGAATGCGAGCAGGACGAAGAGGCGATCGCGCATTGGGAGCAGGCTTGGGAGGAAGCGAAGCGAGGAGAGTTGGCGGATTTTCGGGCCGTCTGCTGCCAAAATCTGTCGAATCTCTATCGACGTCAGGGAAAAGTCGCGCTGGCAAACCAGTTTCAGCAACTGGCAACAAGGGCCGAGATGGACTCGGAGCGATTCGCTGAGGATGCCTCGCTCTCGTATCCAACACTGACAAGTTCGGCTGGACTCCTCTCCGACGGAGACGAGTTAGACGCAGCCCTGCGACTCTTTCGAGCGGCTGCAATTTCATGTGGTGACGATCTACCCGCACAAGCCACAATCGATGCCAATGCAGGAGTCACACTTGCCCGGATGGGACAAACGGGTCAAGGCCTGCAGCGACTGGTGAAGGCACATCGTCTCCACCGGGAGGCTGGTGACATCGCTGGCTGTGCTCACGACCTGCTCAATATCGGTCATCTCTTGCAAGCCCGATCTCGCCGCCCGGAAGCCCATCGATGCTTTCAACTTGCCAGAGACCTGTTCATTCGATTGGACGTCAAGATCCAGGCAGAAATCGCGAACCAGTTCGCCAGAGAGACTGGACGCATCGAAGCCATCGAGACCTGCGACCCTTCCCGGAACTGATCTCACGGTGACTTCGCCTCTGATGATTGACGACTATGATATACTGAAACACCCCTAATCAGTCTTTCATCAGCAAGGACAATCCCGTGTCGACTCTTCTCGTTGTGGACGACTCGGCCGTCGATCGGAAGCTCGTCAGCGGACTCCTCGCTCGGGAGCCATCTTGGTCCGTCATCTCCTGTGAAAACGGGAAAGAGGCGATTGCCCTGATGGAACCACCACTCCCGGACCTGATCGTGACTGATCTGCAGATGCCGGAGATGAACGGTCTCGAACTCGTCGAGGCCCTCAAGGAGGAGTGGCCCTTTATCCCTGTGATCCTGCTGACAGCAAAAGGAAGTGAGCAGATCGCGGCCGACGCCCTACATCTGGGTGCGGCGACCTATGTGCCGAAACGACGGCTTAGCCTGGACTTGGTTGATGCAGTCCGCCGGATTCTGGGATTCGTTGAGGCCGACCGGGACGGCCATCGCCTCAGCCATTACCTTTGCGAAAGTGCCCAGGTCTTCGAATTGCGAAACGATCTGGAGCAGTTGGAACAGCTCACGCGTCTGGTCCAGAAACAACTCCGTTGTTTGCCGCTGGGTGATGAAACCGAGCGATTGCGTGTCAGCCTGGCCTTGGAAGAAGCGCTACGAAATTCTTGCCTGCATGGCAATCTGGAAATGGATGACTTGTCGGAAATCAGTCGGGGAGAACTCGCGCAGACGATCAAATCGCGCGCCGCTCAGCAGCCGTTCTCTCACCGGCACGTTCGTGTGTCTGTCTCTATTAATCGGATCGCTGCGACATTCACTATCCGCGATCAGGGCACGGGCTTCAACCATCAGTCGAAACTCGCAACAGCCGTCCTCGATGACCAGGAGCATTCATCAACGCGCGGCCTCGCCCTCATGCGGACGATCTTCGACGAGGTGTCTTTCAACGAGGTCGGTAATGAGGTGACTCTCATCAAGCGCGCGATCACTGCGGATGATCTCCTCGACGACGAGTGATGCAAACACTCCGGTTGCAATTCCGCAACCGGAGTGTTGCTGGTGTCACCAACTGCGTTGGATTACATGAACAGCGGATCCTTGCCGGCGGCGCGACGCGCGTCTGCAACCTGCCCGGCGTGGAACTGAGGGTGTCCCACCATCGCACCAAAACACGACCCAACTGTCGCGAACATCGGTCCATACTCCTCCGGGGCATGACTGCGTTGATCAAGGTCATCTACACTCAGAGTGTCCAGATGTGCCAACGACGCAGCTCGAATCGCATCCCAGTCGCCAAACAAGTCGGACATCGGGGGATACTGATCTGCCTCCGTCACCGGTGTCGACGTGGGACCGAACAGCGACGCCCAGTCAGCAAATCGATTGGGCTTACCGAAAATGCATTCGTCCAGCAGAAATGATTCGCTGTATGTGAGATGGCCGAGCACCCACAGCGGATGGTTGCCTCCGTTTGACGTCGGCTGTTGAAGCGGCGCGTCCTGCATGTCCTGCAACAAACCGTTTGCCCAACCCTTGCTGTTCTCCAGTCCCGCCTTGATAAAGTCAATCGTGTTCATGGTCGTGCCTTTCCAGTTGATGGTTCATGCAGATTGAGGGTTGGCTTGAGCGTGCTTGTCAGGTTCATATGTCATCAGACTCTTCGACAGAATCCTTCAATCCGGTGAGCATGCTGGCCCAGAGGTCTTCGTACTTGCTGACCCAGCGTTCGTAGATTAACCGGAGGGGAACCGCGTTGATCGAATTCATCCGTTTCCGCCCCTCACTTCGCGTGTGTACGAGATTCGCCCCTCGCAGCACATCAATGTGCTTCATGACCCCAAAGCGGCTGAGATGCGGGAACTGCTCAACAATCTCGGTCGTTGTCCGTGGTCCGTTGCGGAGATAATCGAGAATGTCCCGTCGAGTTGTGTCTGCGAGAGCTTTCCAGATCACGTCGAGATCCTCTGGGGTCACATCATGCTGTGACTTCGATCCAGCTCGTGACTTTTTCGCCATTGCTCGTAAAATCCGACCGGACACGGGTCTTGCCTGTCGCCTTTGGTCGTGTTCGACCGGTGCCCTACGACTCGCTGTTCTGCTTGACGTCTTCCATAAGTCCGCCCCATCCCTGTTTGACCCCTTCACGGTGATTGGGGTCGATCAGCCCGATCGCCCGGTGACGCAGGGAGAGCGTGGTAACTCCGGACTCCTCCGTCAAACGCAACGCCAAATGGCCGGACACCGGATACGACATAAACATGGGTCCGATGATCTCGATGAGCGTCGTCGGCTTGATGACTTGAACATGTCCCCACAGATGGCCGATGCCCTCACCCAAATCTCGATACCAGCGACCACCCGGCCACTGCTCCAACTTCATCGGCATGGGCGTGCCGCCTCCCCCGTTGGCCTCAGTGAGGCGGTGAATCAGCGAGGCGTAGACCGTTTCCACATCGGCTTTGATTTCAATCTGCTGATCGACGTCAAGGATCATCTCATCGAGCTGCATTGCTTCTCCCTTGTGTTGTGTTTTGATGTGCCCCTACCCAACAAACCGGACCTTTCGTTCATCCGCACCACTCATGTGACTAAACAGTAACGTTTCAGGCCGAGCCTGTCCAGCCCTTCTCTATTGAGCTGGTAGGTCATCCGCCAAAGACGGCCTGCAAACCGGGCAAGACTTTGACCACGGCGACCCATCCCGCGATCGCCAATAGCAGGACAAAACCCAAGCCGGCGAGCAGATGTGTCAACGGTCCGTTCGCATGTTCGCCCATGAGATCCTTACGTGACGTCAACCACCAAAGGGCTCCCGCCATGAGCGGGGCAGCGATGACCGTCGTCGCCTGAGCAAACACGATCGCACTGACTGGCTTTTGTCCTGATTGAATGACGTACATGGCGACGCCCATCCCTGTCAGAAGAACGGCGACCGTCATCAGGCGTGGCCAAAGTTCTGTTGGCTTGCTGCCAAGCCCCAAGCCATCCGCCAGCATGAAGCCGCCGATCATCGAGTTGACCAGGAAGGACGAATAGGCCGCCGAGAACAGCCCGATGCAGAACAAGGCCTTTCCTTTCGGGCCGAAAGCCGACTCAAGCTGAACCGCGACATCTCCCACACTCCCGAGTTGGTCGCCGCTGACTTTCCCGTAGAACACGGCTGCCGCGTTGGACATGATCATGAGTGTGATCAGCGCCATCACGACGGACCCCACTCGCGCATCGGTCAGACCCCGCCTCATCTCTTCGACGCCCCAGCCTTTGAATCGCACAAGATACGACTGATAGTACGCCGCTGGGACGACAAACGTCGTGCCCACAAGCCCCAGCAAGGACAGATCAATTGCTCCACTCGTCTCGGGAATCAAAGCGGGGTCCACGGGGGTGCGATTGACGAAAGCGAAGATCAGATTGATAGCAAACGCGACCAGCATCAGCCCCACAAAGACTGACATCAGGCGTTCGAGTGCCTTGTAGAGATCCTGGAACAGAAACAGGAAGGCGATGGCCACCGCGTTGAAAACAAGGACCGTCCCGCCCCAGTCATAGTATGCCTTGACGGCCGAGTCGACGCCGAGGTTGTTCCCAAACTGGAATGTGGCTGCGATGAAGAACACGCCCAGCCCAATCAACGCCGCTAGCGGTCGCCCTGCCGTGCGAGTCACCAAGTCGCCAGCCGACTCACCGGTCACGACACCCAGCTTCGCCCCGAGGGTCATATAGATCATCATGAACACGACAGACGCCAGTACAACCCACGTCATGGAGTAGCCGTGAGTCGCTCCAACCTTGGAACTGGTCAGGATGCTCCCTGGACCAATGACCACGCACGCGGTCACAAGCCCGGGACCGATGGACTGCAACCAGCGAGAAGGCTCACGTGTTACGATTAGCGATTCTGCCTTCACTTCAAAGCCCCTATCTGTTCAACACTTACCTGTGGGTCGCCCAGTATGACCGTACGACTCACGAGACGTCAAACGGATTCCGGAGTGGAAGCCATGCCCAGTCGCTCATGCTCCCGCCCGACGATAAGGTAGTGAGGAAATCCAATCACAGTTCGCACCCGGAGCTAGGCTGATTGACTGCTGCAGGTAATCCTGACCCCACAAGACTACGAACGACGCAAAGACTCGATCACTTTGCATGGGGCCATTGGCTTGCTGCGTTCGCACTTTCGGAGTGCTGCCTGAAGGACTCGCTTGACCTCCTGCAAGTCGCAAAGCCGTTGTTCGACGTCCGACAGGCGATCTTCGATCAAAGGCTGGACATCACAACATCGGGGAATTTGACCATCCTCAGCCGCGAGCAATGTCTTGATATCATCCAGGGAGAATCCGATCCCTTGCGCGGATCGAATGAACTTCACCTTTGCCAGCGAGGCATCGGTGTAAATACGGTAGTTTCCAGCGCTCCGGTCTTCTGCTTCGAGCAGGCGCACTCGTTCGTAATACCGCAGGGTGGTTGTCGGAACATCAACCGCTGTGGCAAGCTGGCTGATTGTATAGACACCTTCTTTCATCAGCAATAATCTCGCCAGCGGTAGAAAAACGCTGTTTACGGGTTGACCTTGCACCTACGTGCAACGTCGATAATACCCCTAGACACGCTCAACAACAACCTGCTGTCAGC
>JAJDEJ010000368.1 GCA_029259815.1 Planctomycetaceae bacterium | reverse complement strand
CGTACGACCGCGCGTTCGCTGCCTACTTCCGAGGCGTCGAGAACGAGTTGGACATTACCGATGAACTGCTGCAATGGCTCGAAGACCCCATCGTACCCGACATCAGCGACGAGGATCGGGCCAAGCTCGAAGCCCTTGATCTTGATGAGTTGCTGAAACGCTTTCACGAACTGCTCGAGGAACAGGACGAAAGGCACGACGGCGGCAACCGCTGGATCGGCACCGGGGGCACGTCGCCCTTCGGTCACAGCGGCGTGAACCCGGCGGGCATTCGCATCGGAGGTGGTGGCGGAGGAGGCGGAGGCTCCGCGGTCCAGGTTGCTGAAGCTCGCAAGTTCAAGAACCTCCGCTCCGACCGCATCCTCGACACGCGACAAATCGGCGTCGCCCTCCGCCGCCTCAAGCGGCTGAACAAATCAGACGGCCCCGAAGAACTCGACCTCGACGAATCCATCGACGCCAGTGCCCGCAACGCCGGTGAGATCGAACTTATCTTCACACCTCCGCGTCGCAACCGCATCAAGCTCATGCTGCTGATGGACGTCGGCGGGTCAATGGACCCGTTCACCACGTTGTGCGAACGCCTCTTCAGCGCGGCTCACGCGGCCAACCACTTCAAAGAGTTCGAGCACCGGTTCTTTCACAACTGCGTCTACGAAACCCTGTACACCGACATCTCCCGCTGGGAGGGCGAGCCGACGTCGGACATGCTCGCCAACCTCGATCACACCTGGTCAGCCGTGTTCGTCGGCGATGCATGGATGGCACCCTACGAACTGACGAACGTCAACGGAGCCATCGACTACTTCCACCGCAACTCGACAACTGGCCTTGACTGGCTGCACCGCATCCGTGAACGAGTGCCCAACTCCGTCTGGCTCAATCCCATGACCAGCGAACACTGGGGATCCGCATCAACCCGCTTGATCCATAGCGTCTTCCCCATGTTCGAACTCTCAATCGACGGCCTCACCGAAGCCATCGACGTCCTCCGCGGCACACGTCCCAACCGCCCATTGGCCGCACCAGCGACAGGACACAGCAACCCGTACTTCTGATCGCAGCGACACGAAAGTAGCCATCTTGTCATCACGCGGAGCGTGACGACTACTTTCTTTGTCCACCCTTCCTCATCCGGCTCGCTTCAACTCCGACTTCGCTTGAGCTCGCAGTGTCTTTTGCAAATCGGCATGAATGTTCCACCACGTCGCACGAGGTGACGGCTCAACGACTTCCAGTGACGTCATGAACCGCACCACGCGCGTCAGAATCGTGTAAGTCGTCTCACCCTTGAGCTGCCACGGCTTTTGCGGACCATAGTAGTGAATCACCCGGATGTCACTCTCAATCCGCTTCCACGCCTTCGCATAGAACGCCAACAGCCACGGCACATTGCATGCAAAAGGCAACCGTCGCTCGGCTGGACCCGAGTACCAGTCGGAGAAGTAGGAGTTCAAGAACCCCTGGTCGCCTCCGTCATAAGACCCCAACTCGGAGAGTTGCCGCACCATGTCGTCGAAAACGTCCTGCGACGGCGTGAGCACCATCACCCCCGAGTTGAACTGATCACAGGCGGTCCCGCATGGACCGGCTGCGAAGTCCGGACGGTCGAGCAGATCTGTGAGGTCACCCATCACCGTCGTATCGGCATCAAGGAGAACGATCTTCGCGTAGTCCGTTTGCTCCCACACTCGCAGCTTAGTGTACGTCGTCGCAAAGCTGGCGAAGCCGAGTTGTTTCTTCGAGTTGGGGTTAGAGATTGGCTCGACCTCGACCACGCGATCCCACACCCGCAGCAACTCATCACGATCCGAGCGTCCGACATCCGCCGTCACATAGACGACCAACTCGTGCGGCCATTGCTGTTGCCGCAGTGAGTGCCCCAGCACCATCGCCCCGATGACATACTTCGATGTCGTGACAACCGTGGCGCAGGCATAGCGATCGCCATCTGCGACGGTCCTGAGTTTGTGGTTGACTTGATTCGACATTCTCGTTCACCTCCGTGAGTTCGATCTCATGGGTCGCACTTGAGCCTTTTCGACAGAATTCCCGCCTTCGATCCAGAAGAACCACGTGCGAGACCTCTGTTTGAGGCATCGCCGCAGAGAGGAACGGGTTATCTCGTGTGATCGCACACAGGCCGAGCACTGCAAGTCCTATGACCGTGACAATCGTTCGTTCGGCGTCCACCGAACGGGTGGGAGAGGTTGTTGTGTGCGTATCACTGCGATGGGGTGTCCTACACTCTCTGGAGTGTCTGAATTCGGACTCCATCTCTTTCGCAACTTGATGAAACTCGTGCCATGAACTGTTCCAACTGCGGAGCCCCGCTGTCTTCGACCACGCATCAGGGGCGTCTGCTCTGTGACTATTGTCAGTCGCAGCGACATTTGAACGATGACCTCATCAGCGAGGAGGGAGTTGTCGATCTCAACCGTCCCGGCGAGCACGACTGTCCCGCCTGCGGCACGCAACTGCACCGGGGACTGATGGAGGAAGCGGGCATCGAACACTGTCCACGATGCTGCGGACTGCTTCTGCCGGGCGACCTATTTCGCGAAGTCATCCAGAACCGCCGTTCCGCATACTCCGGCCCCGACAACAAGCCCACACCCGTCGACCCCACTGTCCTATCGACTTGCCGCGACTGTCCGACCTGTCACCAGCGCATGGACACGCACCCCTACTACGGTCCAGGCAACACAGTCATCGACGCCTGCGCCCGCTGCGACACCATCTGGCTCGACGCCGGCGAAGTCACAGCCCTCGTCCGCGCTCCGGGACGTCGTGGTCGGTAAGCACAGCGATTCCAATATCTTGGATATATCAGGCGCACTATGCTACCGGCAGTCAGGCTGATGCCTGTTATCTGCACCGCTCATGCGACTACACTGTAGGGTGTCGGGTCTCTTCCCCAATACACTGCTGTGGGGGCTGTTTGATGATCGAGCCTGTCATTGCTGCGGTCCGTCCGCGAGTCACCTCGCCTGTGACAGGGGACAGTGTCTTGCTACAGGAGGAAGTGCTCGACCTACTTGAACAGGGTATCCACCAACCAATCGTGCTTGTTGGTCGGAGAAGCAGCGGTAAGACGACCGCACTGCGACACTTGGCAGCGGTTCTGCCAAATGCTCGTGACCTGCATTGGATCGACGATGCCAAGTCAGATATTCCGCCATCGTCTCCTGACAACTATCCCGTGATCTGCACTCGTCGCCGCTCCCCAGGATGGGGTCGGTCGACGGAATTGCGACTTCTGCCATGGGGCGAGGACGAGTTGATCGAGTATCTGCTGGCGGTCCACCCTGATCATTGTCGCGAGGTCATCTCTCGAACCGCAGACGGACGCTCTCTGAATGGGTCACCGCATTGGTGGCCGATCGTGCTCGACATCCTCGCGAGTGACAACACGGTTCCCGACGTGCAAACAGCCATCTGCATGCATCTGAACGCTATCCTCCCAATCAACAAGTTCCGAGATCGAGCAGAGCGATACTGCCTTTTGGCCTGCGAAGAGTCACTGGAGCCGGACCATGTGGACCACGCTTACGACGTACTCAAGGAACTTCGCCAAGCGGGCCTGTCGAAAACTCATGAAGCCCAGTTGGCCCACCCTGCGATTCGACGGCGACTGGCCGCTGAGTACTTGGTGGAAATGTTGAAGTCATCTGATCCTCGACCAGCGCTCGCAGTCAGACTTCCTCGCGATCTGTTGGTAGATGCTGGTGTTGCACTGGCCGACGATCCGAAGATTCTCAAACTGCTGTGGCGACAACTCCGAGAATTTCATCTCACTTGGAGCAACAACGACAGATGTATGGGCACACTCATCAGCCTGTTGAGATTCGCGGACCCAGACTGGAGACCGAAGTCACTACCAACAGGGATCGACTTGGGAGGAGCCTACCTCGACAATGTCGATTGGCCTCAAGTCTGCCTGCGAGAGTCCGACCTCACTAAAGCCGACTTCAGCGGAGCTGTCCTCACTGGTGCCGATTTGCGGAAGTCGTATCTCAACTTTGCCAATTTCTCGTCAGCGTGTCTGGAGTCTGCTCGGCTGACAAAAGCGGGTGGCCGCAACACCGACTTCTCGCGTGCCCGTCTCCGAAACGCAATCTTCAGCCGTTCCAAATTCGTCGAAGCCAACTTCACTGACGCTGTGCTTGAGAGCACCACTTTCGATCACGCCTCCTGCATCCGTGCGAACTTTTCGGGAGCCTGTCTACGTGAGGCACAGATGTCAGAAACTGATCTCAGTCAGTGCCAGTTTGATGAGGCAGACCTGACGGCAGCCAAACTCAATGGTGTTCAACTCAGCGGTGTGGACTTGCGGACGCCAATTCTTGACCAAACTGATTTCACGAAAGCTTGGATGGCTGAGGTGAATCTCGAGAATGTCGACTGGACAGATGCGACGCTGCCCGGCGTCTACATGCCAGGTTCTTACCTCACCGGCTCACGATTGCAACGCGCGAATTTGCAGAATGCTGATCTGCGAAGGGCCATGCTCGGTGAGATTGACTGGGAAGGGGCCGACTTGCGTGGAGCAGACCTGCGGGGTGCTGTTTTTCACATGGGATCCAGTCGTGAGGGGCTGCTTTCAAGTCCTTACGCCAGTGAAGGCACTCGCACAGGTTTCTACACAGATGAGTTCACTGAGCAGCACTTCAAACCTCCCGAGGAAATCCGTAAAGCCAGTCTTCGAGGCTGCGACCTCCGCGGAGCCAACATCGAAGGACTAGACTTCTATCTCGTCGATCTACGGGATGCCTGCTTGACTCCAGACCAGCTTGCTTACGTTGAGCAGTGTGGAGCGATTCTGACAACCGAGGACTGATCGGCACTCGTTGAGGGAATTGCGCACCAGTTTCGGTTGGTGAAGTTGGCCCCGGAAGCGATGCGTCCCTCGAAAGCATGGGGACGGGTGGGACAGAAGCGGGCGACCGGTTGTTAGCAAGTGGTCGCGGGTGAGAAAGAGCAGCACCCGGTCACGTCGTTGCGACCTGGATGCTCAGCGGGGTTTCAGACCGTCGGGTTCAGTTCATGGTGCAGGTGTCGTCGTGGTCTGACAATCGCCCCCGGTGTTGCTCTTTAGAGGGAGAAGTTGTTGACTCCCTGACGGGTCGGGGTGCTGCCGGCTCGGTTGGCCATGTCGGCGGGGCGTCCGTCGTCGGCCAGTCGAATCGCGGCGATGATGTCACCGTCTTGCTCAGCTGCGAACTCCAGTCCGGCACTCGCGGCGGGAACGTTGACGTCGGGGGTGACGCCGGCTCCGGCCATTTCGCGGCCTTGGGGGGAGTAGAACTTGGCGGTGGTCAACTTCAGGTCGCCCGAAGCGGTCCGCAGGGGGAAGTGCGTTTGCACCGTGCCCTTGCCGTAAGACCGACGTCCCACGATGACGCCTCGGTTGTTCTCCTGAATGGCCGCGGCGAAGATCTCGCTGGCGGAAGCACTGTTTTCGTCGATCAGTACGACCATCGGAATCTTCCAGGTGCGGTCAAAGGTGGCGACTTCCTGCGTGTTGTCCTCAGCGTTACGTCCTTTTGTTGAGACGATGGAACCGTTCGAGACGAACTTGTCGGAGATCGAGATGGCTTGCGTCAACAGTCCACCCGGGTTGCCACGCAGGTCGAAGACGAGTGTCTGCATGCCGTCCTGGTAGAGCTTCCAGAGGGCCTTGTCGAGGTCCTTGGTGGAAGACTCGGAGAACTGCTTGAGGCGGATGTAGCCAACCTTGCGAGTCTGGTCGAGCATCTTCACTCCGGTCACACTGCTGACGTACACGCTGCGGCGAGGCAGAGCGACGTTGCCCGTGCGGCCTTCGCGACTCACGGTCAGGTTCACGCTGGTGCCTTCCCGTCCGGTGATGAGATCAGCGGCTTGGTTCAGGCTCATGCCGGCGAGTTGCTGATTGTTGATCGCAATGATGATGTCACCTCGTTGCAGCTTGGCTGCTTCGGCCGGTCCACCCTCGATGACTCCAACAATGTGAGCACCCTGGTCGTGTGCCTTGAGTTCGACGCCGATGCCGACGATCCGCTCTTCGAGCCCCGCACTGGGTGCCTGTGCAGTGGCAGCAGGAACGAAGGACGAGTACTTGTCGAGTGAGTCGATGGTGCCGTTGATGAACTCCAGAGCGGTCGCTTCCATGGGGATGCCCAGTGAGCGGTTAAGGGTGCTCGCTGCGTACTGCATGACGCCGAGAGCTTCCTGAGCACTGCGAGCCGGCTGACGGCTGGCGATACTGCTGAGTTCGCTCTGGGCCTGTTGCACGCCTGCCGAGTTGCCGTTCGCCCGGACCGCTTGCAGGAAGGTCGGGTTCTGGATGGCTCGGGCCAGCGATGCGAGGGCTCGCTCGGTGCGTTGCTCGTACGAGATCGGATTGACGTGACGCTGGTCGATCATCTGTGACATCTCCATGTACAGCGAGGTCAGCTGATTCATCGAAGTCGTCTGCAGGAACCGTAGCATCCGAGGGTCGGTGTAGCGGTAGCTCAACTCGTCATCAATGCTCGGCTCCGAGTGTGACGGAGCCGGGCTGACGGGCTGCTGCGGGTTGAAGTTGAAGGGAGTCTCCTGCTGGTAGGGAGACTGGTTGAACAGCGGCTGGTTGTAATTCGGCACAGACACCGGAGTGTTGGCCGGGAACAACTCGCGACTGTTGATGGGAGTGTTGGGACGGAAGTTGGTACGGCTGGTCGGCTGCCCCGCTCCCGGACGAACGGCAACGCGATCGTTGGCAGACGCTGTGATCGAGAGCGAGAGAAGCAGGCCGCAGGCGAGTGCCCAACGGCTGGTCCAAGTCTTCAGGTTGGTGCGATGAGTCTTCATCGGAGGAGTCCTTTCTTTGTGAGATGTCGCCGATCAGGTTTGGCGAGTCACTCGGTCATCAAGTGTTGAGAGACAGTGTTGAGGTCAGAGGTTCAGGGTTAGGCGAGGGCGACTTCGTAGGTCAGCGTGTGAGGCGAATCGCTTTCCTCGTCATCTGAGGGAACGCTGCTTTCCTCGACGGGGTTCAGCTCTCCGCGGCGAACGCGGACAGAATCAGGGGCTTCGATGCCGATTTTGACTTTGCCTCGGCCTGTTGCGATCACTTTGACAACAACGTTGCCGCCGATGTGGATGGTTTCATTCTTTTTGCGAGTGAGAACGAGCATGTCCAATCTCCTTTTGGTAACTTCGTGTGAGGCTCGTGAGTGTCGCAGGAATCCTGTGTCATCTCGGTGACACTACTTGTGATGTCAATCGTGCGACACTTTTGACTATATGCAGGTGGTGTGCCAAACGGTCGCAGTACATGTTGACATGAGTCGTAAGTGACTGCTGTGTAGGTCATTGAGCATGTCAACAGGAACCTTGTCTATGAGGTGGTGTTAGACTTTGCGGGGACGTCTTTGCCAAAAACCACTCTTGACCCATTGTCATTCCGACAATTTGACAGAGTGTGTGTGTCGTGTTGAATACACGCAGATTCTGCCGGTCAAGTCACTCTGACTGCGACTCATTCTGCAATCGGCCTGAACAGGCGCTGCCTTAGCGTAGTGTGAGCCGTAAGGGATGCTTGGACGATGTCTGACCATGAGGGAAAAGCGGATCGGGCGGATTCGCGCGGATCAGTCACAGGGGGTGGCGAACTGTGAGTCCTGAGGTACGGTGTGGGATCGAACCTCATCCATGCCAACCGAGAAGTGTCTGATCCACTTCATCAGAAGAATGGAGGCATGGCAGGAGCGCGGCAGCATACTCAGTGTTCCTTGGGACCGGATGACAAGACGATGACCCCAAGTTGGTGCTTGGAAGTGAGGACACTTATCCGTGCCGATCCGCCGCATCCACGCGATCCGCTTTTCTCCCTCTTCCAAAAACTGTCCCACCACCATTCAACAGACGGACCCTGTTCGACCAAGTCTCAACCGCCAAACTTCCGATGGGTCGACCCCACTGATACACTGACCGTTCCTCCCTGTTGCTCACCCACCCCTGTTGAGATTGACCGCCATGAAGTTTGTTGTTTGGGGGCTTGTACTCCTGCTCGTCGTGATTCATCAGGACGTCTGGAACTGGAGTAATGACCGGCTTGTTTTCGGATTCCTGCCGGTGACGCTGGCCTATCACGCCTGCATCTCGCTTGGAGCGGGCATCGCTTGGTTTCTGGCGATCAACTTTGCCTGGCCTGACCATCTGGATGAGGACGACACGAGCATGGCGGTCGATCTAGCGACGAGCGCAGCCTCAACTGCTCCCGCTGGCTTGCTCACGGATAGCCGCGGCTCTGAGGCCCCGCCGCGGGAAGGGGGTGCGGCATGAGTCCAGGCATGATCAAAGTCGTGATTATCAGTGCCTATCTGGCGTCGCTCCTGTTCCTTGGCGTATTCTCCTCGCGGATGTTTAAAGGAACGAGCAAGGACTACATGCTGGCCAGTCACTCGATCGGCCCGTTCCTGCTGCTCATGTCCTTGTTTGGCACGACCATGACGGGCTTCGCACTCGTGGGGTCGACTGGCGAAGCCTTTGCAGAAGGTGTGGGTGTGTACGGCATGCTCGCTTCGTCGAGCGGGATCATCCACTCACTGTGTTTTTTCCTGTTAGGCATTCGCCTGTACTCTTGGGGCAAGAAGTATGGCTACACCACGCAGGTTGGCTTCTTTCGCGATCGATTGGGGAGTGACAAAATCGGTCTCGTGCTGTTCCCAATTCTTGTCGGATTGGTCGTGCCGTACCTGCTAGTGGGGGTCATCTCCGCCGGCAAGGCGATCGAAGGTGCGACGCGGGGCGACTTTCCCGGACTGAGTGAGAGCGGCGGAATCCCTCCCTGGCTGACCGAGTTAGTGATCTGCTTGGTCGTGCTGATCTATGTGTTCTTCGGCGGCATGCGCGGGACCGCGTGGGCGAATACGTTTCAGACGCTTGTGTTCATGGTACTGGGGGTCGTGACGTTCTACATCATCGCCACCAGATTGGCTGAAAACGCGGTCACAGATGGTCGTGTGCAGACCGCAACCGGCGAGATTCGGACGGAGCCGCCCCATGGTTTCCTCGATGCGTTGCACATCGTCAGCCGGGAGATTCCCAAAGCGCGGCGAGTGCGTGACGCAGTCACGGATGCCGATCAAATCGAGACGGTGGAAGCTCCGCCCCAGTTCCGCACACGGCATCGCCTCGACCCGTGGATGTTCCTCACCTACATGCTCATTCCGTTCTCGGTCGGCATGTTCCCGCACCTGTTTCAACACTGGCTGACGGCTCGCAGTGCAGCGTCGTTCAAGTTGGCCGTCGTGTGTCACCCGATCTTCATCATGATCGTGTGGGTGCCTTGTGTTCTGATCGGCGTGTGGGCCACGACCGGGCTGCTGAATCTGCCGCCACCCTTCCTTGCCAATCCCAGTGAGAACGCGAACAAGATCTTGGGCTTCATGGTCAAGGACCTCTCGGGCGAGGTCCTCGGTGGATTCCTGCTGGCGGGTATTCTCGCGGCGATCATGTCCAGTCTTGACAGTCAGTTCCTCTGCATCGGCACCATGTTCACGAAGGACATCGTGGTGCACTACGGAGGCAAGGACCGCTTCACGGACAAACAGGTCGTGCTGATCTCGCGCTGCTTCATCATCGCAATCGTCATCGTCACTTACCTGCTGAGCCTGACCGAGATTGCACAGACGCGTGTATTCCAACTCGGCATCTGGTGCTTCAGCGGCTTCTCCAGCCTGTTCCCTCTGGTGCTGTTAGCTGTTTACTGGCGTGGCCTCACGAAGTGGGGTGCCTATGCCGGCGTGCTGACAGCTGCGGGCGTGTGGATCTGGCTGTTCAAACTGTCCGAGTTCGGCGCGATCGACAACTGGTCGGTCGACTTCACGCTCGGCGAACGAACAATTCACACGATGCCGGTCGCGAGCATCTTTCTTGCGTCATTGGTGGCGATGGTCGTGGTGTCGTTGATCACGCCCAAGCCGGACGCAGCGACGTTGAACAAGTTTTTCCCGGAGAAGACCCACGGGACGTAGCCCGTGGGCTTGGATGGCATCAATCACCACACAAAAGCCCACGGGCGACGCCCCGTGGGTCACGCCGATGGAGCACACGCCATGTCTCCACCAGACACCCCGGCCCATTGGCAATGGTTCCACGTCATTCTCAGCACCTACGGTTCCTGGCTCCCCGGCGACCCACGCGGCTTCCGCACACGGCATCATCGCGAGCACGTCGATGGCGACTACAAGAACCCGCCGCCATCGGGCATCTACGAAGGACTTCACACGGCAAGTCAGGCCAGCCTCAAGACGTCTCCCGTCGTGCTCACCACGGAACAACGTGTCATCGTTGGTGAGGCCATTCGTAACCGGCTCGAAGAACTGGGGTCGACCGTTGCCTGCCTTGCGGTCGGCGGTCAGCACGCTCATGTGCTTGCGAAGCTTCCGCCCAACGAGGCGCGCAATGTGGTTGGTGAGGCGAAGAAGAAGGCTTGGTTTGAGAGGCGGGACGCGGGATTCCCTGAGAAGCTTTGGGCCAAGCGGCCGAAGTGCGATCCTGTGAAAGATCGACGACATCAAGTGAACGTGTATCACTATATCCTGCGGCACGAGCGCGAGGGGGCGTATGTGTGGAAGTATGTGGACACGTATGGTGCGCCGGGTGAGTCCCACGGGGCGTAGCCCGTGGGCTTTGATGATCTTGTTCAAACCAAGCCCACGGGCTACGCCCCGTGGGTACCCAACTCAACGATCTGTGGGAGAGGGCAGAACCTTCAAAGTGCGCGGCGGTTCCGCAGAACGTGAACGCTGATGGTCAAGATGCCGATCACACAGCCGATGTTGGCCCACATCAACCAACGGGGATGCCACCATGCGCCGGTCGATATCTCCACCACATCTGTCACCGCAAATGCGATGAAAAATAAACAGAGCAAGACCCTCAATCGAAGCGTCAAGCCTCGAATTCGCTGTCCCCGGCTCGCGATCAACCCCGCACACAGGAGCCACCAGCCAGCCTCGACTGCGTTGAACATGCTGAGGGGATTCATTGATCCGGGCCATCAACAATCGTGTTTGACGATCTCAGACTTTGTGCTGCAACGTGGAGGAGTCATTATCGGTCGGTTGACTCACGTCCATTGATGCGGGTCGGTTTCGGCGAGGAGCAGGGCTTTCCAAGCTTTGCCGTTGCGGATGCCTGTCATGATTTGCGAGTCGTGCTGATCGAGGAAGGAGACCCGGTAGTGCTCGCCTGCGATGGCCAATTTGAACCCCGCAGAGAAGTAGTACCAGGGGAACTTGAGTTCATTCACGTCGGACAGCGGACTGTCGAAGGCGCACTCATCGGTGACGAGGTTCAGCGAGAGCTGTCCTCCTGCCAACTCCAAATGGCCAGCCACACTTTTTGTGAGTCCGATCATCAGCCAGGCGGGTGTGTCGAATGTTGTTGATTCCATCGGTTTGACTATTCGATCAGGGTCAAAGTGAGGCGACGCACATCCATGACTGACTTGCCGGGAATTTCGATGGCATTCAGAGTGAGTGGTCCCTCGCCAGCCTGCAAGTTGATCTTGCCCAGCTTGAGGGGACGAAACTCCTTCATGGTTGATTCGGCTGGCGGTCGGGGGAGGGTGTCCTGGTTTGTGTACAATGGTGGGTCCCAGCCGGGAGTCACTCGACCAGTGAGTCGACTGCCGCCCAAGCTCAATTCAATGAGTGAGCCGACGTCAGAGTCTGGGCATGTGTAGTCGATGACGACTTCGTAGCGGCCACTCGTGTGGACATCAACATTCCAGACCATGCGATCGTCGGGACTGGTCCAATTGACGAAGTAGGAACAGTTGGGTGCCCGACTGCTGCGTTCGACGGTACCGTGTGGCTCGCCATCACGTGCGGGGAGCATGGTGATGGGAAACTCCCGGTAACCGACCGGGAGAGGACGCGGGTCGACAGACCGTCGGCCGTTGGACAGCGAGAAAACGTCTGGCTTCTCTGAGGACATTTGCTTTCGCCAGTCATTCGCTGCACGTTGCAGACGACCAAAGATTTCGGGGTGTCTCGTTGTGACGGGGGTTGTCTGACCGGGGTCATTCAGCATGTCGAACAGTTCGCCCTGATGATCGAGGCGATACTGCTGAGTCCGCACACTCACACGTCCGGCCCAGGTCGAGAAGAGCATGCGGTCCGGCCAATTGACGTCTTCACCTCGCAGGAGCGGGCTGAGGTCACGACCGTCGAGTGGTTTGTCGCCGACTCGCTCGACGTCTGCGAGTGACGTCAAAGTGGGAAGCAGATCAATCGCTCCGCAGACTTGGGAGACGGTGTGACCGGCTGGGAGAGTGCCAGGCCAGTAGAGATAGCCAACACTTCGGACGCCGCCTTCGTCGGTGCTGCCTTTGCGGCCCTTCATGCCGCCCGTCCATCTCCAGCTGTTGGGACCGTTGTCCGAGAAGTAGAACACGATCGTGTCGTCAGTGAGTCCGTGTTCTGCGAGCTTGGACAGCACACGTCCGACATTGCGGTCCTGATTCTCGACCATGGCGAGTGCGCATCGGGTGTGATTGACCTCTTCCTGTTTGGGATCGGTTGCCTGCTGCGTGATGGGTTTGTCCTTGAAGCGTGCCCAGTCTTCATCGGGTGCCGCCCAGGGAGAGTGGGGAGTCGAGAAGGGAACGTAGCACAGGAACGGCTGCGAGTGATGCCTGTCGATAAAGTCCAACGCCCGGTCAGTGCACACATCGACGATGTACCCCTTCGTCCGAACCATGCGTCCGTCTTCCTCCAGAGGCGCGTCGAAGTACTCGCCCCAATGGCCGGCTGTGTGACCGAAGTACTCATCGAAGCCGCGAGCGGTTGGGTGATAGGGCCATTGCGTGCCATTGTGCCATTTGCCGAATGCGCCGGTCGCGTAACCGGCGGCCTGGAATGCCTCTGCGAGTGTGTGCTCGTCGAGATCGAGGCGTTCTTGACCGAGTGACGTTCCCGAGACGCCGCCGCGCGGATGATAGCGACCTGTCAAAAACTCAGCTCGCGTGGGTGAACAGACAGGGCAGACGTAGAAGCGGTCAAGCGTCACCCCCTGCTTGGCGATTGAATCGATGTGTGGAGTCTGAACCTGGTGGTTGCCCGACTGGCTATAGTCGCCCCACCCGGCATCGTCTGCCAAAAAGATCACGATGTTGGGCTCAGCCATCACGACGACAGGCAGGAAGCCCAGGATGATTGCGACAAGAACTATTTGCGTGGATTTCGACATGGTGGTATGCGGCCTCATCGCGCGAACAGACGCAGTTGCCGTTCGGTGCCATGTTTCGGGTCAGGAGATTACAGTCGAATTCTGGCATCGACCGTTGAGAATTGCCAGTTGGAGTCAACGCACTTTCAATCGTCGAGGCCCGAATGAGACAGGATCGCTTCATACGAACGGTGCTTTGGGTGAGTGTCGCCTTCAACATCTGTGGGACGATGGCATTCGTTTTTCCGGCGACGGTTGGTCAATTGTCAGGGTTTCCAGTCCCCGTGCCCCGACTGTATAGCTGGATCCTGGCGTTGATGGTGTTGATGTTTGGAGTTGCGTACGCTTGGCTCGCATTGCAGCCTCAGATTGATCGACCATTGCTTGCGTTGGGTGCGATCAGTAAGACAGCGGTGTTCTGTGTGTTTGCCACATGCTGGATCCTCGGTGACATCCCGTTTCTGGGGATCGTCGGCGCCTCGGGTGATCTCGTGTTGGCCGCCTCGTTCGCGTGGTGGTTGGTCAATGACTCATAGAGCAAGTTGCGATCAAGTTTCCTTGAGATGTTGCTTTGACCGGTCGACGTAGGCACATCCCACCGCGAGCAGTCCGGGAAGGAAGCAGACAGGGAAGACGGGACCACCGGGGAACTCACCCGCCACCGCGAAGTTCAACCCATAAAATGCAATCATCCCAGTCAGCGATATGGCTCCACCAATCCCCTCGCGCCACCACAGAACGACCATCCCCACGAGTGCGACCAGAAGGGCAACTATCATTCCCAGTTCGATTCCGTGGAACTGCGTGGGGTCGAATCCCTGTCCGACCGCAAAGAGGACCAGCAGTCCCACGATCAACGAGCCAACGATACGAGCAGTCCAGCGTGCCAAGGCGATCATTTTCTGCTCCTCACAAGACTTCGGTACACTGCTAGTGGCGATGATTCTGGATTGATATCACGGAGAATATTTCATTTTTTCCCTGCTACAGACTGTGCCCATCCTGGCTCATCAGGCGCTGAGTTCTCAAAAGTGCCGGCAAGGCATTAGACTGGTGAAATGCAGGCGTCTCGTGACGTTTGTGTGATTTTGTGTCATCGGTAACCTTTTCTTCGTTTGCTAAAGTTGAAAGATGTTCGAAGTCAACCCTCGTACTGCACTCTCTTGTGTTGCGGTCTTGCTGCTGATGGCGTTGGGGCAGATCGCACTTGCAGACGTGTTTCCCGGAGCGGATGAGTTCCCGGGTGCGCCTGATGCACCGCAGGGATACAAGTCCGACGTAGCAGTCAAAGCAGCCCTGGTGTTGGGTCAAGTCAAGACAATCAAACAGCCCGAATCGGTCCCGGACAACATCATCGAATACAAGGACGTGGAGTACGCCAACGTGGATGGCCATAGCCTGCAATTGAACTTGTACGTCCCCAAGGGCATTATGAAGCCGACTCCTTGTCTGGTGTTTATTCATGGCGGTGGTTGGAGTGCTGGGCATAAAGACAATTACCTCTTCTACAACGTCGCTTATGCCCGGAAGGGATACATCACCGCCTCAATTGGTTACCGATTGTCGGGCACGGCGAAATTCCCCGCTGCGGTGCACGATGTGAAGTGCGGCGTCCGCTGGTTGCGGGCCCATGCTGAGAAGTACAACATCGACCCCGAAAAGCTCATCGCCATCGGCGGCTCGGCTGGTGGTCACCTCGCGTTGATGGTTGGCTACTCCGACGATCCACAACTGGAAGGCGACTTGGGATATGCGGACCAGTCGAGTCGCGTCCAGGCCGTGGTCAACTTCTATGGAGTGGCCGACAGCACGACGCAGAAGGCCAAGGATGCTCATCAGGTTCAGAACTTCATTGGAGGCACTTATGACGAGAAGCCCGAGATGTATCACCTCAACTCCCCGATGGAGCATCTGACCCGGGATGACCCACCGACGCTGACCTTCCATGGCTCGATCGACGATCTTGTTCCCGTTTCACAGGCGACTCGCTTGCATGAAAAGCTGGACGACGCCGGCATCGACAACGCACTTGATGTCGTCATCGGCTGGCCTCACTCGATGGACCTTTCGGTCGGAGTCAATGACCGTTGCCAGTACATCATGGACGAATTTCTCAAGAAACATGCTCCCTTGCCGGAGTGACGTTCGTCCCTCGCCCCTTGGGGGCATAGGTATCTACACAAGTCTCGACCGGGGACGCTCGACTTTTTTCGGCCAGAACGTGATGAACCCTCGTTGGCGTACCCCGAAAAAGTCGGGTGGACCCTTCCCGGAACCTTCGATCGCTCACAAACATGCAACACCCAGCGGAGGGTCCACCCGGCTTTTTCGGATGGACGTCCCGGAGAAAACCAAGCCTATTGGCCGAAAAAGTCGAGCGTCCCCGAATCATCTCGTCCCTCTTGAGATGTGTAGATAACCTCTCCCCCGAGGGGAGAGAGGGTCGCACAACAGACCTCACTTGAATTTCCACTCATGCAAAAAACCGGCCCCACCCTCGACAACGCTCTCTCTGCTGGCGATGGTCGCTATGCGATCGTTGCTGCTCGTTGGCATGCGGAGCTCATGGATGCCCTGATCACAGGAGCCAGCGAGGCGCTGTCGTCTCGAGGTGCGAAGGAGTCGCAGATTGATGTGTTGCGCGTGCCGGGGTCGTTTGAGTTGCCGCTGGCGTGTGATCAGGCGGCTCAGTCGGGGAAGTATGTGGCGGTCATCGCGTTGGGGGTAGTCATTCAGGGAGAGACGCCGCATCACGACTACATCAACATGTCTGTGGCACAGGGTTTAATGCAGGCGGGACAGAAGTCGGGAATTCCCATCTTGTTCGGGGTGCTCACGTGTCATACGATGGAGCAAGCGCTGGATCGCGCTGGTGGCAAAGTCGGCAACAAAGGTGAGGAAGCCGCACTGGCCGCCATTGAGATGGTGAATCTGCTCAGGACCATCACGGGCAACTGACGCCTACTCCCCTGAGCTGACTGCTGATCGAAACGATCATCCCCCTCCAAGCTGCCGTTTATCGGTGCGCGAGGAGTGGTCCCCCTGAGAGACAACGGATATGGCACGCCGCAGTCTGGCACGCGAAGTTGCCTTACAAATGCTGTTTCAGGTCGACCTGAACCCGGACGTCGACGCACAAGCCGTCGCGGGCATGATCGACGAACGCCTGCAGGATCCCGAGCTGCGTGAGTTCGCCTGGGTGTTGTTCTCCGGTGTCCGCGAGTACCACGCCCTGCTGGATGAAAAGATCGCCTCGATCGCCGAGAACTGGAAACTGTCTCGCATGGCAGCGACCGACCGCAACTGCCTGCGGCTCGGTGCCTTCGAACTCCTGCAGACCAGCACGCCCCACCGAGTCGTGATCGACGAAGCCCTCGACCTCGCCAGGAAGTTCGGTAACGAACACTCAGCACCGTTCGTCAACGGCATTCTCGACAAGCTGGTTCCACCAGAAAAGCGAATCGAGCGAGAGGGAATAGGGGATGGCGAATAGAGCATGGCGAATTGAGAATGGAAGGAGCGTCTGCCCGATTCCCAATTCTCTATTCTCCAATCAATGCTCCTTCTGGGACGTTCTCTGCGACGACTGCACGAGGTTTCACCTCCGCAAACACGATCTCCGCGATCCCCTGCTTCATGGCTCGCAGGTTGACGGCCAGTGCAAGCACCGCTCCAATGCCCAGCACCGGGATGATCACAGAAGCATAGCTTCCGCTGTCGCTGAGGTGGTAGAACGTTGCGAACGGATTGAGCAGCATGCTGATGTTGTAGGACTGGACGTACAACGGATTCCACAGCAGCGGTGCATACGGCAGCATACACCCGATCGCCAGCAGGATCAGCGTCAGCACGCGAATGTGCCCTGCGCGGATGTCGGAGGACAGCCCCAGACACCAACGGGCCAGTGCACAAGCGATGCCGAGGTAAATCACCAGATAGCAGGTCATGGCGATCGGCACGTCCAGACTCCACTTCGATAAACTCCCCAGGAAGGGGACGGTCGCGACGCTGATGGCGGTGAGAATCGCCAAGTGGACCAGAACGTAGACATACCCCCGGTGCCCCCCCTGCAGAAACGGAGCGAACAACAGTCGCCGGAGGCGATTGTCCGGCAAGTTGCGACGCACTCGGCGTGACAGGTAGGGATCATCAGTGACGGCAAACATCCCCACTGCTCCCCAATGAATAAACGACAGGATGGTCGCAGGGATGATGACGTCTTCGCCCAGGCTGAAGGTCAAGGGGGCTAGCCAAGTCATCGCATAGATGCCCCCCCACAGCAGCAGGAACTGACCACTGAACACCATACGAATGCCCGACGTGCGATCGTCGGATTCGAATGTGAGATGAGCCGTCGCAACCTGTTGAAACAGCAGGAAGTAACTGGCAGCGATGACCATACCGAACGCCAGAGTCCACCACGCTTCGGCATCGACGAGGCTGAAAGTGTTCACGAAGCTGCCCACGATCGACAGGAGGAACATCGTTTGCACGATCAGCAGGCCAAGCATGAACATGGACGTCAATGCCTGATACTGCCGCTGTTTGGTCATCGCACTGGAGGCGATCGCGATCATGGAAGAGAGCATCGCGAGTAAGAGTGTGATCACCAGCATGAAGCCGACCATCACAAAATCGAACCCCTGCAGCAGCGAGGTGAACGCGATGAAGGGCGCGATTGCTGAGTAGAAGATCAGCACCTGCACGAGCGCACTGAGGAGCTTGCCCCAGACGATCTGCCGCGGTGAGAGCGTCGTGATACTCAACAGGTCGTATGTCGTTTGATCCTTCTCCGCCAACAGGCTGCGATACGCACTAAACGGCACCAACACGAGCACCGCGAAGGCCAGAATCACATAAAAGAACCAGAAGAACTCATTCCCGATCGCACCAAACTCGATCGCATCGCCGCCCAGCATCACGCCCATCGTAAAGATGAACCAACTCGCTGCCAGCAGCAGCATGAAGGTCACAACAAACTGCCGACTCTTCAGCGACTGCCGCGTCTCCTTGACAAGAATCGGATTCGCGCGGTCCCCCACCGTCTCCAGCAGATCAATCGATCGTTCAAAGGTGCTCATGTTGACTATCCATGCAGGAGAAGTTGGGAGAAAGAGTTGAGTTCACCGCTATTCCCTGTTCGCTATTCCCCACCTACTGCGTAATCCCCTCGGTAATCGCCATGAAGGCGTCCTCGAGGCTCTGTGTCTTGCCGGTGAACTCAAGCAACTCAAACTTGTTCTCGACGATCCTCTTGAGCAAATCGCATTGAGCTGCTGCGTCGCCGGCGAAGGTGAATGAGACCTGCTGCGGTCCCATGTTGACCTCGCTGACGAAAGGTTGTTCGAGCAACCAGCGTTCGAGTTGTTCGACTCCGCTCAGCACGCGAGCTGCAAGAATCGTGGTGTGTGGTTCGTCTTCATCTGTCTCGGCCCCCCCCTCATTGACTACTCCCTCAACCGGTGCCAGCACTCGGCGTCGCTTGCGCTGAGACTGAATCTCCTCAATGGTGCCGTGCGCGAGGATCTCTCCGGCTTCGATGATGGCCGCCGAGTCGCAGATTTCGCCCAACTCGGTCAGAATGTGAGAGCTGATTAGCACGGTCTTCTTCATCTCACTGGCAAGCAATGCGATCAGTTCTCGGACCTCCACGCGCGCACGTGGGTCGAGACCAGCAGCCGGCTCGTCGAGGACCAGCACTTCGGGATCGTGAATGAGCGTGCGCCCAAGACACAGCCGCTGCGACATACCTTTTGAGAGCGCACTGATCGGCTTTTCCGCCAGCTTGCGAAGTTCGGTGAAGACCAGCACTCGTTCGACCGCATCACGGCGAGCCGCACCACGGAAGCCATACGCCCGGGCGAAGAAATCCAGATACTCAACAACGTCCATGTTGGGGTAGCGGCCAAAACTGTCCGGCATGAAGCCTAGCACGCGACGCACTCTGTCCGGGTCGTCAATGACCGAGTGACCGCAGATGAACGCGTCCCCTGCCGTCGGCGTGTCCAGCGTCGCAAGAATCCGCATCGTTGTTGTCTTGCCTGCACCGTTGGGGCCGATGAACCCCATGACCTGCCCCGCATACGCCCGGAACGAAACGTTGTTCACTGCCTTCAGCTTGCCGAAAAAGCGATGCAGATTGCGGATCTCCAGCGTCGGCTCACCCCGTCCGTTGGACGGCGGTTGCGGCTGTTCGTCAACAGTCACAGCAATCTCAGACATGCTGGTCTCCAACTCTCAACATCAATACCACCCTTGCAGCATGTGTAGCGATGCCTGTGGCCGCGTCTTCTCGACACCCATTTCCACGCCCGGATTTTCACTGACGACCGCCGCGTAAGTGGCTGGTTCGAAATCTTTGCCTGCCGTTGTCAGCTGCCTGAACGTTCCGAGTCGCTGCTCGGCCATGTTCGTCGAGTAGCTCGATCGATTCGTCTGTCCATAGCCGTAGTAGGGGGTGTAGTTCCAGTCAAACATGCCCCCCGAGTCACGATTTGCCTTCGGCCTTGCCAGCGGAAACACGCTCACGAGTCCCCGAAACTCCAGCTGATTCTCAGCGGTCATCAAGGAAAGTTGTGACGATGCCCCTGCAGGGATGCTCTTCCCATAGAAGAGCCTGCCCGCCTTGTCAGCCACGACCAGTGCTTCCAGACCCCATTCGAGACCGTTCATCACTTCGAGTGTGTCCCCGCCTGTTTCCTTGACGGTCAATCGCCCGCGCTCATCGCTATGCGACATGGTCAGGAACTGCGTTCGCGTGCGGGATCGCAGCCATCCCGATGCGAGGTTCTGTTGATCAGTCCAGTCGACCGTGCCGGAATCGAATCCTGTGTTTTCCGGCCAGATCGGGTAAACCGCCGTCTCGGGCGAGAACCGCATCCCGCCGCGCGGCGAAAGTCCCGCAAACAGGGCCACACGACCGATCGACACAGCCGTGTTGCTCTTCTGATCGATGAACGTCATGGTGCGAGCCCGCGACTTCGTGCTGAAGCCATGGGCGATCGCCGAATACGTGAACAGACCCAAACTTGTCGCCAGTGCAAGCAGAGGAATCGTGAGCACCAGCAGGTAGAGCCGCCGCTTCTTCCACAGCCATAGATAGTTCAAGGGGCCGATGACAATCGTGAACAGCGTGATCAACAGCAGGAACGCGATGACCGGCACTCCCCGGACGGACGGAATCAGGAACTCGAGAAACTCATCACTCCCCACACGAGCGGAGATGCCGTGCCGTTTGGTCCAGGTCTGTCGGTCACTCGGTACGCTCTTGAGGAACCAGCTCCAGTCATGAGCCGAACCGGGAAACGGGTTGTCCTGAAACGCGAACACATGTCCGAGCATGAGCTGCCGGCTGACAAACGTCTGCTCGTCATCGGGCCACGTGAACGTTACCTTCGAGGCCTCGCTGTTCTGTTTTCGAAGTGCATCGACGGTTTCCTGTGTCATGGCTCCTGCCGCCGCCGCTTCATCAAGATCCACGTCTACGATCACTGCGCCTTCGACTGTCGCGTGTACGGCCTCATGAATGACGTTGCCATATTCATCAGTCTTGACGACATTGATCTTCTGGCGACGCTTGAGATTCGCGGGTGTCCACTCAGGACTGACGGAGGAGAACTCGTTGAGTGCGAGAAGGCGGGTCAACTCGGCCGACTCGGCAGCGGGCTTGCCCACTTCGTAGACAATCAGCGTTCCCCCGCAGTGCACCCACTTCAAGATGGCTGACCGATGCTCGTTGTCCAGCTTGCTAAAGGTGCCCAGCGGGACTGCCACGAGATCGAGACCTGAGTAGTCAATCCACGACTCGGGCAACATCAATGGTTCAACGACCTGATGATCCTCGCCCGCGCCTCCGTAGTACCCGCCATAGGGAGAGGTCGTTCCGGCGAGACTCGACGTCACAGCCGTCTCGAAAGCATCAGCGTCCACGTTGGTGGGCGAGATGACCAGCAAAGCCGGGCGAGCAGAATCGTAACTCATGTCCGGCAGGGAGACATTCCGCGTCAACTCTTTGATGAGCCTCCCGTTCGCATAGATGCGCAGAGACCCATACGTCCCGGCTCCCACACACGGGATGGGCAATGTGACGTTGGCTGTCGCGTTTTGGGCAACGCTGAGCGAGCGACGCACCGTCGGGACGGGTGGAACAGAGTCGGAGCGGTACTCGAATGTGACAACTCGGTCCACACTTCTGTTGGTCACCTGAATTCGCACCGGATAGTACCCGCCGCTGCGGCATCCGGCCCAGCGACTATCGACCGCCAACACGAGGTCAGCCGCCCGCATCGAATACTCCGTCCCGGCAGCGAGTGCCGTCGACACGGAACCGCCGAGCAGAGTGGTCACCAGCACGAGACATCGAAAGCTAGACATGCGTGGGTGGCGCGCCCAGACCAACGGGATGGGCGTGGTGAACGCGGAAAAGATCTTCGGGTGATTCGCATGCATGCGCCACGCCCTTCCTCTCGTCAGGGCGTGCCACCCGAGATGTCGAAACGCGCGTGGGGACCTCATCGTTCACACCTCGACATCTTGAGGCACGGGTCGGCCAACTTCCGGGACGGCATCGACCAAACGTTCGACCATGCGAACGGGCGTCCACCCTTCCAGACGGGCGGAGTAGTCCAACACCAGTCGATGTCCTAACACGCTGACAGCCACACGACGAACTTCGTCGAATCCCACGTTCGGCTTGCCCGTCAACAGTGCCGCAGCTCGCGCAGTGCCAGCCAGTGCGATCGCCGCCCGAGGCGACGCCCCGTAACGCACGTACTTGCTGCACTCCTCAGGAGCATCTGCGGAGTCGGGATGCGTCGCGTTCACCAGCCGAGCGATGTAGTTCGCCACCGCCTCCGGCAAATGCACGCCGTCAACAAGATCGAAGAGTTGTTCCATCTCCTCGTGAGAGAGCACTTCACTCAAAGCGGGCGGCTGTCCGTGACGCCGCTTCGAAATGATCTGTTGCAGGGTGTCGCTCGAGACCCCATGCACGTTGATCTTGAACGTGAACCGATCCAGTTGTGCTTCGGGCAATGGATACGTCCCCTCCAACTCAATCGGGTTCTGCGTCGCCAGCACAAAGAAGGGACGAGGTAGCTCGTGCGTCTCACCCATCACGGTCACGCTGCGTTCCTGCATCGCCTCCAGCAGGGCCGACTGTGTCTTCGGCGTTGCTCGGTTGATCTCGTCAGCGAGTAGCAGGTTCGCGAAGATCGGCCCCTTGTGAAACACCAGCTTTCGCGAACCGTCCGTATCCTGCAGGATGGGCGACCCCACAATGTCGCCCGGTAACAAGTCCGGCGTGAACTGCACGCGACGGAATCCCAGTCCAAGCAAGGCTGACAGCGACTTGACCAGTTCGGTCTTGCCCAATCCCGGCAAACCTTCCAGGAGCATGTGCCCTCGCGCGAGCAGACAAATTGTCACCAGTTCCAGCAACTCCTGCTGCCCCAGAATGGCTGTCCCCAGTCCATCGAGCAATTTGCCAATCATGCCCCGCGCCCGCTCAACCTCGTCGGGCGAGAGCAAACGCTGAGTCGCCTGTTGTTCCGTCGCGATGTCGCTCAAAGCATCTTCCTTGCTTGTAGCTGGATTCGCCAGAATTCAGCCGTGTTGAATCTCTCAGGTTCTCTGAACTCTTGCGAGTTCAGCGACGACGGATCACGTCTGATCATCTCCCCGCCCCGTCACTCACCCTTCGCCGAATCAAAAAACTTCCGCACCGCTCCCCGATGCCGAGGACGCAGCTTCCGGTCCCATGTCTCCCGACCGGCAGCGGGATCGTTAGCGTGCGCGGCCCCCCGTGACACCGACGTTGCCGGGTCAACCTCGGGTTCCGATCGCGTGATGCCGATCACTTCGTCCTTCGGATCTTCCTGCATTCCGGGCGGCAGGACCGTCTCCTTGAATTTGACCCCCGTCTCGTCAGACTCGTCGCCCCATGCCATCTCGGCATCACCGCGACCCCGGCTGATCCCACCTCGCCCGGGCTTGTTGCCTGCACATGCCTGGCACTGACCGCCTTCGCACTCCTTACCGCAGTTCTCACATTGTCCGCCTTCACACTCGCTGCGAAGTTCGCTGAGTTTGTCTGCCTCCTCCTGCAGGAAGTCGGAGAGTTCATTGAGCAGCTTCTCGCGTTCCTCGGGATCTTCCGGCAGACGGAGTTGTCCACTCTTCATGAGGCGTTGGAGATCACTCTTGCTGAGCGAGCCGGCTCCTGCAGAGAGGCTGCCGTTCTCTGACATCTTCCGCAGCGTTTCGACAAGATCCTCCTCCAGTTCTGCCAGTCGCTCGGCTGATAACTCGCTGTTCTCACCATCGCCCGCCTTCGCCAGGATGGCTGCCGCCTGAGCGGCTTGAGCAATCCCGACACTCGCCTCCTCCAACTGCATCCGCATCCGTTGTTCGAGTGCGTCAACCGTCTCCCACTTCTCGTGGGTGAGCGGAGCGTCCTCGGTCTCCTCCTGCAGCTTTTCAATGGCATCGCGGAGTGTCTGCTCCTCTTGCTCGTCAAGAACCTCAGCCTCTTCCAGCGCCTCCAGCATGTTCTCAAGCTCGGACGTCGCCTGTTGTCCGGCCGTGTTTTTTACGACAGGGTTCGCAGAGATCTCCCGCAGCGGCACGAAGCAAGCACCGATGGTGAACAACACCGGCATCGCCAATGAGCCTGCGAACCGCTTGGGTCGAATCCGCGGCAGACTCTCTCGCCAACGTCGTTCGACCTGCGGGAGATGGGTCTCCCAATCCTCATCCGGGGCTTCAGTCAGTGTCATCAACAGCCCACCCGCTCCCAGCGATCGATCGAGCAATGCGACCGACTCGCCCCGTGTGAACTGACCTGTTCGCGACGTCCACCACGCCAGCAGCGTCACAGGCACCGCGCCGACAGCAACCCAGAGGACGTGCGGCCACAAGGCAGGCGTCGTCAGCTTGACCACGAGCACCGTCGTGCCGAAGAAAAACAGATACACCGTCAGCCACTCGACCGCTCGTTGCAGGAACTGCCCAATGTGCAGTCGACGAAGGTGCCGGTCAATCCAATGATCACGTGCGGTCATGACGTCGGTTCCTGTGCAGGCTCTTCTCTCTCAGTACGCAGATTCTACTGCATTGGTTCAAACGAAACCTATCGCAACGGCGAGAAATGGCCGGAAACATCACTCGCTTTCGTCCCATACCACCGAAAATCAAGCGGACTCTTCACCCGCCGGTCGTGTGAATCGTGTTGTAGACCACGCCTTTCACGTCCTCGCCCTGCTGGCCGACAAGACGGTAGTCAATCTGCATCTGCATGACGGGGGCGAGGTTAGGCACGCTCAGAAACACCTCACGACCATCGGAACTGACCGATGCCTTCGTGATTGCGACCTCATCCTGCCCCTCCTCCCCGGGCGATTCGACCGAGTAGCGGGCCGATCCGTACTCGCCACTCCACAGATAGTTCCACTGCTCAATGTGATACCGTTCCACCAGTGCGGCGATGTCACGGTCGAGCGGCTCGCTGAACGTCAGGCGGATGCCATGCGGTTCAATCTCCAGTTCTGTGGGCGACATCCAGCGCTGTCCGGTGTATCGCACACGCTGCAAACATCCGTCAGCGATGGCCGCCGTCTGCCAGCCGTCCATGCCCACCAGATAGAGATGACCATCGGTCGGTCGGAATCTTCCCCGCTGAATACCGGCATCAAACTGCAGGCCAAGATCAACGGCTCCCGCCTGCTCGACGTCACTCAACTTTTGCATCATGAGCAACATCATGCGGCATCTCCCAAAGCTCATGTGCAGCGTGCGGCCCGCCAGGTGTCCCCACTGATCGCCTGGCACACTCACCTGTCCTCCCGCAGAGCCATCCAACTGACGAGGGAGCCAACAGAGTGGACTGTCATACGTCTCAGGGGGCGGATCACGATGATGCGCGCGGAAGTCGCCGTAGAATCCACCCTTTTGGTAGATGTCGATCCGTGTCGATGGCATCCAGTTGCCCTCCTGGTCAGCTCCGGTGATGCGACCATCCGGCAGCACGCCCATGCCAATGGGATGACGAAACCCGGTGCAGAAGACTTCGCTCTGCTTGCCATCGGCTGAGACCTTCATCACCGTGCCACCGGTCGGTACGTGGGGATCACCCGTCGAGTGAAAGTAGAAGTTCCCGGCAGGGTCGGTTTCCAGGCACGTGTCGAACGAGTGCTCACCTCCGCCAACATGCCAGTCAGCGTTGAACGACTCGTAGAAGTCGGCCTCGCCATCATCGTTGAGATCATGCAACCGCGTGAGCTGCCCCCGCTCCAGCACCATGACCTTGCCATCAACCACCTTGAGTCCCAACGGCTGATACAGCCCGGTTGCATACCGCTGCCAGACAACCTCATCAAGATCGTCGTCGACCCCCGTCAGCTTCCAGACGTCGCCGTGAATCGTCGAGGCATAGACGTCGTCGCCAACGAAGTCGACACCGCTAAGAAACATCAGCGCCTTGTACGGGTTCTCGAACGGCACGCCGATGGTGTCAATGACGTACGCTGCGTTGTCGGCTGCGATCTTCCCTTGAGTGGCAATGTGTTCGGTCCATTGGCGTGGACCGGGAGATGTCCACTGACTGAACTGTGCGATATCGACCTTGGGAGACTCGCGCGCGATGATGAAGAACTGGGCAGATGCGATCGACTCGTCCCGCACGAACAGAACCTTGAACACCTGAGGACGTTCACTCGGTGAGACGTCTAGCGTGACTCGGCCATCATCGTCTCGTTGCAAGGTGCCGCGACTCGACCCTGGAGCAAGGCCAATCGCAATCTGCAATTGCTTGTCGCCAATGATCAGGCTTGTGAAGCTATTGCCGGAACTCACCTGCTCAAAGTCGTGAGGTGTGTCAATCAATGGAATTGACAATGGCTCGGATGCGCCGTCGACGCGGATCGAGCGCGTGAAAACGTCGAACCCATGCGGGTGTTCGATCCACGGGGAGTCATCAATGCGTGTCGAGCCAACGGTATAGGACAGCACGACCTTCGCTCCGTGCCGATGCAGACCGAGATAACGTCCCTGCTCACAGGGCATCGGACCAGTTGTCGCTTCTGGGAGTGGTACCGTTGAGAACTGCACGTCACCTGCCGGTTGCGGCGTATTGAGCAGGCCGAAGCGGCGATCACTGTGCGTGAGATAGTCGCCGGTCCACGCACACGCCCAGCGGAGTTGGTTCCTATCGAAGATGATGGCCGCTTCGCCATCGTCGCCAATGCGGATGGCGGTCCCCTTGAAGGATCGGAGCAGGGGCGGCTCACTCTCACTGCTGCCCACGTGCGGATAGCGAAAGGTGGCGTTCCATGTTCGGCCTGTGTCCATCTGCTGTAATCGTGGGTCGACCCAGTCCACGTCGGTCTCTTTGACATAGGCAGGGACGTCTCCTGCTTGGGGACGGGGTGTCCAGTCGGGGTCGAAGTCGAGCACGCGCTTCGGTTGAGCCAACGTAGGAGTCGCTGCTGCCACAAAACAGAGGCCGATCAAGAGTGCGAACAGTGAGCTGCGATGATCTGTCTGTGACATAACGTCTTTCTGTCGAGGTCGCTTATGCGAAAGGGCACATCGTCGTCGCATCTCATTCTGAGGCGGCCTGCGACGGGATGCAATGTCGCCCGCATGCGGAGTTACTCGGAGTACATCCGTTGAATCGTGAGAAATCGTATGGACGGAGCTTCGACGGCCCTTACGTCAACTAGCCGCGCCCGTCAGGAAGCGGATCTTGGAACAGCGGAGGAACCCATTGAGAGCATTGGAAATCGCTGCGTATCCGCTTCCTGAGGGACGCGGCTAGTTCTAGACACCGTTCGCCGACCACACATCACAGAGGCACCCAATCACCTGCGAATCAACGGGCAGCGGCTTGTCGAACGCCGATGGCAATGAAGACCTGTAGCAGCACGCAGATCGAAAGGCCCATATAGATCACCGGCGAGATGAGGGCGGATCGCTCTTCAAACGTCGCCATCAGGCTGGCGGCAATCAATGACACGGGCAGTGCAAGCAATGCGTTCACGACCAGGAGCGTCGCCACGGCCAATGCCAATGCCCCCCATTTAACCGTCAGGGAGAGCAGGGCGGTGAGATGTAACAACACCAGAAACTCCATCCCCAACAGCCACCAAGCTGGTTCACGCCAGAGGTCCTCCGACCCTTTGCCCGGCGGGACCAACAGCACGAGCACACCGAGCACAACGGTCGCCGGGATGATGCCCAACAGGCACCCCAGAAATTTACCATAGGCGGTGACCACGACCGATTGTGGGAGCGAGGCGACACTTGGCAGAGTGCCCCACTTGAGTTCCTCATGGAACATTCGCGACGCTGAGAGGATTAGCTCGCCGCCAATGATGATCGCCATGACACGTCGTGACAGAGAAGGGAAATGGAGGCCGGTCACCGTGTGTAGTGCTTCTTGATATCGCCACATGAGTGCCAACAGCAACGGATAACCAGCCAGTTTGAGCAGTGCCAAAGCATGTCCGCCGGCGATGAAATGGTAGTCCTTCCAGACGAAGGCCCACCGCCACGGGCGACCGACGAGCAGTCTCCAGCGGGTCTTGCTTTGAGGTAGCCAGCCACGAGCGGGCTTCGACACATCCGCATAGCGCGTGAAGCGATCGAATGCCAGCCAGGAGAGCGCGAACGCGATCAGACTGACCAACAGATGCAGCCACACCTGTGCTCCCGCGATTGGTCCATCAAACCCGGTCTCCAGCACCTCATTGATGCGGGTGATGATCGAGACCTTGTTCAGTGCGGTGAGGGCATCCGTGCCGAACGTCACGAGGGGAGAGTCTGCAGAGAGGAACTTTCGTCTGACAAGTTGAGCCAGACTGTCGTCGCCGTAGTACACACCCAACAGCAGGCCGGTCAGCCCGAGGAACATCCACGAACAGGCGAGCCCTGAGCGCTGACACAGCACGGACAACAACAGAGCCACGTTTGCGACCATAATCAGAAACGCAGCCAATGAGACGTCGATCGCAATGATCTGCCGGACCGTGATGCCGCCGAGCGTGATCGCGAGCAGGGCGAAGGGGAGCTGTGCCAAAAAGACCAGCAGGACCGAGATCAGCCGCGACGTCGACTTGCCCAGCAACAACCCCAGCGGGCTGACTCCTGCCAGATGCAACAGGCCGAGCGTCCCCTGTTCCTTCTCTTCGGTAATGGCCGTGGCAAAGTAACTCGAACCAGCGAGAACAATGAGCGCCAGGTTAAGAAACGAGATCATTTGGAAGAATCGCAGTCCGGGCGAACTGATGCCGCCCGACGATGCATGTGCCACGATCAGGAACAGAAAGATCAGCAGCGTCCCGCTCAGCCGGAAGTAGTGCGGACGCGGACGATTGGCGTCCTCACGCAAGGCTCGCATTAGTAGAGTAGGGGCCCCGTGTAGCATGTCGCGATGATTCCGTCGTTCGGTGATGTGTCAAGTGTTCAACGAGGGTGGCACGCCCAATCCAACGGGATAGGCGAGGCGATCGCGGGATCGAGTATCAGTGCTTCAGATTCATCGGCCACGCCCTTCCTACCGTCAGGGCGTGTCACCCACTATTCCTCTAATGGAGTCACGGTGTCGGGCGCCCGGCGGATGGACGAGGTCGGCAGATCGACGACGTACATCACGCATCCGTACTGATCGGGAAACGCGTCGCCCGTCGCATGGAAGTCGGACGGCATCTCAGCATAAATCAGCAGGCGAATCATGTTCGGCCCCAGAGTGAGACGGAGAGGATCAACCGTGTTGTTAAGTCCGAAGCTGTTGCCAATCAATGACCGAGTGAGTTCGTCATATTGTTCGACCAATGGCGGCGGTTCAGAATTGAGCCACGTCGGTCCCCTAGGTGTGAGACCAAATCGCGAGACGCGGAAGTCGGTCACGTCCGAGAGAAAGGCGATCCCTTGTTTGCGATTTGAGGGCTTCAGCGTCCATTCGGAACCGGTCTGGCTCAATTCGTAGACGCGATCCTGATGCCAGAGATGCACCGAGAGTGGCTTTGCAGGGAAGTCCTCGCCTGTACGAATGGCAAGTTGTCCGAGCTGACCTGTGTCGAAAGCAATGCGACTCACCGCGACGCCTAGTGAGGGTCCCTCCTGCCGCGCGCGATAAATGACTGATCGTGTCGAGGCGGGGGGGATGTTCGCTTCGAGGTGTCCATCTGGACCGCAGACGATCCGACCCTGCACGGACTCAATCTCTGACGCTGCCGTGTACAATCGACCGGTGCCGGAGTGTTCGATGTGATACTCGCCTCCCACTTTGACGGCTGCACTCGACCAGCTGGTCACGTCATACAGGCCTTCGTCGAGCTGCTTCGCCACAGCCACACTGCGGATGCGCGCCGTGTGTGAAGCTCCCAGTCTTCCCAGAGAGATGAAGCCCACAGAGAACAGGCCGGCGAATGTCAGAAAGCCGACATAGAACCAATGATGCTTCTTCAGTCGACGTCCCAACCAATAACAACCGGGGAACAAGGCGAGAACATACAGGACGGCTAATCCATAGATTGCCAGCCAGTTCCGTTTGAAGCGACTGAGCCTCTGGAGATGGCTGAGCAGTTCCGAGTCGCGGTCCCAGCCACTGCGATTGATCAGCGGCAATCGGCCGTCATACCCCTTCGTCTTGCGAAACTCTTGCCAAGTCTTCGTGTTGTAACGTGGGGCATCGTCATGCAGGATCAGCTCATTCGCCGACTCCATGTCGAGGGCACGGGCCATGCGTGGGAGACGTCGCACGGTTCCGACACCGACCGAGAATGTCTCGCTGGCACGATTGAGGATCCCCAGTGAATCACCGAACGTGGGATACTGTCCCTGATCATCATGCAGCAGATAGACGCGTCCGCCCAGCTGTAGCCAGTCGAGAAAGGCCTGTCTGCGGGCGCCCTGCCAACGGGGCGGGCTGTCGAACACGACGCCGCGCAAACCATCGAGAGCCGTGACCGACGTCGGGAACAGATCCGCCGGGAAACGATTGAGTACCCCGCCGCCCGTCTGGAGTTGGTCCGGGTCATAGAGCAACACGGTCGCCCTCTCACCCCCGTTGGGAGTCGGCACCGAATAGGGATCACCACTTTGTCCCACCCATGTGAGGTTCCATTGCTCCCACTCGCCCATCACGTAGGGCATCAACTGCACCCAGCGACTACTGAGTGGCCCGAGGTACACATCCTGTTCAATGACGGCATCAATCTGCTGACTCAACCGTATCCCACGCGTCAACCGCAATGTGCCTTCGAATTCTCCTGCGGAGTCGTTCCGCACCAGAACTGACAACGGCACAAAACTCCGTAGCACGCACTTGTTGTCGAAGCCCCATCGCGTCTGTTCGATTGTGACGCTTGCTGGTGACTCAGCGGCCTTGAGATGTGTGTGATGTGACAGCACAGTCACCAACACCACAACGATGAACCAGCAATCGGATAGAATGGTGGCAATCGTCGTTTGCTGTGCCACTGCTTGACCGTCCCGAAAGTCGTCATCACGCTCCGCCGTGATGACAGTGTCGCTCGGACGCG
>JAJDEJ010000367.1 GCA_029259815.1 Planctomycetaceae bacterium | reverse complement strand
GTCCTCGTCCAGCGACAGATTCCGTGTCCGTTGGCCTGCGCATACCAAGACATCCTGCATCGTCAGTCTCCTTCCATGGGTCAAGACTCGCGATTTATAATCAACTCATGAAATCAGGGAAAGAAAACTTTCCCAGTTCCTAAGCTGTGACGCACCACTAGAGGTTATTTCTGAACGGGAAAGCTTCCTGCTTCGAGAACTCCAGGCAATGTTGCTTAATGAAAAACTGATTGCATCAGAGAACAATGTGGTCATCGTAGCCGCACGTGGGGCGTGGCCCATGTACAAGGAATACCACGCCTACATCTGCCAACCAGAGCGTTCCTTTCAACGAGTGCATCGCATGGGTTTCTATGCTGATGGAGCCATTCAGTCGCTTGTTCCCCGAATCACGGAGAAGCATGTCTATGAACGTGTCGAGTTCCGACGCGGCATTCACAAGGGTCCTCTCGGCGATTTGGTCAACAAGACGCTCTCGGACGGAAAGCAGCGGGAAGGACAAATCTACAAAGTCATGTTCTTGTCAGACCCCGATTCGACCGACACCTACAATCTTGAGAATACCATTCCGAATGACATCACGACGGAGACGGGTAGAACGTGGGCATTCACGCTGAGCCAACGGTATGTCTCATTCGATCGCTTGAAAAAAGCAAAGAGAACTAGTGACCTCGTTGTTCAATGATGCCATTGTCTTGCCCCAGTGGCTGGGTCGACCAACAGAGTCACTTCTCCGATCGCAGTCGTTATTCGTAAGACTCTCAGTGATCATGCAAGTACAATGTCGATCCAAACCGAGAGCGACGACTGGACACGCTGAATCGTGTCGCCCGTCTGTTTCTTGATGCGGTCCAGCTGATCGGCAATTGTGACGTCGGACCGGGCGAACAGATAGAATTTGATCTTGGGCTCAGTGCCCGAGGGACGCACGGCGATGCGGACGGTGACGCCGTTTGTCGATGCGGTCTCGAAGAACAACAGGTTCCCCTGCGGCTGTGGGAGATCGGCGACTCGCTTGTTCTCCGGGAGAGTTCGCACTTCGTGAGTGCCGAAGTCGCGGACCGATTGCAGCGGCAGCCCGGCCAACTCGACGGGCGGCTGCTCGCGAAAGGCCGTCATAATCTGTGCGATCTGCCGACTTCCTTCGGCTCCCTCGCAGACTTTGGACATTTGTCCTTCGAGGAAGTAACCGTGCTCGGCGTACAACTCATCGAGCCGATCAAGGAGCGTCTTGCCCTGCTGACGGAATTCGGCCGCGCACTCAGCAATATACAAAGCCGCGATCCCTGCGTCCTTGTCGCGTGCATAGTCGCCAGCAAGATAGCCGAGTGACTCCTCGGCACCGAAGACAAACAGATCGGGCCGCTCGGCGTCAATCGTCTGACCGATGTACTTGAAGCCGACGAGCAGATCATCGATCACGCGGGTCGAATGTGACTTCGCAATCTCACCGATGAGGGGTGTCGTCACGAGCGTTTCGACGATGTAGTGATCGGAAGTCAGGTTACCTTGTTCTGCACGTTTCCGCAGGATGTAATCTGCAATCAGGCTGCCAATCTGATTGCCCGTCAAATGGACGAATTCGCCATCGGTCCCTTTCACACACACTCCGAGCCGATCCGCGTCCGGGTCGGATGCGAGAATGACGTCCTGTCCATGTTCCTTCGCATGGGCAATCAACGGCTCGAAGACGACCGTCCGCTCGGGATTGGGGAAGTGGTCGACGACATTGGGAAAGTCGCCACTTGGCTGTCGGTGTGGCTCGTAAATCTCGATGCCTTTGAAGCCGGCTCGTTGCAGAACTTCGTAGCACACGGTTTCGCCGACGCCATGAAGAGGGGAATAGAGCCCCGGTAAGTCGCGGACGTCTGACAGGCTCATTGCGACGACAGTCCCGAGATACTGGTCGTCAATGTCCTGCCCGATCAACACGATGAGACCATCGGAGACCGCCTGGTTGAAGTCGATCGTCGGTATCTCGCCGGCCTGATAAACACAATCAATAATGCCCTTGTCGTGCGGCGGCAACACCTGCCCCCCCGTCGACCAGTAGGCTTTAAATCCGTTGTCGCTCGGCGGGTTGTGCGAGGCGGTAATCATCACACCCGCAGCACAGCCCAGAGATCGCACCGCGAACGACAGTTCGGGAGTCGATCGGTATTGCTCGAAAAGAAAGACCTGATACCCCTGAGCTGCAATCGTTGTCGCTGTCAGCCGCGCGTATTCTTCGGAGCGGTTACGGGTGTCGTGAGCGATGACGACTTTGGCATCAGTGATTGACTGCGAAGTCAGATACGCCGCAATCCCGTAAGCCGATTCGGCGATGGTGCGGGGATTGATCGTCGCTGATCCGAATTCTGCCATGAGCCCCCGCCGTCCGCCCGTGCCGAATGGGATGACTTCCCAGAACAAACGATCGAGCGTCTCCCATTCGCCGCCACAGATCATTTTCCTGATCGGCTCGACGTATTCTGCATACTGTGGCTCCGTGAGCCAGCGAGTGAGATTCTCATGTGCCCCCGTGGAAAGTGATCCCCTTTGGGAGGCAGAGGCGATCCGTGACAAAAGATCCGTGTCGGCCGACATGTCTGGTTCCTGCTCCGGTTGCTGAATCTCAAATTGCGACAAACGGATCGTAAGAACTTGGATCAATAATGAACACGGTTCTCACATTAAATTGCAATGTGCAAGTCCTTGATCTATCCAAAATCCCCTACATGTTCAGCGACGGCCGCGAGCACTGGGTCGATCGTTCTCTCCTGAATCGCGTGCGGTGGCTGCCACGGAAACCACTCGTACCCGAGATGCTCAGTGACGACGATTTCGGTCTCTCTCACTAATCGTCCGAGAAGGATAACGAGTTCCTTTGGCTGCCCCGGATGACGAGCGTCTTGTTTTGGGAGGACATATCTCGACCAGAAGCGGAAGTCTTGGATCAGTTCGATGTCGGTGTACTCAATACCGGTTTCCTCTTCGAGCTCACGGAGAGCACACTCAATCTCGCTCTCCCCCGGCTCGACGTGGCCCTTCGGCAGATCCCATCGGTCCGCGTGCTTCATCAACAGAAACTCTTCGATCGGGTCGCCGCGGACGATCAGGACTCCACACGACTTCAACACGGCCATCAGTTCATCTTTCGTAGTATGGTCGCTCTCAAGGGGCAGCGGGCGGGACGGCCCATGCGGGCAAAGTTTCGGGTGTGATGCCCATCATGGGGACCAGCAGCCAAAATGTCACGGCTGTTACAAAGATCACACCCAGAAGATTGAGCAGCAGGCCGTGACGAATCATCTGCCCCATCGAGACGCGACCGCTGGCAAATACGATCGCGTTTGGCGGAGTGGCAATCGGCAGCATGAACGCACAACTCGCAGTCACAGTGGCCGGGATCATGAGCAACCGTGGGTCAACGCCCAGCGTGACCGCTGTCCCCGCGAGGATGGGCAGAAGCGTACTGACCGTGGCAACATTCGAGGTGAACTCCGTCAGAAAGGTCATCATCAGACAGATGCAGAACACGAGCACCGGCAACGGCGTGCCGGCGAGGGAGCGAGCCAGTGACTCGCCCAGCCATGCCGAGAGGCCCGTGTCGCTGAACGCGGACGCCATCGCGAAACCTCCGCCCAGCAGCAGGATGATCCCCCAGGGCATCTTGTGCTCAACTGTCTCCCAATCGATCAATGTCTCACGTTGAGCGGTGGACGTCCGCACCGAGAGGACGAACAGCAGGAGTGACATCGTCATTGCCACCGTCGCATCATGGACGGCCCCACTCGCGACAGTCGCATCGGCGTGGAGACGCTCAATGAGAAATGATTCATACCACGGTCCCCAGCCGGGCAGCAGGGTCCAACTCTCCCCTGTCTCACTGCTGCGAAACTGGAGAGGTTTGCGAAACACCCACAGCAGGGCCGTCGTGATGAACACGACGAGCATGGCCCGTTCGCCGGATGAGGGCTTGCCCAGTGCTTTCAGTCGATTGCGGAAGAAGCTTCGTCCGGGATCGTGATCGCCCAGATGACGCGGCAGCCTCCACGTCAGGACCAGATACGATGAGAGCAACATCAGGCCAGTCAGCGGCAGAAACACGGGAAGCCACTCCCCCATCGATACCTCGGGGGCTTGTGGGAACAACTGCTTCCACTGACCGAGGAACGTCACGTTTGTGGGCGTGCCGACTAGAGTCGCCAGACCGCCGCAACTCGCGCCATAGGCGATCCCCAGCATCAAACCGATGCCAAGTCGAGACAAGGCTTCCTGAGTCTGTTGCCGACTGTTCTCTGAAGCCGCCGTCTCTGCATCGACCTCGCCCAGCGTTTGCAGCAGTGCGATGGCGATCGGCAACATGAGCATGGTCGTCGCTGTATTGCTGATCCACATTGAGAGGAAGGCGGTCGCCATCATGAACCCGAGCACGATGCGCGGTGGACTGCCGCCAATCACATGCACGACATGCAGAGCAATGCGTCGGTGCAGTCCCCACTTCTCGATCCCCAGCGCAATGATGAATCCGCCGAAGAACAGGAAGATGTTCGCATTCACATAGGACTGTGAAACATCTCCTGCCGACTGAATGCCCAAGAGCGGATAAGCGGCCAGCGGAATAAGCGCCGTCGCCGCGATCGGAATCGCTTGTGACACCCAGAGGATGGCCATGAGCACCGTCGCTGCCGCGAGTCGTTGAGCTGCAGGCGAAAGGCCGTCCGGTGTTGGCAAAATCATGACCAGGACGAACGCCGCAAGTCCTGTCCACAACCCGAATCGCTGCCAGTGAGGATGGCTACGATCGAAATCATCTCGCGGTCGAGCATGAGGTGACGAGTCCAGCATGAGACACGTGATACCGCTTTGCACGCTCGAATGACAACTGAAGAGTCGTCATTCAGTCCGATCGGGGCGATGTGAGGTCAATTGCCGTTCTATTTGATGGCCTCGAGTCGCTCTGCGGCGAACGTGGCAGCGGGAGTGCCTGGACGATCGGCGACGACCTGTTCGTACACCCGTACGGCCAAGGTCCGGCCTCGCTTGGATTCATGTTCGACAGCCTTCACCAACCGCTCTGCGTCCTCAAAGGTCTGAGACATCGCAGCATCTTGTTTCGCCCTGATCATGGCTTCGTCCGTCATCTCGTGAACAGGCTTGTAGGCGGAATAGGCATGGGCCGCTGTCACGAGCGCCATTGCCCCTTCCAACTGCGTTGCCTCTTCGTTCAGCAGTTCTTCTGCCGCAGCGAGTTCTTTCGTCGCTTGCTCTGTCAGCTCTGCAGCCGCCCTGTCGAACTCCAGAGCGATGGAGGCATAGCTGCCTGAACCACTTCGCTTGGCGACCAATGCAGCGATACGGGTCCAGTCGCTTCGTTTCTGTGCAGCTTCAAGCTTCGAGAGCTCTCGCTTCATGACCGCGAGTGTCTTTGGTTCAAGGATCGTGCCTGCCTTTTCAAAACGCTTCTCGAAGAACTCAACCATGTCACGAGGTTTCCCCGACTCTCCGTAGAGCAGTTCCCCGTCAGCCCGAATGAAAAAAACAGCCGGAATCCCACTCGCCTTGAAGTTGAACTCACGGCGGAGAATGGGCCACTCGCTGGAATCCACGTCGACTTTCACGACAAACATTCGCTGCACATAGGGCTTAAGTGCGGCGTTCGATTCCAATTCGGCAGCCATCTGCCGGCAATAGATGCAGCCATCGCTGCCTGCGATGATCAACGCTGGTTTTCCCGTTTCCTGCATCTCGCGAAAAAGACGGCTGTCACCTGTCGACTTCGTCTCGTCTGCGCCCTGTGCGAGGGAGGTTTGCCCCAAAAGCGAAATGAGCAGCACAATGATGACGAACGTGGAGAGCGGACGGTCGTGCATGATTGATTCCTTCTCCCTACGGGGTCACGCACCCGACATGACTAGTGGATCGTCTGATCTGAGTTGACAGTTTGGGGTGGCGGGGTCTGCAGCGAAGCGAAAGGCCCCGGTGCGAGTGGACGCCGAACTCCAGGGCCATCCGCTTCGCTGCTGACCCTGCCACCCGAAGTTGTTCAGCCCGTCAATTCAGGTCAGATGATGTACCAGGTCACTCTCACCACTCCAGCACGGCCCAACCCTGTGCGAGATTCGTCGGTTTGCTCGTCATACAGATGCCGGCGGCAGGGAGGACGATGAGGTCGCCTTTTTTCGCCGGGGCTTCGTTCTGCTCCGCGAGGACTTCGTCCAGGTGAGCGAGCACAGTCGGGATCGTTGACGAGATGCTGTTGGCGTAGCGTTCGAGGTTGTTGAGGTAGACGGCGTCCGGGAACTCATCCTTCAGAACGGCGAACAGAGCGCGGAGCATCTTGCCACTGGGCTGATGCGGGACGACGAGCACGCGGCGGTCGGTCGCGTCGACGCCCGACATGGCTTGACGCACGGCGTCGATCATTAGTTCGACGCCGTTCAAGAAGACCGCTTCGCCATTCATGCGCATGACGGTCCGTGTGCTGTAGCCGCCGGTGAATTCGGGATATTCGCCGACTTCTGTGCGGAACAGCGTCTCCCAGTTGCGATCGACTTCGGGGACGGGAACCGATTGAATCGCCGATTGTTGAAGGGCGTGTTGACCGCTTCGGGAAAGGACGCTGCCGGTCGCTCCGGCGGAGATGATGCCGCAAAAAGCCCGGTCAGCTGCGTCGTGCCATTGCTGTGGAGTCTCGACTGTGAGCAGCGGGATCGGTGCGTCGCTGTCGATCTGACCGAGGGCCTCCGCTCCGAATCGCAGCAGCTTGAGATAGCCCGTGCATCCAAAGTTGATCACAAATGGTTTGGGCCTGGTGATGTCGAGGGCAGCGAACAGCTCGTCGACCAGATCCTGTGTGGCATGCGGATCGGTGTGGGAGTGGCAGATGCCGATCGCGGGACAGTCGTTCCAGTCGAAGCCGACCTCAAACTGCAGCCTGTCAGCGACAGCGTGAGCCACATCGAGAGAGGAAACGCCCAGCCGCATGATGCGACGTTCGCGAACTCCCGTCGATTTCACAATCGCAGCTTCGTTGCGAAATCCTGTCCCCGGACCCAAGTGAGACAGTTCAAGCACGCGTTCGTTGTCGACGATTTCAAATAGATCTTCATGATCCGCGACGTCTACAACGTCAGACAGACCGAGGCCTTGCGGCCGCAAGAGAGTCATCTTTTCTCCTTGTGGGCGCCGACTAACCACGACCCCAGCCGTGTCGTCGTCGTTCGGATTCGATCCGTGCCCATCGTTTGCGGTCCGGAAAGTGTAGACAGATTCCTTCAGAGATGCCAACAAATAGCGGGAAATGACTGGCAACTTCTCTCACCATGCCCATAGAGTTCGCCCAGTTTGACGCAGCGAAGACGTCAGAGACTGACCGACGACAGGTGCGTAAGTGCTTATGAGGGATCGCCTCCCGCCAATTCAATCAAGTTCTCCTCCGTGAGAATTGTGATTCCCAGGCTTTCCGCTTTCTCACGTTTACTCCCCGCCTTGTGACCTGCGACGAGATAATCCGTCTTCTTGGACACGCTGCTGGAGGCCTTTCCACCGTGCATGTGAATGAACTCCTTGATCTCATCCCGCGTGAAACGCGAGAGCGTGCCGGTCACGACGATCGACTTGCCTGCGAGTGGTCGCTCGTCCGTCTCGTCGACTGCTTCAGCCTCAGGAATCGGCTCGCCGAAATTGAGACCGCAGTCGCGCAGGTCCTCGACGATGCGGGTGCCAAACTCCGAATGGAAGTAGGTGTGGACCGACTCGGCGATGGTCGGTCCGATCTCGTCGACCTCAGCGAGTGACTCAACGGTCTGCTCACAGATGGCGTCGATCACGCCGAAGCGGTCTGCGAGCACCCGCGCGTTGCTGGACCCGACGTGTCGGATGTTGAGTGCGGTCAGCAGACGCCACAGAGGCTGCGTTTTCGACTTCTCGATCGCCGCCAACAGGTTGTCGACCGACTTCTGGCCGACTCGTTCGAGTGCAAGCACTTCTTCCTCTCGATCCTTGATGCGATAGATATCCGCAAAGCTGTTGAGCAGTCCGGCGGCGACGAGTTGCTCAACAAGCTTGATCCCAAGTCCTTCGATGTCCATCGCAGATCGGGAAGCGAAGAATCGCAGACTCTCCCGCAGTTGTGCCGGGCATGCCGGATTGAGACAGCGGACGTAGACCCCCCCTTCATCCTGAGCGACGTCTGACCCGCACTCGGGACACTTCTTCGGGAACCGAAACGTTTTCTCGCTACCGTCGCGGCGATGTTCCTCGACACGGACCACATGCGGAATGATCTTACCCGCCTTTTCGACGACGACCCAGTCACCGACCATCACACCCAGCCGATCGAGTTCGTCTCGATTGTGCAGACTCGCCCGAGAGACGGTCGTGCGGTCGATCTCCACAGGCTTGAGATGGGCCACGGGAGTGAGGGCACCCGTCTTGCCGACTTGAATGCCGATCTCCTCGACCTGCGTGACGGCTTCGTACTTCTCCCATTTGTAGGCGATCAGCCAGCGGGGACTCTTGGAGGTGTTACCGAGCGATTCACGTTGGTCGAAGTTGTTGACCTTGATGACCAGCCCATCGACCTCGACGTCGAGCGTGTGCAGATCGTCCATCAGCCCGTGGGCCAGTTCGAGTGTCGCCTCAATGCCCGTGCGGGCTTCGACCGCAGGCGTCGTCGGCAGGCCCATCTTTCTGAGGGCTGCGAGATAGGCGACGTGCGTATTGAGTTCCAGCCCCTCATGCGCACCGATGCCGTGGGCGAGGAAGCGAACTTTGCGAGCAGCGCACAGTTTGGGGTCGAGCAGTTTGAGCGCCCCGGCTGTGGTATTGCGAGGATTGGCGAAGACCGTTTTCCCTTTTGCCTCCTGCGCAGCTCGCAGGTGGGCGAAGTCCGAGTTGGCGATATAGGCCTCGCCCCGAACCTCAAGGAGCGCCGGAGGCTCCTGACCTTCGAGTCGCAGTGGCACGCCGCCCACAGTGCGAGCGTTGTGTGTGATGTCGTCTCCTTGACGTCCATCGCCGCGAGTGACCGCCTGCACCAGCCGTCCGTCTTCGTAGATCAGGGCGAGGGCCACGCCGTCGATCTTGTACTCGACGGTGTACTCAACTTGCTCAGCGTCCAACAGCTTGCGGACACGTTCGTCGAACTCGAACAATGCGGGCTCGTCATATACGTTGTCGATCGAGAGCATGGGCAGCCGATGAGGCACCGTCTCGAAGCCTGAGATCGGCTCGCCTCCCACTTTGTGCGACGGACTGTCCGGCGAGTCGTACTCGGGATACTCCTGCTCTAATTGCTCCAGCCGCTTGAACAATTTGTCATATTCAAGATCGCTGATGATCGGCTTCGCTTCGACGTAGTACAGCCGATTGTGATGCTCAAGCTCCGTCCGCAGCTTATCGATCTCATCCCGGACTTTCTTGCTCATGGCGTCTCCGTCTCGTCTTGCTCACTGCGTTGTGCCCGCAGCGTCTGTCGTCGGTCGACCGTCATCGCCACGAAACATGAGAGCATCAATGCGGCTGCCTCCACCACAAACAGGGTCGTACCATGCTTCGTCAGGAGTGTGTTCATCGGTGACTGCGGATCACCCATCGTCGACACGACCGCGGCGAAACAGGTGACAACAAAAGCAAAACCGGCGAGCACGACGCCACCCCACCATTTGTTGGTTCTGAGATCGTCACGCAATGTGAGCGGAGCGGTTGCGTCGTCTGTCGGTTGTTCGTCACTGGACGTCATGTTTGGCTCTTCTTTCCGTGACGATCATGCTCGCATGCAAACGAACTTCAGACAAGTCGCACGTATCTCCCCCCGTCAATCCGTCATTCCCGCACAGGCGGGAATCCAGTGGTCGCAGCGAGACGGTCCAAACGTATCCCACTGCGTTGACTTCAGAAGGGGACCACTCATCTCCACTCATTCTCAATCATCGCTTTTTGTGCTTTGGACGCTGATCAAGGTTCGATGATGAGTGAGAATGAGTGCTGATCAGTGTTACTTTCTTTCGTCGCGTCGACTCGACAACCGTCCGTTTCAATCACTACTCTGAGTTTGATGGCATTCGACGTCCGCCAGCCCACCTCAAGGAATACATCATGTCAGACCATCTGAACCGTCGCCACTTCCTGTCGACGTCTGTTGCGACAGCGACCGCTGCGTCACTTGCTCCAGTCGGTCTCGCTCAAGACGACAAGACGCCTTCTGCGAATGACGAGATTCGCGTTGGGGTGATGGGGCTCAGTCGGGGACGTGCACTGGCTCGCAGCTTCAGTCAGCAGGAGGGCGTGAGGCTTAAGTATGCCTGTGACATCGACGACTACCGGGCGTCAGCTTGTGCAGACGACATTGAGAAAGCTGCGGGGTATCGACCGCAGACGATCAGCGACTTTCGTCAGATCCTCGACGACCCGGACATCGACGTGCTCGTGTGTGCGGCTCCCAATCACTGGCATGCCCCGGCAACCATCATGGCCTGCAATGCGGGCAAGCACGTGTATGTCGAGAAGCCGTGCAGTCACAATCCGTGGGAAGGGGAGATGATGGTCAAGGCGGCTCGCACGCACAACCGCTGTGTGCAGATGGGGAGCCAGCGACGCAGCAGCGATGGGTTCATCACTGCCGTCCAGAAGTTGCACGAAGGTGTGATCGGTCGCGTGTTCCAGTCACAGTCGTGGTACAACAGCCTGCGCCCGTCGATGGGGAAAGGTGTGGCAGCGGAGGTGCCGGCCCACTTCGACTACGACCTCTGGCAGGGACCAGCTCCCCGCGTGCCCTACAAGGAGTACATCATGGGGGACGCCCGCAATCATCACTACAACTGGCACTGGCTGTGGCACTGGGGCAATGGCGAACTGGGCAACAACGGTGTGCATGCCCTCGACATTTGTCGCTGGGGACTGGGCGTCGACTATCCAGTGCGGGTGACGTCATCTGGTGGGCGGTATCGCTACGATGACGATCAAGAGACGCCTGACACACACGTCGTCGCGTTCGAATTTGACGACAAGCAGCAGATCACCTGGACCGGCCTGAGTTGCAACAAGCATAAGGTCAATTCCGGGTTTGTTGCGTTCTTCGGCGAAGAGGGGTCGATGGAGATCGACGGCAACGGCAACACCAAGATCTATGACCGGGCAGACAAGCTGATCGAGGAATTCTCCGGCAGCTACAATCACGACGACCACATCGCGAATCTGCTCACGTGCATTCGGAACGATGATCCGATGTCGCTGTTCGCGGAGATCGAAACGGGGCACAAAAGTACGCTACTCTGCCACCTTGGTAACATCGCCCACCGCACGGGTCGCACGCTCACTTGCCGCCCGGAGGACGGACATATCATCGGCGACGAAAAGGCAATGGCCTACTGGAAGCGCGAGTACGAGCCGGGCTGGGAGCCGACCGTCTGAGTTCGTTCCCGTCAAAGTAAACATCACGCTCCGGACGTGGGATTAACCACTGTCAGGCTATTCTTCGTCAAACCCAGCCGATGCACGTCATTCCTACGAATGCGGGAATCTAGTGTGCGCGGAAACACTGCCTGAACGTCACGTGGTGTTTAAAGCCGTCTGGATTCCCGCCTTCGCTGCAGCTGACTCGAAAAAAAGACGCTCGTTGCCTCCGAGCAGAACCGCGAAGACGTCGCCAGCGCGCGTCGGCAGTGGCGGGAACAGCAGCCGATGATCGACCCGGATCGCGCCGTGTTCCTCGACGAAACGTGGGCG
>JAJDEJ010000366.1 GCA_029259815.1 Planctomycetaceae bacterium | reverse complement strand
TCGCGGACTGGCCGAAGGATTGAGTCAAGGCGAGTCGTACTCGCAGTTTGGTGAGAGCTTTTCGCAGCTTGCTCGCGGCATGTGGTGGGGAGTCCCCATGCCGGCTTACTTGTTCGGACTGTTGGCGATGGGGTGTGCGGTATTCTTGTCGAAGACTCCCGGCGGCCGCTATGTCTACGCGATCGGGCACAACGAGCAGGCGACTCGATTCTCAGGAGCTGCAGTCGACCGCATCAAGTTTCGTCTGTACGCCTTCTCCGGTTTGATGGCCGGGCTGGCGACGATCATTTACGTCTCACGGTTCGACACAGCCAAGGCCGATGCCGGAACCGGTTTTGAGCTGGATGTGATCACCGCGGTCGTCGTCGGCGGTACCAGCATCTATGGCGGGAGAGGGAACATCGGTGGTACAGTACTCGGTCTGTTGCTCATTCACGAGACCCGACTGTTTGTCAGTCGCCAATGGCAGGTCGAGGAACTGAGATCCATTGTGATCGGACTGTTGTTGATTGGATCCCTGCTGCTCTATCGCGTCTTGCGTCCAATGAGCCGTGAGTAGAACCTGATCGAGAGACTTCGTCGTGAATGGACGCCAGAGCGTCGCGAATCTGTTCAATAGGTCTGAAGCAAGTCATGAAGCGAGACGTGATGCGGAAGAACTCAAGCTGGGCATTCATTGGGTTGCTGACCGCTTGCTGCGCATTGGGCTGCAGCGGCGATACCGGAGACAGTTCGGCGGTTCCATCCGGAGGCGATGAGGGAAAACTCACGATCTGCCTGCTGCCGAAGATCAAAGGCATCGCCTACTTCAGTTCGTGTGCTGAAGGAGCCCGCGAGGCGGCAGACGAACTGGGGAACGTGGAGTTGATCTACGATGGTCCAACGGACGGTGACCCCAAGAAGCAAGCGGAGATGATCGAGCAGTGGACGGTGGACGGTGTCGATGTCATTTGCGTTGCGCCCAATGCACCCGATGTGGTGGCCAATGCCATGCGTGAGGCCCAGGACTACGGAGTCAAAGTGCTGACGTGGGATGCTGATGGGGCCGACGGGACACGCACTTTCTTCGTCAATCAAGCGACGGCGCAAGCGATTGGTGAGGGGATGGTCGACGCGATGATTAAGGACTTGGGCGGCCCCGATGTCGAAGGGGACGTAGTGATCGTCAGCGCGGATGCCACCTCGGCCAATCAAAACGCCTGGATCGACGTGATGAAACCGGCCCTGGCCAAGACGAAATTGAACCTCATGACGATCAAGTACCCGGGGGAGAACGCCAGTAACGCGCTCGCTGATGCGCAGGACGTGATCAAGAAGTATCCTAATCTGAAGGGGATCTTTGGGATCAGTTCAGTCTCATTTCCAGGGGCAGCCGAGGCGGTCGAGCAAATGGGTAAATCCGGAGAGATTCTGGTCACCGGCCTATCCACCCCCAACGAAATGAAACGGTTCGTCCACAATGGCACCGTCAAGTCGGTCATTCTGTGGAACACGATCGATCTCGGCTACCTGACGATCCTCGCTGCTGAGTCTCTGGCCCACGAGAAGCTGAAACCGGGTGACACCACGATCCAAGCTGGCCGATTAGGCGAGAAACCGATTGTCGGAGATAACATCCTGCTCGGCGACATCCTGGTCTTCACGACCGAGAACATCGACCAATACGATTTCTGATCTCCGGCAGACCGTGATACTCGCGTACAGACTCAATCGGCTCGAGCAATTCGACAGTTGTTCTTCAGGTGTCATGCAGGAGGGTCTCTCTCTGCAGGCAGAGGTCATTCCTCGAACAAGCTCCTGCAGATACCGAAAACCATTTCTGGAAGTACTCTAGACTGCGATCAGGTGAGGTCGAAGCGATCAAGGTTCATCACCTTATTCCAGGCCGCGACGAAGTCGTGGACGAACTTCTTCTCGGCATCCGCACATCCGTAGACTTCCGCCAGGGCGCGGAGTTGCGAGTTTGAACCGAAGATGAGATCGACCCGCGTGCCGGTCCACTTGGGTTCTCCCGATTTGCGATCGCAGCCTTCGAATACATCCGCGTCTTGCGAGACCGGCTTCCACTCCGTGCCCATGTCGAGCAGGTTCATAAAGAAGTCGTTGGTCAACGCCTCTGGGCGACTGGTGAAGACGCCATGTTGTGTCCCATCGGCATTCGTGTTCATGACGCGCATACCACCTAAAAGCACCGTCATCTCGGGTGCCGTCAGCGTCAGCAATTGCGTCTTATCGATCAGCAGCGCTTCGGCGGAGACGGTGTACTTCCCTTTCAGGTAATTTCGGAAGCCGTCCGCGATCGGTTCAAGCACTTCGAAGTTCTCGATGTCGGTCTGCTTCTCCGAGGCGTCCATGCGTCCGGGCGTGAAGGGAAGCGTGACGTCGTGCCCGGCGTTCTTCGCCGCTTGTTCGACACCCGCAAGTCCTCCCAGCACAATGAGGTCCGCCAGAGAAACCTTCTTGCCGCCGGGCTGCGCGCTGTTGAAATCGTCCTGAATGCCTTCCAACGTCTTGAGCACCTTCGCCAGTTGATCGGGCTGGTTGACTTCCCAATCCTTCTGAGGAGCCAGACGAATACGGGCGCCATTCGCGCCGCCGCGTTTGTCGGACCCGCGAAACGTCGACGCGGATGCCCAGGCGGTCGAAACCAGTTCCGAGACTGAGAGCCCTGACGCCATGATCTTGCTTTTGAGTGATGCGATCTCCTTGGCACCGATCAACGGGTGGTCCACTGCAGGGATGGGATCCTGCCAGATGAGTTCTTCCGCAGGAACCTCCGGGCCGAGATAACGCGCCCGCGGACCCATGTCACGGTGCGTCAGCTTGAACCAGGCGCGGGCGAACGCGTCGGCGAGCTGATCGGGGTTCTGCATGAACCGTCGGGCAATCTTTTCGTAAGCCAGGTCGAACCGCAGCGACAAGTCGGTGGTCAACATCGTCGGCAAGCGTTTTTTCGACGGATCGTGGGCATCCGGGACCGTCGGCTCGGCTCCCTTGGCCACCCACTGATGTGCACCGGCCGGGCTCTTTGTGAGTTCCCATTCGTAGCCAAACAGGTTTTCGAAGAAGTTGTTGCTCCACTTCGTGGGCGTATTGGTCCAGGTGACTTCCAGGCCGCTGGTGATCGTGTCGCCTCCCTTGCCCGTGCCGAAACTGTTGCTCCAGCCCAAGCCTTGCTGCTCGAGGCCAGTCGCCTCGGGGTCGTCCCCTACGTGGTCCGCATCGGCGGCGCCATGGGTCTTTCCGAAGCTATGACCTCCGGCGATCAATGCAACTGTTTCCTCGTCGTTCATTGCCATCCGCTTGAAGGTCTCGCGAATATCGATCGCAGCCGCGACCGGATCGGGATTGCCGTCCGGACCTTCGGGGTTGACGTAGATCAAACCCATTTGCACCGCTGCCAGCGGATTCTCCAGACTGCGATCGTGCATGTCGCCATCCGCGTTGTCCTCGGAGACGAGTGCCGAGTGCTCCTCAGCGACTCCCTCGGAACCGCCGGAGTAGCGAATGTCACCACCCAGCCACTCTTTTTCGGCACCCCAATAGACGTCCTGGTCCGGCTCCCAGACGTCCTCACGA